>PMBV01000137.1:0-3675 GCA_003153055.1 Myxococcales bacterium
AGCTGGATCTCGCGCCTGAACTCCTTGGCCTCGCCCTCGTACTCGGCGATGGCCTGGGAGACCTCCTCGAGCATGGCCTTCTCTTCGGGCGTGCGGCCCATGCCCTCGAAGTACTTTGGTTTGGGCCCAGTCTGGGGCGGGGTGTCGGCCTTGGCGTCGGCTGGGGGAGGAGTCGCGACGCCTCCGTCAGCCGCCGCGCGCGACGGCTCCGACGTCAGGGCCAGCACCACCACGGTGAGCCAAAGGACTCGCATCAGTCCACGTCCTTGAGCACTTCTTTGAATTCCTCGTCGAGGCCCTTGAGCTCTCGCTCTTTCTGGGCGGCGAGCTTCTGGATCTGCGAGGTCTTGTCTTGCTTGCGCTGGAACGAGACGTCGACCACGCCCACGTCGGCCTTGAGGACCAGATCGTAGAAGCTCTGCCGGACGCGCTTGAAGCTGTCGTAGGCGATGCGCCCCACCAGGTTTCTGGTGTCGCGGGTCACGGTCTCGGTCTCCTTGGCGTAGCTGTCGATGAGCCGCTGCTCGATCATCACCTGCTCGCGGAGCTTCTCGGCCCGCTTGGCCACTCGCTCGCGCAAGATGGCCTTCGAGCGCGCGACCCGATCACGCACCGCCTGGGCGTCGGCCCGCACCACGTCGGTGCGCAGCAGCACCTTCTGGGCGTCAGGCCCCAGCCCTCCGCGCACCGAGGCCACGAGCTGTTGCTGTTGGTCGATGATCGCGGCGTACTCCTTGCGCAGCAGGCCTTCGCCGCCGATGGCCTTGTCGGCGTTGGTGCGCTCGTCGAGGAGCTGGCTCCTCAGCTCTTCCAGGGAGGCCTGAATGCCGTCGAGGGCCCGCTGCTCGAAGGAGACTTTCTCCAAGAATGCCTTCTCGTCTTCGACCTTGTCTCGGCGCTGGGACCGAGTGTCGTCGACGTACTTGCGAATGGCGATGAGCTGAGCGGCCTGTGACTGCACGTCGACGCCGAGCTGGAACGCCTGGCGATCGAGGCCGTCGATCTGCGACTGAATGCGCTCCCGTCGGGCGTTGAGCTCCTCGGTGGTGGTGGGCATGGTGTCGATGCGCTGCTTGAGCGCCGTCGCCCTGGTCTTGAGCTCGGCCAGCGCCCGCGACTGTTCAGTCGAGAGCGAGGCTCCCGCCAGCGTGGCCTCTACCCGGGTGAGGCCCTCCTCGGCCTGGGTGAGGTTGGTGTCTACCGCGTCGGCGCGGGTGTAGCCTTCTTGCAGCACGGGGAAGCTCTCGAGGCCCCGCTCTTCGAGGGACTTCAGGATGCGATCGGCGATGGCGCGTGAATCGTCGATACCCCGGCGTCCGAGGTCGAGGGCCGAGGTGATCTCCATCGCGTCGGCCACGTCTTGCCGGGTGCTGGCCCACTTGAGGGCCACCGGGGGCAACAGCTTGGTGACGTCGAGGGTCTTCTCGTTGCGGGCGAGCAGCTCGTCGAAATACTTCACCGGGTCTTGGTTGACCGAGAGGAGCGCGTCGATCTCGTCACGCACCGGAGCGTAGGTGTTGATCACCTGGTTGTAGGTGTCGATGGCCTCGTCGTAGTGCATCAGCTTCTGGAGCAGCGTGCCCTGGAGGATCTTCGCCTCCGGTGCCAGCACTGAGTTCTCGGCCACCAGGAGGAGCACCTCGGTGGCGTTCTTCGCCTTCTCGAGCTCGCCCTTGCGCACGTAGGCCCAGGACACCTCGTAGAGCGCGTCGGGGAAGTTGTCGGACTGCTGGGGCACCCGGGCGTAGTGGTCGATGGCCTCGTCGTACTGGCCCTCTTCGAAGAACACGCGCCCCATCGAGAGCTCAGCCAGCTCGCGCACCTGCCGCACCTTCTCGTCGCGGGGATCTTTCTGGTCGTGGCTGGCGACCTTCTTGAACTGCTCGATGGCCTTGTCCCACTCCTTGACGCGCACGTAGCCCACGCCGATGAAGAAGGCCGCCTGGTCGCGGAACGGCCCGGTCTCGTCTTCGGCCAGCATCGAGAAGATGGCCTGCGAGCGGCGCACCCGCTCGGCCACTGGAAGGTCGAGCCGGCGGAACAGCCACTTGGCGTACACGTAGGTCAGCTCGGGAGGGAGCTGACCACCCGACAGACCCCGGGCCTGGTTGATGTACTCGTCGATGCCAGCGAACTCGTTGAGGCGCCCGGCGATCTCCAAGTACCGCGCCAGCGCCTCCTTGTAGTGGGCGCCCCTCAGGCCGAGGAGTTGGCGGAGGTAGAGGCGCGCCCCGAGGTAGTTCTTCTGCTGGTACAGCGAATCGGCCAGGTAGAAGAGCGCGTCGGCATACCGGGGCGAGGCCTGGAAGTCTCGGTTGGCCACCAGGTCGTAGAACAGCACCGCCGCGCTGGTGAAGTCGCCCAAAAGGTACTGGATCTCAGCGCTGGAGAACCGCTGGAGCCGACCGGTTTCGTCAGACGGCTCGTCGCGCAGGGTGTACTGCTTCTCGACCAGGTCGATGTTGTTGCGGGCCGTCTCGACGTGCCGGGCCAGCTCCTCGACGCGCGTGGCGAGCTCGGCGGCGCGCTCCTTCTCGGCGCCAGCCCCGACCAACGCGGTCAACGCGGTCACCGCCACTCCCCACCCGTTGAGTGTCGCGCGTCTCATGGGAGCTTTCAGCGGCTACTTCTTCTCGTCCGGTGGGGTCGCCTGGGCCTCGGGCTTCGGTTCGGCCTTGTTGAGCCCCTGATCTTTCGCAGTGGTGATGTCGTACCGAATGGCGGGTTTGTCCTTGATGTCGGCGGTGATGCCACCCTTCTCGAAGCCGACCACCTTCATGGTCGTCACCTTGCCCGCCTCAGCGGCGAACGTCTGGTTCGATTGGAGCTTGAACTTGTACCCCTCGAGGTAGCTGAAGATTCCGTAGCCGTGGCCCCGGTACACCATGCGCACGGCGATCTGGTGATTGCCCGGCACGATGCGGCCGTTGAAGATCTCGAACTCCTCGCGCTTGTCGAGGTCTCCCTGGGTATCGACCTTGGTGTAGATGGGGGCGCCGTCGAGGGCGTAGGCCACCGATTCGAGCACGAACTGGGCCCCCATCTCGTTGCGGTGGAAGATGACCGCCCGCGCGCCGCTCGACAGGTCGCCGCCGATGACCGTCTCTTGCAGCAACAACAGCCGGGCCTTGGTGCGGAAGATCTTCTCCTTCAAATCGACCACCTGCTCCTCGAGCGTCTTGACCCGAGTCTGGAACGCTTCGTCAGCGGTCTGGGCCTGGGCTGGGTCGGCGCTCGCGGGCGCCGCTGGGTCGGGTGAGGGTGTGGCGGCCGCCTGCGCTCCAGACTCGGAGGCGAGCAGCGTGACGGACAACACCGTTGCCACGACGAGCACCCGACCTCGCATCATTGGCCGCCTTTCTTCAGCTCGCTCAAGACCAGCTTGGCCGTCGCCTTCAAGGTGTCGAACACGCCGACGCCCGTGGGCGCCACGGCCTGCCAGTCAGGCACTCCACGGGGGTTCAGCTGTTTCCGCAGCTCCTCCACCGACACGGCGTTGGGGAGGTCGCGCTTGTTGTACTGGATGACGAAGGGGACCTTGTTGAGGTCGTACCCCTGCTCGGCCAGGTTGACCCGGAGGTTGTCCATCGACTCGATGTTCGCCTCCATGCGCTCGACCTGTGAGTCGGCGACGAAGACCACGCCGTCCACGCCCTTCAAGATGAGCTTGCGGCT
>PMBV01000137.1:3722-5814 GCA_003153055.1 Myxococcales bacterium
AGACGATCTTGCAGTTGATCTCGCGGCTTGAGTAGTTGATGAAGGACATTTCGTTCTCGAGCTCGTCGGTCGCCTATTCGCTGAACAGGTTGTCGATGTCTGCGTCGGAGATCTCCGCGAATGGAGAGCCGGCGCCAGGGGCCGAGGAACGTGCGGCCAGAGCTTGAAAGATCTTCTCCAGTTCGTCCGAGGCCTTCTTGATGCGCAGTCGTACCAGGCCGAGCGACGTGCGGTTGTCGAAGATGACCACCAGCACCACCCGGCCTCCGACCAGCGTCATGTACAGTGAGTCTTTCGCTCCTTCGTGGAACTGGTTGGGGAACTCGTTCTCGCCGATGAGCTTGGCCAGCCCCCCCATGGCAGCGACATTACCAGCGGTCAGCGAGGCCAGCGAGGTCGTGTCGATGTTGTGGGTCTGCCCCGCGGCCGAAATCAACTGGCCGTTCTTGTCCACCAGGAATACCACCTTCGCGTTGGCGTCCTTCGTGAGGCGGTCGCACACCGCGTTAATCCGGTGGAACTCCTCTTCGTACATCACCAACTGGGTGGCCATGAGGTGGAGGTGCTCCTGTTAAACGATGGATGGTTCCTATCAGACCGAAACCGCCGTTTCACCATTTCCATCGCCCCTTGACCAGCCTCGGCCTTGAGAGGCGAGGTTGCCACGGGGGGGGCTGACCGAGTCACCCGAACGCAGGCTGGGGCCGCTTCAGCGTCACGGGGGTGTGTCTCGAGGCACCCCGGGGAGAGCGAAAACGGGCTAGGGTCGGCGTCGCGGGGCGGCTTTTCCTGGCTTGGGGGCAGGCCGCTCTCGCTCGAGATCGACGGCGAAGCGCCGTCCGCGCAGGGTGGTGTTCCGCAGGGCGGTGATGACCTGCTGGGAGACCTCCGCGGGCACCTCGACGCGGGTGTGCTCGTCGCCGATCTCGACCTGGCCGATGTCTCTCGAGCTCACGCCGGCCTCGTTGGCGATGGCACCCACCACGTCTTGCGGCCTGAGGCCCGCCCTGAGCCCCAGCGAGATGAAGAGCTTCACCGGCTCGGTCAAGGTTTGGTGCGATGGAGGGCCGCGACGCTCGGTGCGGGCCTGCTCCCGGCGCTCACCGAAGGCAGGTCGGCGGGCGCCGCCGTCAGGCCGCTCGGAGGGTGGAACGCGGGGCCCGCCAGCATCTCGGCGGTGTGGTTCGGGCCGCTCGGCCTGGGTGGGTCGCCGCTCCCGCTGGGGTGGCGTGAAGTCGAGGTCGTCGCCTTCCATCGGAGGGAACATACGCTCGATGGCCACCGCGAGGGCCGCCGAGGCGACGGCCTCGAGGGGGGTCTTCTCGGTGAGGCGCTTGAGGAGTGACTCCATGGCGGCGGTGGTGCGTGGAATGGCACGGGCCTCGACGAGCTCGGCGAGGACGCTCTCTCGCTTCTCGCGCAGCACCTCTGGGCCAGGCAGGGGCTCCAGGGGAATGCGGGAGCGAGTGGTGCGCTCGATGTTCTTCAGGAGCCTGAGCTCGCGGGGGTCGAGCAGCGACAGGGCGATGCCTTCTCTCCCGGCGCGGCCGGTGCGGCCGATGCGGTGCACGTAGGGCTCGGGAGAGACGGGCAAGTCGTAGTTGATGACGTGGGAGAGGTTCTCGACGTGGAGACCCCGGGCGGCGACGTCGGTGGCCACCAGGAAGCGCAGGGCGCCGGCCTTGAACCGCTTGAGCACCATGTCCCGCTGCTCCTGGGTGAGCCCGCCGTGGAGCGCCTGGGCGGCGAAGCTCCGCTGGCTGAGCGCGGCGGTGAGGGCTTCGACCTCGAGGCGGGTGCGGCAGAAGATGAGCGCCGAGGTGGGGTTCTCGACGTCGAGGAGGCGAATGAGCGCTGCCTCCTTGTGCTCGCGGCGCACCAGGTAGGCGGCCTGGCGGATCTTCGGCAGTGTGCCCGAGTCCATCGAGCGGGGGGCGATGGTGACCCGCACCGGGTCATCGAGGTGCTGGTTGGCGATGGTGGCGATGCGCGAGGGGAGGGTGGCGGAAAAGAGGGCCGACTGGCGGTTCTCGGGGAGCTCACCCAAGATGGCGTCGAGGTCTTCGGCGAAGCCCATGTCGAGCATCTCGTC
>PMBV01000061.1 GCA_003153055.1 Myxococcales bacterium
CATGCTCGCGCTGGGCGGGCTGTTCCTCGTGCCGTACGGCATGGTCTTCGCCGAGCTGACATCGACGTTCTCCGAGGAGGGCGGTCCCTACATGTGGGTCCGCCTGGCCTTCGGCCGGCTGGCGGGTGCGCTGGCGGTCTTCTTCTACTGGGTGACCAACCCCATCTGGCTCGGCGGCACCCTCGCGGCGCTTGCCGCGGCGACGTTCTCGCAGTACCTGCTCGACCTTGACGGCAACATGACAGTGACGTGGATCGTGCAGGCGCTCTTCATCTGGCTGGCCATCGCGGTGGCGATCATCAGCCTGCGTCGCGGCAAGTACGTCATCACTGTCGGCGCCGTCGCCAAACTGCTGCTCGTCCTCCTGTTCACGGTCACGACGGTGGCCTATGCCCTGCAGAACGGTGTCCAGCCGCTGGCTCCCGGCTTCTTCAGCCCGACACTGGGTGGCTTCCTCGCGGTCGCGCCCATCCTGCTGTTCGCGCTCTCCGGCTTCGAGGCGGCATCCGGCGCGGCCGAGGAGATGCGCAACCCGACGCGTGACATGCCCGTCTCGATCGCCGGCTCGGGGCTCCTCGCCGCTGCCGTCTACCTGCTGCCGGTGCTGGCCGTCTTCCTCGTCATTCCCGCGGACGACATCACCGGAGTCGACGGATTCATGACGGCCATCGCCACCGTGTTCGGTGTGTACGGCCCTGCAGCGAGCGCCATGACGGCCATCGCCGCGGCGACGTTCATCGTCGTCCTGCTCGCTCAGGGAGCGGCATGGATGGTCGCGACCGACCGGATGCAGGCGGTCGCCGGCGCGGACGGCGCATTCCCCGCCTACTTCGGCCGATTCAGCCCGCGGTTCGGCACGCCGCTGCGCGTCAACATCGCCTCGGGTGTCATCGCGACCGTGTTCATGACCGCCGCGCTCGTGATCCTCTCGGGCGCGGACGGCGACGCGGGCAGCCTGTTCATGGTCGTGCTCGTCATGGCCACCACGACGCTGCTGATCTCCTACCTGGTGATCGTTCCCACCATGCTCGCGCTGCGACGCCGCTACCCGGACACGCCGCGGCCCTACCGCGTGCCCTTCGGCTGGGCGGGAGCCTGGATCGTCACGATCATCGTCATGTTCTGGATCGCGCTGGGCACGATCGTCGCGGTCGCGCCCGGCACCATCGAGGGAATGCTCGGCCTCGACTACGACTTCGTCGACGTCTGGGGCCTCGACCAGGTGCGGGTCGAGGCGTTCACGGTCGGCACCCTCGTCATCCTCGCGGTCACCGCGCTCGCCGGCTACGCCTTCGCTAGGGTCAGCGCGCGTCGCTCGTGACAGGATCGCCTGATGAACATCCTTCCGGGCAATCCCTTCCCGATGGGCGTCGAACTCGTCGAGGGCGGAGCGAACTTCTCGGTCGTCTCCGCGTCTGCGGACGCGGCGATCCTCTGCCTGATCGGCGAGGACGGTAGCGAAGAGCGCCTCGTGCTGCCAGAGCGCGACTTCGGCGTGTGGCACGGCTTCGTCCCGGGCGTCGGTCCCGGCCAGCGCTACGGAGTCCGGATGCAGGGCCTCTACTCCCCGTCGCAGGGGATGCGCTTCGACCCGAACAAGCTGCTGATCGATCCATGTGCGAGAGCCCTCACCGGTGAGGTGATCTACGGCCCGGCCATCTACGGCTACGCGCAGGGAGACCATGCGCAGCCCAGTGGCATCGACTCGGCCGGCAGTGTGCCGATGGCGGTGACGGTCGACGAGTCGTTCGACTGGGGCACCGACGTGCGACCCGCGTACCGCCAAGCCGACTCGATCATCTACGAGGTGCACGTCAAGGGCTTCACCCAGCAGCACCCAGACATCCCGACGGCGATCCGCGGTACGTATGCAGGCATGGCGCATCCGGCCGCGGTGCAGCACTTGGTCGAGCTGGGGGTAACTGCCGTCGAGCTGCTGCCGGTGCACCACTCGATCACCGAGCCGTCGGTGTACGACCACGGGCTGGTCAACTACTGGGGCTACAACACCATCGGCTTCTTCGCCCCCCACGCGGCGTACTCCGCGGAAGCGCGGGCCGGTCGGCACGGCGGCCAGGTCGCGGAGTTCAAGGCCATGGTCCAGGCCCTGCATGCAGCGGGCCTCGAGGTGATCCTCGACGTCGTGTTCAACCACAGCTGTGAGGGCAACCAGCTGGGCCCCACGCTGTCGTTCAGGGGCATCGACAACCCGACGTACTACTGGCTCCAGGAGGGCGATCGCTCGAAGTACGTCGACTTCACCGGCTGCGGGAACTCGCTCAACGTGCAGCACCCGCAGGTGCTCAAGCTGGTGATGGACTCGCTCCGGTACTGGGTCAACGAGATGCACGTCGACGGGTTCCGCTTCGACCTCGCGACGACCCTGGCGCGAACTCACCGCGGTGGGTTCAACCCTGCTGCCGACTTCTTCTCCGCCATCTACCAGGACCCGCTCCTGTCGAGGGTGAAGCTCATCGCCGAGCCGTGGGATCTCGGCCCCGACGGCTACAAGCTGGGGAACTTCCCGCTCCACTTCGCCGAGTGGAACGACCGGTACCGGAGCGCCATGCGCCGCTTCTGGCGGGGCGATGGGGGGCAACTGGCCGACGTCGGCTACCGCTTCACCGGGAGCTCGGACTTCTTCAAGCTCTCGGGCCGGCGGCCCACCGCGTCGATCAACTTCATCTCCTCGCACGACGGCTTCACCCTGCGGGACCTGGTCAGCTACGGCAAGAAGCACAACGAGCCGAACCGGGAGCAGAACCGCGACGGCGCTGACGACAACCAGTCGGCCAACTGGGGCAACGAAGGCGAGACCGACGACCCGATGGTGACGGCGATGCGCGACCGCATGGTGCGCAACTATCTCGCCTCGCTCTTCCTCTCGGTCGGTGCGCCCATGCTGCTCGCCGGCGACGAGATGGGCCGCACCCAGAAGGGCAACAACAACGCCTACTGCCAAGACAACGAGACGAGCTGGGTCGACTGGCACCTCGACGCGCGGGCGCAGTCGCTGCTCGACTTCACGCGCCACTGCATCGCGCTGCGCCACGCCCACCCGGTGCTGCAGCGCCGCAACTTCTTCCTCGGGGCGACCCTGGAGGACTCCCGCTTCCGGGACCTGGTGTGGTTCCACCCCTCGGGACGCGAGCTCGAGAAGGCCGACTGGGAGAACCCCGAGCTCCGCTGCGCCGGCATGTTCCTCGGAGGCGACGCCATCGGAGCACGCGGTCCCAAGGGCGCCAAGATCGTCGGCGACACGCTGCTGCTCTACTTCAACGCCAACGCCGAGGGGCTCGAGGTGACCATGCCGCCCCGCTCCTGGGGTGCCCGGTGGGAGCTCTTGCTCGAGACCGCCCACGAGACGACCCGGTCGCTGTGCACCGCCTCGGCCACGCTCCTGGTCCCGGCCCGATCGATGCTCGTCTTCAAGCTGTACCACTGACGAGCTGGGCGCCGTGCGCTCGTCCGCGATTGACGGTGAGCGCCGTCGCCCATACACCTTGGATTCTCGTGGGAACTCCTCTCTGGTGGGCGCTCTTCTTCGCCGTCGTCGTTTTAGTGGTGACCGTCGATCTCCTGGTGTCGGCGGGACGGCCGGTGACGAAGCGGCGGGCGCTGGCGTGGACCGCGGTGTGGGTCTCGCTCTCGCTCGGCTTCGCGGCGCTGCTCCTCGTCGTCGAGGGCCCTCACGCGGCCGCGCCCTTCCTCACCGCCTACGTCATCGAGTACGCGCTCTCGGTCGACAACCTCTTCGTCTTCCTGATGCTCTTCTCGTACTTCCGGGTGTCCCCCGAGGCCCAGCACCGCCTGCTGCGCTGGGGCATCATCGGAGCCTTCTCGCTTCGCGGGGTCCTCATCGTCCTGGGGACGTCGCTGGTCGCCCAGTTCGAGTGGCTCATGTACGTCTTTGGGGCGTTTCTCCTCTACACGGCGGGGAAGATCTTGTTCTCCTCCGACGAGACAGGCGAGGTCGACCCCGAGGCGAACGTCGTCTTGAAGCTGGCGCGGCGGGTCTTCAGGGTGTCCGGCCACGAGCACGGTCTCGCCTTCTTCGTCAGGGAAGGCGGGCGGTGGCTCGTGACGCCGCTCTTCCTCGTGCTGCTCGTGGTGGAGACGACGGATCTGTTGTTCGCTCTCGACTCGATCCCCGCGGTGCTGGGCATCAGCAANNTGATGGACAAGTTCCACTACCTCAAGGTGGGGCTGGGCATCATTCTCGCCTTCGTCGGGACGAAGCTCGTCGGCGAGCGCGTGTTCTCCACCTGGGCTGCGGCGCACGACACCGCCATCATCGTGGGCTCGCTGGCTTTCATCGCCGTCACGCTCGGAGCCTCGGTGGTCGCGTCGGTGCTCCTGCCGCCCGTGGCGGAGCCACCTCCTCCCGCGTTTGCCCAGGAGGACGTAGACAGGCTGGCCGGCGGGACCCACTCGCGGGCAAAGTGACTCCTGGAGGCTCATATGTCGGACACCACCACCGAGGGCATTCGGGTCAGAGTCAAGGCGACGTTCTGGGCCGAGCGGTCCACCCCGGAGGCCGGGCAGTGGGCCTTCACCTACTCGGTGGTCATCTCGAACGAAGGTCAGGTTCAGGCGACGCTGAAGAGGCGTCATTGGGTCATCACCGACGCTACCGGGCATGTCGAGGAGGTGCGGGGGGAGGGTGTCGTCGGCAAGANNAAGAAGCCCACGCTGATGCCGGGCGAGTCCTTCGAGTACACGAGCTGGGCGATGCTGAAGACGCCGTTCGGCTCGATGCAGGGGGAGTACTTCATGGAGCGGGAGGACGGCAGGCAGTTCGAGGCGAAGATCGGCGGATTTGCGTTGGCGCAGCCAAACGCAATTCACTGAGCGTCCCGTCGCCGTGGCCGTCAACGTCAACGAGGAAGGTGTCTTAGCTTCCGCGAGGCGCGGCGGCCCGGCGGAGGCGGTCAGCGACGGCGAGACCGAGGCCCGTCTCGCTCGGCGGCACCACGAGCAGGAGGTCGCCCAGCTCGTCGGCTTCCCGGAGCCGCGCGTACAGCACCCGTGCAAAGCCCGCATCGTCCTCGGGCACCTCGAGGCTTACGAGGCGCGCGTCGAGGCGAAGGCCCTTGGGCGCGAGGATCACCGGACGGAGCCCCGCTGCGACGGCCTCGAGCGCCTTGCCTTCGACCGACCCCGCCTCGACGAGTCGAACGCCGGCCCGAGGAGCGTAGTGCGACTCGAGCATCCCCGGAGCCCGGACGTCGGAGGCGGCCCCGGCCAGTGGTACAGGTGCTCCCAGGAGCCCCTCGAGGGTCTCGACCGAGATGCCTCCCGGCCGGAGGAGGCGGGGCGTCGGGCCCGTGAGGTCGACGATGGTGGACTCCACGCCGACCGAGCAGGGCCCTCCGTCCAGCACGACGTCGACCTCGTCTCCCAGCTCCGCGCGCACGTGGTCGGCCGTGGTGGGGGAGAGCCGCCCGAAGCGGTTGGCCGACGGCGCGGCGATGCCCCCGCCAAAGGCCTCGAGCAGCTCGAGCGCGAGGGGGTGCCCGGGGACTCTCACCGCGACCGTGTCCTGGCCGCCAGTGACGGCGTCGGAGGCGAGGGCGCTGCGCCAGAGCACCAGGGTGAGCGGCCCGGGCCACAGCGCGCGTCCGAGGGTCTCGGCGGTCTCTGGGACGGCTCGGACCCACCGTCGGGCTTCCTCGAGGCTCACCACGTGCACGATGAGGGGGTGGCTCGACGGGCGGCCCTTGACGGCGAAGATGCGGCGCACGGCCAGCTCGTTCGAGGCGTCGGCGCCGAGGCCGTAGACGGTCTCGGTGGGCAGCGCCACGAGGCCGCCCCGTCGGAGCGCGTCGACCGCACGGGCGAGGTCAGAGGGAGGCAAGGAAGCCCTGTCTACCACCCACTGCGCTTCAACGAATGCGGATCCGCTCCTCGTCGACAACCCAAAGCTTGCCCACCAGTTCTTCCTGCACGAGCCGAGCGATCAGCTTCGCAGTCACCTCCAGTATGTGTGGCTTGTCCTGACGCTCGAGACGCAGGACCACCAGTCCGAAGTAGTCATTCGGCGGTAGAGCAAGGTGTTCGCGAAGTCGAGGTCCAGTGTCAGGAGCGCGCGACGCTCGGTTCGGCACACGGCGGCGACTGCCACGTCGATCTGGCCGACCAGCCGCCGCTCGAAGACGGTCGTCGCGTCATGGCCGGCACCGCGAAGCTGGTCGGCCACCTCCGCAGGGAGGTTCTCGTCAACAAGGAAGAGCAAGGAGACTCACGCCGTCTGCCGAAGGTCGATGACACGCTCTCGTACGAGCTCGGCTGCATAGGCCACGGCAGCTCGAAGGTCGTCATCGGTCAGCGAGGGATAGCTCCGCAGGATCTCCGCCGGTTGGAGACCGGCGGCTAGGTTGTCGAGCACCGCCGAAACAGGGATGCGCGTACCCTTGATGCAGAGCCGCCCGTGAACGACATCGGGCCTCGACTCGATGTGCTCCCGCCAATCCATGAAGTCAGCATACCGCGGCAGCTTTGTCGCACCAAGGGGCCACTCACACCTTCACCCTCGGCCCTCCCGGCCCTTCCGGGCGGACGACGGGCTCGCCTCCTCCAGCGCCCGCGCCATCCGGCCCGCCTCCTCGACCAGCCCGCGGAGCGCGCCGACCTCGTCCCCGGGCTTCGGCCCCATGAACGGATTCACCTGCAGCGCGAAGGCGTCGCCTTCCGCGACCAGGGACATGAACCGGAAGGCCAGCAGCGCCTCCCGGACCCCGGGGGTCAGGTACCGGCGCACCGCGTACAGGTGGCCCCCCGGGAAGGCGCAGCCGAACGTGTTCCGGAGCCGGAGACGCCCGCTCCGCGTCCGTCCGCGCCGGTACATCTGCAGGATGGCCTCGGCGTCCTGCGGGTCCGGCCGCTCCAGGCGCTGGAAGCCCATGGTCGAGAGGAGCTCCTGCACCCGTCGTGGCATGGAGCCACTCAACAGGGGCCAACCCCGCCGCACCGCCTCGTACATCACCGTGTCTTCCGGCCGCCGCCGCCGGTACTCCTCCTCGCCACCCGCCACACTCCGTTTCTACCTCCCATAGCTCCACACCTCTCGGCCAGTGAGGGCCTGGATCCATCGCGGGTCCGAGTCAATCGATGCCCTCGTCCACCTCGGGCGTCTTCTCGACCGCGTGGCCGAACGTCACGAGTGAATGCCCAGAGAGCGCCGCTTCGAGCAACCCGTCGAATGAGCCCTCGAGGCGCACCAGCGTGAGCTCGTCGCCCGCCGAGGTGACGATGAGGAGGTGACCCAGCCGCCCGGAGGTCTCCTCAAGGAAGATGCGCGCTGCTCCATCTTTCTTCCGCGCCTGAACCACGCACGTCCAGCCTGGGTCGGCAGGGAAGGCCCCGACCGCTCGAAGCGGGCTCCCGCCGCTCACCTTGAACATCGCGACCTCGACGCGCTCGAGCTGGTCCAGGAACTCCCGGGACTGGGGGTCCGAGCTCTTCGCCAGGCCCAGCGCCAACGCGCCCAACCGCACGGAGGTCGTCGGCTCGAGCGAGAGGCCGGTACTCGCTTCGATCGCCGCCTTCTCGCGGGCGAAGTTCGCCGGGCTCACCAGACAGCCACACAGAGCAGTGAGCGCCACGCCCAACAACCCGAGCCCGAAGCGGGGCGAGCTCACGGTGCCCTCCCGCCGCCATCGGGTTGCCCGTTCTTCCGAGTGCCCGCACCGTCGCGCCCCGCGCCGCTCAGCGCCGTGTCGAGCCCGGGAATGTCGAGCCGGCCGGAGAGCTTCCCCAAGTCCGCGAGGTCGAACGGGCCGGTGAGGTTGGCGAACACGAGCTGAGTCTTCGCGGTGCCTCCGTCCTCCGTGGCGCTCTGGCGTTCGAGCATCAGCACGGTGAGGCCGGCGACCCGTTCATGGTCGCCCAGGAGAAATACCCGAATGCGGGTGCCCTTCTCGCGAATGCGCGCCATCTCCTCCCAGCCCTTGGCGCGGAGCTCGGCGGCCGTGGCGTCGATCTGCTTGCTCGCGGCGTCGACGCGGGCCGGGTCGAGGCCCACGATGACGGCTCGCACCGACGAGAGGTTGGCCAGCGCCCGCCCATCGTCTTTGCTCTTGCCGCTGGCGGCCCGGGACAGCGCCCGCAGCACCGAGGGCTTGAGGTCGACCTCCACCAGCTCGTCGTCCTCTCCGGCGAGACGAGCGAAAGGACTGCTGTCGACGGAGCCGGGCGAGGGCTGGGCCGGTTCCACGGCCTCCCCTCGCAGAGGAAGCGTCAAGCAGCTGAGGAGCACGAGGGCAGGGGACGCCCATCGAGGCGGGTGGCGAGAGACAGACATGTTCAATTCCTCCGAAAGAGGGGGACCTGTTGCAGGGCGGGGTTCACGGCTTGGTGGAGCGCAGCGTCGACGGCTCCGCGCTGGGTCACGCGCAGGGCGTGCTGGGTGAGCTGGGTGACGAGCTCGAGGTCTGCCTTGGCCTGGGCGAGCTCAGTGGGAGTGGGCTCTCCCTCGGTGTCGCGTCGTTCGAAGGCGAAGAGCCCGGCGACGAGCAGCGCAGCCGCGGCCGACACGGCCACGGGCCAACGTGGTGCCCGATGGCGTGGAGGGGAGATGGTTCGACTCCAGACCGCCTCGAGCTCAGCGTCGGGGAATTCGAGCTCGGGGAGCTCACCCAGGGCGCTCACCAAGCTGCTGAGCCCCTCGGCGTCAGTGCGGCACTCCGCGCAGCCGGTCAGGTGCGCCTCGAGCTCGGAGCGCTCCCGTTCTCCGAGCGTTCCGTCGAGTCGCTCCTGGAGGCGACGGCGGCACAGGGCGCAGGTGAAGTCGAGCTGGCTCATGGCGTCACCCCCGCGGCGGACAACCTGAGGCGAGCACGCTCCCTGGCCCGGTGGAGAATCGCCTTGAGCGTTCCCAGCGGGACCTCGAGCACCTCGGCGCACTCCTCGTACGAGAGGCCCTCGACGTCTCGCAGCAGCAGCACCGCTCGGTCGCGGGGTGCCATGGCGCCCAGGGTCGCCGAGAGCACCTCGCCCAATTGACGGCTCGACGCGGTCGCCTCCGGTGAGCGCGCGGTTGGATCCACGGCGAGCGCGAGCTGCTCGGGCTCCTCTTCCCACGCTGAGGCGCGGACGCGATCCACGCAGAGGCGGTGGGCCGTCTTGAGGAGCCAGGCTCGCGCGGTGGCGACCTCCGGCACCTTCTCTCGATGCTCCCACAGTCTCACCAGCGCCTCCTGCGCAACGTCGCGCGCGTCATCTCGATCGGCCAGCAGCCGAACGGCGTAACCGAACACCCGATTCTTGTGTGCCAGCACTGCCAGCCGGTACGTGTCGCCATCCATCCAGTCACCGAGGCATGGAACGGACCTGGCACCCGAAAGGTTGCACCCGATGGGTGACGGAGTACTCACGCGCGTCTCGCCACACCTCGACCTGGGCGCGGGAGCCGACGCGGGCTTCGGGCAGGTGCCTCGCGGCGTTGACGCCGAGCACGCTGGAGAGACTGTCGCCGAGCAGGCGCTTCTCGGAGGGCATCTCTGAACCTTACGCGCTCGACCCCAATGGTGTCTTCGCCGCCACCCAGTGCAGGGTGCTGTCGAACACGAGGAGCGTGCGAGCTCGTCGTCGCTCTTGGCACAGTCACGGAGGCGTTGCTCCAGGCCTGCTCGAGCCCAAACTCCCCCAACTGACGGCCGCGGTTGCTGCGAGCGCCGGCCCGGCCGCTCGGCTACGCTGGCGCAGGTGGCCGCGAGAAAAGCCAACGTCGATGCGGAGCTGGCCCGAGTGCGCTCGGCATCGCTCGAGCCCCAGCGCCCCGAGTCGGCCGAGGTCATCACCGAGGCGCTGTCGAGCAAGCACGCCCGGCTCGTCGTCGCGGCAGCTCATCTCGTCAAGGCCCGGCGGCTCGAGGGCTATAACCAGGTGCTGAAGGCCGCCTACCGGCGCTTCCTCGACGATCCGGTGAAGCGCGACCCCGGCTGCCAGGCGAAGCTCGCGGTGCTCGAGGCGCTCGACTACTCCGAGACGATGGACGACGAGCCGTTCGTCGCCGCGACGTCCCTCGTTCAGCCCGAGCCAGCCTGGGGCGCCCCGGCGGACACCGCGGCGCCCTGCCGCGCTCGAGCGGTGCTGGCGCTGGCTCGCTTGGGGCACCCCGACCTCGCCCTCTTCGCCGGCCCGCTCCTCGCCGATCCTGATGTCTCGGTGCGGGCCACGACCGCCGAGGCCTTGGGGCACTCGGGGTCGCGCCCCGCCGCGGGGCTCCTCCTCCACAAGCTCGCGGTGGGAGACGAAGACCCTCTGGTCCTCCTCGCGTGCATGAGCAGCGTGCTCTCCCTCGCCGCCGAGGTGGCGCTCGAGCGCTTCGTGCCGCTCCTCGCCGGGCGCGATGAGCAACGCCGCGAGCTCGCCGCCATGTGCCTGGGGCAGTCGGGGCGGGCCGATGCCTGCCAGGCGCTCGTCGCGGCCCTCGCCGCCTGCGTCCTGTCGAGAGAGCGGGGCGTGCTCCTCAAGGCCCTCGGGCTCCACCGGAGCGACTCGGCCCTCGAGGCGCTCCTCGAGGTCGTCGAGGGCCCCAATGACGCCGACGCCCAGGCCGCGATCGCCGCGCTCGCGCCCCGCCGCTTCGAGCCCGGCCTCAGGGCCCGCCTGGAGAAGGTGACTCAGGACCGCGCCGACCTCTCGGCCACCCTCGCCGCCACGTTCCGGGACCCTTAGTGCCTCCGCCCTCGAGCTTCGTCCGCAACCGTGTGCATCTCCGCCCTTTACCCCAAAGGGCCAGCTACCGAGTGGGCACGGGTCTCCGAGCGTGTCATCACGGTGTACAAATGTCGCCTGGCTCGATGAGAAAGCGCTGGGCAACGTCGAGCACCAGTGAGGCGCTCGTGTCGAGGGTGAGGAGGTGATCCGAGTCGACCTCGAAGAGCCGCCGTGGCCCTCCGAGGCGGGCCTCCACGAGGGCCGCTCCCCGCGGGTCGACGACCGTGTCCTGCCGGCCCTGGATGATGAGCGTCGGCGCGACGATCGACGGGAGCTCGGCCTCGACCAGCTCGATGAGCTCGAGCGCGCTCTTGGCCGAGCTGAGGCTGAAGGTGCGGTAGCCCGCGCAGTGTTCGACCTTCTGGCGGAGGGGCCCATCTCGCAGTGGCGGCCGTCGGCGCGGCACGGCGGTGAGGAACGGGAAGGCTCGCAACAGCACCTCGGCCCGCACCGGCGAGAACCTCGGCCGATAGACCCTGAGGAACGGGGCGAGCAGCACCAGGCGCCCGTTGACCGGCCGATGGGCGCAGAGGTGCAGCACCAGGGGCGCTCCGGTCGAGAAGCCCACCAGGTCCACCCGCCGGTGACGCGAGGCGAGCTCCTCCTGCGCCTGGCTGACGGCGGCGAACCACTCGGTCCACCGAGAGAACGGCATGCGCCGCCCGGGCAGCCCGTGGCCCGGGAGCAGCACCGTGCGGGTCGAGACCCCGCTCGCCGCCAGGCGCTCCGCCAGCCGCTGCACCTCGTACGGACCGCCGCCCAGCCCATGCACCAGGAGCACCGCGTGATCGAGCGAGCCTTGGGTGGCCTGGGGCTGAGACGAAAGAGGCGGGATCGGCACGGCGTCACGAGCATGCGTCAACCTTGGCCAGCGGGGAAGGTTCGCCAGCGAGCGAGCGGGACCCGCGACACTCGCGTCAGGGTGCGCGCGCATGAGGGGCTCGTAGCGTTCGCCCGGAGCCCTGATAGCCCGAACGACTGCCTCCGCCCTCGAGCTTCGTCCGCAACCGTGTGCATCTCCGCCCTTGACCCCAAAGGGCCAGCTACCGAGTGGGCACGGGTCTCCAAGCGTGTCATCACGGTGTACAAATCNNAATCAGTACTCCGTGATGACAGGGCTGTGAACCCACGCGTCCTCGAGGTCGCGACGACCCTTCAGCGCGTGCGGAAAGGTCAGCGGCGGGAGGTCACGGAGTGTGCAATAGACGTTGATCAGCACAGGAGTCTCCATCGAGTTACGGCGCGGCGAGATTCACTTGAGCTCGACCCGCGAGAGCAAGTCTTCCAGCTCACCTCGGAGCTCGACCTTCGTCATGACCGAGGTGTCGACGTGAAGCTCGTAGGCCACGCCTTCGAGCAGAATGACTCGAAGGAGGTAGGTGTCGCCGCCTTCGCAGCTTCCCCCAAAGGTCAGTTGAGGCGGCCGAACCCCACGACGGGTGAGCGAGGTCACACCCCGCACCTCGTCGGCGGTGCAGCCGTGGTTGCCGCGCCACGCGCCCAGATAGCCGTCGAGCGTGCGCCGCTTCGTCGGGGTGAGCTCGACCACTCGTCGCCAGACCTTCCCCACGCGGACCGACCGCTGCGTTGCCGAGCAGTGTCCGAAGAAGGCGTCGCTCTCGTAACGGTCGACCGTGGCGTCGTCGAACCCAGAGGCGATGGTGAGCGCGCGGAGCTCGAGGGCCGTGCCTCCGTCGGAGCTCGAGAGGAGGAGCGTAAGGAGCAGACGCATGGAGCCGAGTCTCCTTCACCTCGTCACCCAAGGCCATGGCCGTCGGCCCGAGGCCTCTCAGTCTCCCTTCTGCATCGCTCCGTGCCCGCGCTCTCCAGATGGGCCTGTCGCGGCGGCGGGAGCATCGAGTCGCTCGCGGGCCCAGCCGAGCGCCTCAGCTTCGCTCTCGAAAGCGGTCACCGCCATGGTCACTCGCCGGAGCTTGTTGGCGACCGAGAAGCCGTGAGCCGCGGTTCGCACCACCATCGAAGGAGACGCGATGGCCATCGCACTCAACCGAGGCGCCAGGCGCTTGGTGACGTCCATCCAGAAGACGGGCACCGCCTTGTCCACTCCGGCCGCCTGCTTGACCGTGAAGACCAGCGCCACCGGGCCGAGCTCCACCGCCTGCTCGAGCGCGATGACAAGGTCCTTCTGGAGCTCGGGCCTCATGTCCGCCTCGGTCTTGTACACGACGTGAAACAGACCTCTTTGAGGCTGTGAGTACATTGCCCCCTGGAGAGCAAGACCGGGACCAAACCGGACGCCGCCGAAGGGACCGGCCCGGAGCGCTCGGCGTGGATCAACCGCGAGAGAGAACGCGGTCGATCCTCCGGCTTGGTCGGGAGTCTCGTGACACCGAGCCAGTCGCGGGTGACCCGGCGGTGCGGGACTGACTCAGAAGCCCACGCCGAGGCCGACCGTCACGCCGGGGAACAAGAGGCCGACATCGAACGGGTTTTTCCCCACCACGCCCTGCTGCGAGAAGAGCAGCGGGTTGAAGTGCAGGTCGCCTCCGATGGTGATGAAGACCCAATCGAGGATGTTGACGGCCACCGACGCCCGGGCCGTGGGAAACAAGAGGCCCCACAACCCGACGTCGAAGGCCCAGTGCACCCGCACCCGGTCGATGGCGAGGCTGCCCAGCGCCGAGCCCCAACCGAAGAAGAGGTCCACCGTGGGGAAGCCCCCGAGGAAGAGGCCGGTGGGGCTCGTCTTGAGATACAGGTTGGCCGGTACGTTGACCGGCGGCGAGGTCTTGATGGCGGCGGCGAAGTGGAAGATGTGGCCCCAGGAGTCGTAGCGAAGGCCTCCTCCAAAGTGCGGTGCCTCCTGGGTGACGTTGTAGACGCTCCACACCAAGGTGTCGTACTCGCCCATGAGGCTCACCACCGACATCGCGCGCCGGCCGCCCACCGGAATGTCCACGGTGCGCGAGGCCTCTTGCTCGAGCTCGACCGGGTGCTCCTTCGGCTCCGAGGTGCCCACGTCGGTGGCGGCGATGACGCCAGTGCAGACCGGGAGCTCACCGCGGTAAGGCAGAGAGCCCCAGCGCTGGCCGTCGACCAGCAGCGTGCCGCGCACCGGCTCACCGAAGGGGTCGACGGCGCGCACCACGACTGGCACCGTCATGCCCTTCTCGCCGATCTCCGCGCAGAGCACGCCCCGCTGAACCCGCGGCCGGGTCGCCTGCACCAGCGCGGTGACGTCCTCCGAGCGCGCAGCCGCGGCGCGCACCACGGCGAGCTTCACCGAGGGGCTGACCGCCTCGTCGGCCACCAGGGCGAGATCCTCCCTCGGTGGCGCAGGCGGCGGCGGCAACGCCGGCGACTTGGGCGGTGCCGGTGGAGCCGCGGGGCCGGCGCTCGACTCGGGCTCCAGCGCCACCGAGACCCGGGTGGGCGACGACGGCCGGACCTCGAAGGCCAGCGCTTGCGAGCGGTAGCCAGCGTGCGAGGCGATGCCCCAGTGCGAGCCGACCGACAGCTCGAGGGCCGTGGGGCTCACCCCGGCGTCGTTTCCATCGATGCTCAGCCCTGTACCCGGGGGCGTGACCTCGAAGGCGACCCTCACGGGCAGAGGCTCGAGCTTCAGCTCCACGGTGGAGTGGGCTCCCGCGCTGAGCTCCACCTGCCGGTGCGCCGGTCGATAGCCGCTGAGCGCCACGGCTACCTCGTGCACGCCAGCGTCCGTCGACGCCGTGAAGGGGGTGACGCCCGTGGCCACGCCGTCGAGCTCGCCCTGTGCGCCGTCGGGCTCGGTGGTGACGGTCAACTTGGCCGGCAGCGCCGTCAGCTTGAGCTCGATTCGCTGCGTCTTCCCGGCCTTCACGGTGATGGTGGTGTCGAGGCGGGCGAAGCCGTCGCGGGTGAGGGTCACCCGATGGCGCCCGGGCGACAGCTTGGTCGACACCGGGGTGACGCCAGCCAGGGCCTTCTCATCGACCTCGACCGAGGCGCCCGGTGGCGCGCTCGTCAGGCGCACGTCTACGCCGGCGGGCTGCTTTGGCGCGGCGATCGCCGAGAAGGCCACCCAGAGGGCGACGCCGGCAATGAGGCACCTGTTGGTTCGACGGTTGCGGAGGGACGCCCACCAGGAGCTCGCCATGTGCAAGCGATAGCCGATCTTTCAAGAAGAGTTCAGGCCAAAGCACACGTCACGGTCCCTCATCTGTCAAGCCTTGATCGGCCTGGTGGCGGGCACCACGGCACCTGAGACCCGGGCCTCCTATGTCACGTCGCCCCAGTCGTCTGACGGGTCGGGCCGCCATTCTTGCTTCTCGGCCTCGAGCGTGGTGGCGCCCTTGCGAGCCTCGGCGATCAGCGCAGCCCAGGCGGTGGGGAGCGAAGGCACCGGGGCCTCGCCAGCGATCGAGGGACTCCACGGCACCGGGCCGTCGGCCAGCAACACCCCATGGGTCGCCTGGGCCAGCGCCGAAGCGAAGCGCCGGAGCACATCGCCCCTGATGAGCCGGGCGCTCACCGTCACCACGGCCCGCGGAGCGAAGCCCACCAGTTCGGCCACCGTCTGGAACGTCGGGTCTTCTTCAGCTCTGTGGGCGAGGCCCACGTAGGGGGGAGGCGCCGGGAGTGACGGCCTCTTTCGACAGGCGACGTGCCAGGTCTCGAGCGTTGCGTGTTCCATGCGTCACCTCCGGCATTTCCCCCAAAGAATGACACGATGCCCGCGGGGATGTGAGACCTGAACGGTCGTGCAGGTCACCTTGACCAGCGGGCTCAGGCCCCCTTACATGTTCACCTGTCGGTCGAAAAGGGGGACGCATGTACGATGCATTTGGTGGAGGCCCACGCGAGAGGGTTCTGCGTCGGCGGTCGCACCACGATGAGGTGCGAAAGTTCTCGCCGTCGTTCGGTGTGCACAAGGGCCTGATTCCCGACCCGAACTGGCCACCGGTGGAGTTCCCCGAGGACAACGTCGCCATGCAGCGGCGGTTTCGTCGGGTGCGGTGTGATTTGGTGCTCCACGCCGAAGGTCTGCGGCGGCGAGTGCCGGGAGATCTCTCCAAGGGCGGGGCGATGGTCCTGTTGCCGCAGATGCTCACCATTCCCGTGGTCACCATCGAGCTCAACGGCAAGCAGGCGGAGGCCCAGGTGCTCTCGGCCACGCCAGTGGGCCCCCTGTTCGCCCACCATGTTCAGTTCATCGACGAGGCTTCCGGCCACGCTGTATGGAGAGAGCTCATCTCTCGCTGAGTGCTCATTCGAGTATCTGTATTTGAATCAGCCAGACGCTCGGGGGATTTGTTTTGACCCATTCCGCGGCCTCGGTGCTCTGTGGCATTCAGAGCGCGAAATGTGGACAGCGGATGCGAGAGTGGTCGAGCGGGCGACGAAGCTCAGTGGGCTGTGCCCGGAAGACTGGGCCACCCTGGCCTCATCGCGCCGGGTGACGTGCGCCTGGAGCCCGGCGGTCGGGGCTCTGTGGCGCAAGGTCGTCTCGTCGTCGGGCGTCCTCGACGAGTCCATTGCCGGGGCACAGCTCGATGACCTCGAACAGGGAGTAGCCTTCTGGTTCGAGCGACTGGTCTCGAGCGAGAACGAGCAGGAGCTCTGGCGCGAGACCACGTTCCTCGGCCTGTCGCACGCGGCCGCGGGTTTCCCCAACGCGGTGCTGCTCGCCTTCCTCAACAGGCTCGGTGGGCTGGTGACGATCAACGCAGCCAAGGCCTTGGCCATCGAGCAGGCGGTGGCGGTGGGCGCGGCGTTCACGCGCATCGCCGGGGTGGCCATCGCCCTCACGGCTCACGCCCATCACCTCGGCGTCGACTCGGCGGTCGCCCAGCTCGGCGTCGGACCTCACTTGATGGCGCGCCTGCGCGGCGAGCTCGTGCCCAAGCTCATCGCCAACGGCCAGGGGTCCATCGCGCTGATGAGCTGGAATGACTCCCTCGCCAGCGGCGTCGGCGAGCTCGATGGGTGGCACCAGGAGCTCGTCGATCGGCTCGATCGGCTGCACCGGGCCAAGAGCACCGAGCACGGCCCGGAGCTGGGCCTGGCCCTTCAGGAGCTCGCCGACGGCCTCGTCGAGCAGGCGGCCGTCGAAGAGCGCCTCTACGCCGCCCATGGTGTCCCCGAGCTCGAGCAGCACCAGCAGCTCCACCGGCAGCTCCTCACTCGGGTGATGGTCTTCGTCGAGCAGTGGAGGACCACCCAGGTGGCCGAGCAGCTCGAGCCCTTCGCCCGCACGTTCCGAGGCTGGTTCTCGGAGCACCTGCGTGGCGCCGACCGAACGGCTGGGCTGTTTCTCCGCGCCCAAGGGGTGCGATAAAACCCCTCATCTCGACTCCCGCACGAGTCGATTGTCCTGCAGCACTCGCCGTGCTCTAAACCGAAGCGTCAATGTGGTGCGGCCCTGCGATGGCGATGGCGGTGGCGATCGCCGCAGGTGCGGCGAACCGCGTGGAACCGCTGCGTGTCCTGGTGCTGGTCGACGGTGAAGGTGAGCGCCAGCTCGCCGCCCGCGTCGAGGGGCAGACCACCGACCTCGACACCTTCATCATCACGACTGAGGCGCCTGCTGGGCTCTCTCCCGAGGCCAAGGCCGAGCGCGCGCGCGGCGACGGCGTGACCCATCGCGCCGAGGTGGTGGTGTGGTTTCTCGCCGAGGGAGACGGCTGGGTCGTCAACGTCGCCCACGGAGACGACCGACTCCAACGGAGGGTGGCCGAGTCGTCAGGGGCCTTGTCGTCCTCGGCGTCGACGGAGGCCGTGGCCCTGGTGGTTCGCACCGCCTTGCGCGGCATCGCCATCGGAGCCCCTCCGCCGCCTCGGACACCGGAGGCCCCGCCTGTACCGGTGCGCTTCTGGGGAGCGTTGGGCTGGACGGCAGTGCTCGATGGCTCGGGCAATCCAGGTCACCATGGTGGAGAGGCGCGGGCCGGCGCCGCGGTTGGCTCGTGGCAGGTGCTCCTCGAGCTGGCCTATCAACCTGGCGAGTCCATTCGTTCGGCCGACGCGACCCCGGGTGTTCCAACGACCACCATCGCCGTCGACCGCCTGGCCGTGGGCCTGGTCGGGGGCTATGAGCTGCTGAGGGGAAGCTGGTGGCGACTGGGCGCCGAATTCGGTGGTGCCGCTGTCAGGTATTCCCGGTCAACGACGGAGTTGGCTGACAACTTCAAGGCGACGCCCCCGCGTGCATCGTGGAGTCCCACTCTCAGACCTGCATTCTCATTTTCTGCGCATCTTGGATGGGCTGTATGGGCGGTGCTGGCCGCGGGAGCTGATGTGGTCTTCGCTCGGCCACAGTTCGAGGTGAACGACGCCGGTGTCTTCAAACATATCAGCACCTTATGGGCTGTGGAGCCTCGGGTCTCCCTGACCCTCGTGATCGACGTGCTATGACGTTCTGAAGGTGCGCGTGCGTTCACAAATCGTCGATGTGACTCTTGAAGGGTTGCTTGACCCGTATTGCCAACTGTTGTTCTCAATGATCGCCAGATGCAGACTTTCACACTCATCCGAGGCCGCGCAATGAGCTCCGCCGAGGACGCCCGTCTGGCGGCGGTCAAGGGTGATCGCAAGGCCCTCGAGGTCGTGGTCGCCGAGCTGCTGCCTCGGGTGCGAAACCTGGTGCGCTACCTGGTTCGGGGCGACTCCGACGTCGACGACATCGCCCAAGAGGCCCTGGTGGCCATCATCGGAGGCCTCCCCAGTCACCGCGGTGAAGGGACCCTGACGGCCTGGGCCGACCGGGTGACGGCCCGAGCCACCTTCGCGTACCTGCGCCGGTCACGGCGGGCACGTTCGCAGGTCGAGAGCGGGGCCGACCTCTCGGTGGTGCCGGCTCCCGACAGCCCGCCCGACGAATACGCCGCCCGCCGCCACGCCGTGGGCCTGCTCGACCATCTTCCCGACGATCAACGACACGCTCTGGTATTGCACCACGTTGTAGGTATGAGTGTGCCTGAGATTGCCACCGTGGTAGGGCTCCCGTTCGAGACTGTCAGGAGCCGTCTTCGCATTGGCATGGGGAAGCTGCGCGGGCTTCATGGAGGTGGGGAATGAACCACGATCAGAGAGACCTCGACGGAGGGGACGAGCGACTCCTGGATCCGGCGGACGCGGCCTTCATGGCCCAGCTCCTGCCGCCCCTCGACGACCGCCCAGGCCCGGCGCGCCGCCGTTCGACAGGAGCCTCGGGCGCCATGGTGGCGGCGGTCGTCGACGCGGCCCTCGCCCAGCGCGACGCCGTGACGATGGCGATGGAGTCTCCCCTCGTGGTGCCGCTGCGCTCCCGGTCGCGTGGCCGCAGCGCCATGCTGGCCGCCGCCGCGGTGGCCCTCTTTTCCCTGGGGGCTGGCGCCGCCGTGTTGGTGGCTCGGGTGATTCGCACGGCCCCAGCCCAGCCCCCTGCGCCGCGGGTCAACCCAGTGCCTGCCCGTGCGCCCGCGGTGGCGGCGCCAGTCGTCGAGGAGCCGGCGCCCGAGGTGGTTGAGCCTGAACCCACCCAACCCGAGCCCGCCGCGGTGGTCCCACCTGGGGCCTCGGCCAAGCGCCACGTGGTGACGCACAAACGGCACCGCGCAGCGCCCAAGGTCGTGGACGCTCCGGTGGCGTCGAACTGGCTCGAGGAGGTCGACCTCGCCAGCGCACCGCTCGAGGATCTCCTCGCCCTGGCCAACCGGCTGCGGCGCGGGCACGAGTGGCGCTCCGCTGACGAGGTCTACCAGGCCGTCATCGATCGCTTCCCTGGCTCCGACGCCGCGGTGGTGGCGGAGATCGCCTCGGCCACGCTCCATGTCGAGCAACTCAAGGATGCTTCAGGCGCCCTCGATGGCTACCGGCGCGCCTTGGCCGCTCGGCCTTCCGGGGCCCTGGCCGAAGAGGCTCGCTGGGGCATCGTCGAGGCGCTGAGGGCGCTGGGCGACAAGCCGGCCGAAGTGTCGGCGCTGCGTGACTTCCTCGAGCATCACCCTGTCTCGGCGCTGGTTCCGGCTGCGCGAAGGCGAACGGTCGAGCTGGCGCCATGACGCCGACGAGGGTCGGGGCCCTCGTGCTCTTCCTCGCTGGCGCCTCGTGCATCACCCGGGACACCGTGGCCACCTTCGTGGAGGGTGGGCAGGCCGCGAGCGCGGTCTTCGAGCATGGCCTGTGCGGGTGCGGAACGCTCGACTTCAGCCCCAACCTGTTCATCGACGGCTTCGACTCGCGGGTCGCACCCTGGGCGGCCGACGCGGGAATGGGTGACTTCGCGGGCAACTCGAATCTCATTTTCCCCGGCCTGCTGACGGTGACCGGCGATGTCACCGTCGCCGGGAGCGTGGCCGTGGGCACGGGGTTGGGCACTGGGTTGGTGGTGGGCCGGGACCTCTTCATTCAGGGCACCTTGGGGAGAGGCAGTTCGGAGGTAAGGGTCGGTGCCTCGGCCAGCATCGGCGACGACGTATTCGTGAGCAGGCTCGATGTCGGGGGTGTGCTCACCATGCCCGCGACCGCCAGCGCCGGCGGCGTCATCACCGCAGCCTCGAGGCGGACGAGCGAGGTCTCGGTGCCGCTGCCCTGCCGGTGTGACGCCGATGCTGGCGTCGACGTGGCGGCCCTCGTCGAGATGCATCGCCTGAGCAACGACAACGCGGCCATCGGGCTCGACCCCACCGCGTTCACCAACCTCGGAGCCGACACGCCGCTCAAGCTGCCCTGCGGCGTGTTCTTCATCGACGGGGTGACCGGCCAGGGCCCGTTGACTCTCCACGCCACCGGGCGCGCCGCGGCCTTCGTCAAGGGTTCGGACACTCCGCTGGCCGTGCTGCTCGACCCGGGTGCCGAGCTCGATCTCTTCGTCGACGGCCGGCTCTCCCTCGCGCCCGGCGCCTTCGGAGACCCGGCTCGACCCAGGGCGTTGCGCGTCTACAGCACCGCCGGCACCATCGACCTGTCCCACGTGGCCTTCTCGGCGCTCCTCTACGCCCCGAGCGCCAACCTCACCTCGTCGACGGCCAGTGAAGTCTTCGGCGCGCTGGCGGTTGGCACCATCACCGGCGGGTGGGGGGGCCGGCTGGCGGTTCATTACGACCGGGCCGCGACCTCCCCCAAGGAAGCCTGTCAGTGAGCTGAAGGCCAGGGAGCGGCTTAGGGCGCTGATCGAAACAACCTCGCCATCCTCGGCGCCGATCCATCCCGGCCGGCTTCGTTGCTCGTCGGTCACGTACCGACGGGTATGCTCCCTCCTCACGCCTCGCCAGCCGGGCGTCTCGACGCCGATCCCTGGCGACGCTATTTCGACCAGCGCCCTTACCTTGACCGGCCAAGTGGCCTGACCCGATCCAATGGGACCGGTCTCTTTCGTCACGCCCGGCCGGTGCGGGCATGACCCCCTTGAAGGAGGCCGCCAGTGAAATTGCCTGCTTTCGCACGACTTTTGAGCCTTGGTTTCACGGCGTTTCTCGCTGCGTGCGGGGTCGGCCCAGGCCAGGTGGGCCCCTCGATTCTCGATTTTTCGCCGACTTCGGGCGTGGTGGGCGCGGTGGTTACCCTCCACGGTTGCGGCTTCTCGGCGACGGCCTCGGCCGACCGGGTGTTGTTCAACGGCATCGAGGCGGCCATCAGCTCGGCTTCGACGAGCCAGCTCACCGTCACGGTGCCCGCCGGCGCCACGACGGGGAAACTCCAGGTGCTGGTGGCGGGGCGCACGGCCAACTCCACCAAGGACTTCACCGTCACCACGGCCAGCGCCGACGGGCCCACCATCACGGGCTTCACCCCGGCCTCAGGCCCCGTGGGCACTCAGGTCACCATCTCGGGCACCCGCTTCGCGTCGACCACTGGAGGCAACACCGTCGAGCTCAGCGGGCTCGCCGCGGTGGTGAGCGCTGCCTCGGCGACCGCTCTCACGGCGACCGTGCCCTCGGGGGCGGCCACCGGCCCCATCACCGTGACCGTGGGCGGGCACACCGCGGCTTCGGCGACGGACTTCGTGGTGACCGACGGCGCTGGAGGCCCCACCATCGCGACCTTGGCTCCCGCCTCGGGGCCTGTGGGCACCACTCTCGTCATCTCGGGGAGCGGCTTCTCGTCGGCGGCCATCGTCATGCTCAATGGCGCCGCGGCCACCGTCACCGCCGCGTCGGCGACCTCTCTCACCGTCACCGTTCCCTCGGGCGCCACGACCGGCCGAGTCACCGTCACGGTGGGTGGCAAGACCGCCACGTCGGCGACCGACTTCACCGTCAGCGAGTCGGGAGCGCCCACCATCGTCAGCTTCACGCCGACCTCAGGCCCAGTGGGAACCCTCGTCACCATCACCGGCACCAACTTCTCTTCGACCGCGGCGAACGACACGGTCAAGGTGAATGGCACCACGGCGACCGTCACCAGTGCGTCGAGCACCTCCCTCACCATCACCGTGCCCTCGGGGGCAAGCACCGGTCGCATCACCGTCACCGTGGCTGGCAAGACGGCCGCATCCTCGTCGGACTTCACCGTGGGCGCCGCCTCGGCCAGCCCTTCCATCGCCAGCTTCACGCCCACCTCGGGCGCGGTGGGCAGCTCGGTCACGCTCTACGGGGCCAACTTCGCGACCCAGGCGAGCGGCGACGCGGTGGCGTTCAACGGC
This sequence comes from Myxococcales bacterium, assembly GCA_003153055.1. The sequence continues at coordinate 22,289 of PMBV01000061.1, forward strand.
ACTCCAGCGACCGTCTCGGCGGCCTCGACCACCTCCCTTACCGTCACCGTGCCGGCCGGCGCCACCACCGGGCGTCTCACCGTCACCGTAGAGGGAAAGACGGCCACCTCGGCGACCGACTTCACCGTGACGTCGAGCAGCACCTCCGGGACCCTCTATGTCTCGCCCACCGGCGCAGCCAGCGCACCGGGCACCGAGACCCAGCCCATGGATTTGCCGACCGCCCTCACCAAGGTGGCCCAAGGCGGCACCATCATCATGAAGGCCGGCACCTACGCGTTCTCGACGCAGCTCACCATCGAGGCGGCCAACTCGGGCCAGAGCGGCGCGCTGAAGAACCTGGTGGCCGCCGCTGGGGCGCGGCCGGTGCTCGACTTCTCTTCTCAGCCCTACGGCAACACCGCCTCGGTCTCGAACCCTCGGGGCCTGCAGCTCAACGGGAGCTGGTGGCACGTCAAGGGGCTCGAGGTGAAGGGCGCGGCCGACAACGGCATCTATGTCGCCGGCAGCCACGACATCATCGAGGGCTGCGTGCTGCACGCGAACCGAGACTCGGGGCTCCAGCTCGGTCGCGCCACCTCATCGACCGCTCGGGCCGACTGGCCTTCGTACAACCTCATCTTGAACTGCGAGTCGTACGACAACTACGACAGCCCGCCGAACGCCGGAGAGAACGCTGACGGCTTCGCCTGCAAGCTCACCACTGGCCCGGGCAACGTGTTTCGCGGGTGCATCTCGCACAACAACATCGACGACGGGTGGGACCTGTACACCAAGACAGACACCGGGGCCATCGACCCGGTGGTCATCGACCAATGCGTGTCATTCCACAACGGCACTCTCACCAACGGCACCACGAACCCCAACGGAGACCGCAACGGCTTCAAGCTGGGCGGTGAGAAGATCGCCGTCTCGCACCTGGTCACCCGCTCCATCGCGGCGGCCAACGGGAAGAACGGCTTCACCTTCAACTCGAACCCCGGGGCGATTCGCCTGGTGAACAACCTCGCCTGGGACAACGTGGAGGGCAACTTCAAGTTCGATGGCCCCGGTGTGTCGCTCGCCATCTTCGTGAACAACCTCTCGCTCTGGGTCGGGGCCAGCTCGATGGTGAGTGACCGAGCAGGAGCTTCGGGTGGAACCGTCATCGCCAACAACGGCTTCTGGGACAAGTCGAAGAAGAGCCTGTGGGGCTTCGCCGGCACGGGCACCTTCTCGGCGGCCGACCTCCAGTCGACCAGCTTGCCGAGCTCCTTCCCGTTGGCTCGCAACGCCGATGGCTCCTTTGCCCTGGGTACGTTGGGGCAGCTCACCTCGTCGAGCAAGCTCATCAACCTGGGGGTCGTGCCTTCGCTGCCGAGCGAGGCCGGAGTGCCCGGGCTGCCGTTCGACCCAGCCACGGCTTACGTGGGAGCTCCGGACCCGGGGGCCATCGAGCACCCGTAGCCAAGGTCATCACCCGAATCGCGGAGTTGGCTCTCTTTCGGGGCCTCAGCGAGGAGAAACATGAGTTCATCGTCGTCGCCTCGGAGTGTCGGGTGGTTCGCGCGCCTCGCGCCAGTGGTCCTGCTCACCCTCACGGCGGGGTGTGGCTCGCCGGCGACCATCGGCGGGCTTCCCCCTGTCATCGCGTCCTTCGCACCGGCGTCCGGGCCCGTGGGCACCGACGTCGTCCTCAAGGGCGCGAGCTTCGACGCGACCGCCGACCACGATGTCGTGAAGTTCAACGGCGTGCCGGCGACGGTGGCGGCGGCTTCGGCGACGTCGCTCACGGTGCGCGTCCCTTCTGGCGCCATCACCGGGGCCATCTCGGTGACGGTGGGAGAGTATACCGCGGTGACCGCGGGGCCCTTCACCGTCACCACAGCGGGAGGTGAGCAAGCTCCCACCATCACTACTCAACCGGCCGACGCGACGGTCGCTCCTGGAGACTCGGCGGGGTTCTCGGTGGTGGCGTCCGGCACGGCGCCGTTGTCGTACCAGTGGAAGCTCGGCGGCCAGGCCATCAGCGGCGCGACCGCGGCGAGCTACACCATCACAGGGGTGACCACCGGCCACGCAGGGAGTTACACGGTGACGGTGTCGAACACCGTGGGCTCGGTGGACAGCACCGCGGCCGTCCTCACGGTCTCGAGCAGCACCGGCTCGTTGACCGCGTTCAACTTGACTGGCTTTGGCGCGGCCACCACCGGCGGAGGTGTCATCGCGGAGACCGACGCGGCCTACCGGAAGGTCACCACGCCGCTGGAGCTCGCCACCGCCATCCGTGACTCCAACAAGACGCAGGGGCTGGTGAAGGTCATCGAGATCATGAACGACTTGGACCTCGGGTGGACCGAGGTGGGCTCGAGCGTCCAGGGCCTCTCGAGCACGCCGTTCCGAGCCCACAACGCGCCCAAGCTGCACCCCGCGCTCCTCTCCAAGGGCGTCAGCGTCATCGACCTCAAGACCAAGGGCGGCGGACTGACCATGTTCTCGGCGAACGGAGCGACCCTTCGACACGCCACGCTCAACGTGAAGGGCACCTCGAACATCATCATTCGCAACCTGAAGTTCGACGAGCTGTGGGAGTGGGACGAGTCGACCAAGGGGAACTACGACAGCAACGACTGGGACTTCATCGACCTGGGAAACGGCGGCACGGTCACCGACATCTGGATCGACCACTGCACCTTCACCAAGACCTACGACGGCATCGTCGACATCAAGGGTGGCAGCTCGGGCATCACCTTCTCGTGGAACAGGTACGTGGGCGACGATGGGGCCACCAACTCCGCGAGCTTCGTGCGCCAGCAGTTGAACGCGCTGGAGGCGAGCAAGTCGTCGTACCCCATGTACAACTTCTTCCGTTCGAATGGCTTCAGCCTCGAAGACATCGCCGCCATTCACCGGGGCCATGACAAGACCCACCTCATCGGGGGCACGGCCCTCGACTCAGCCAACGCCGCCTTCTCGGTGACGTTCCACCACCAGTGGTACAAGAACACCTGGGACCGATTGCCTCGGCTGAGGGCCGGGCAGGTGCACACCTACGACATCTTGGCCGATGACACCGAGGAGCTGGTGGCGCTGCGCAAGGCCAAGTCGCTGGTCGCGGCCATGAGCTCGTCGAACCAGAGCACCGCGAACAACACCTACAACATGAGCCCGCCCCTCAACGGGAGCATCTCGACCGAGGGTGGCGCGGTGCTGGTGGAGAGCTCGGTCTACATCGACTGTCTGTGGCCGTTGCGGAACAACCAGACCGACCCGACCGACCCGACGTACACGGGGAAGATCCTCGCCAAGGACACCATGTATACCATGCACAACACCGACGGGACGACCACCACGGTGCGGGGCACCAGCACCGACGCGGCCAACCCGCTGGGGCCCGTTCAGGCGACGGTCATTCCGTTCTCGTGGAATACATTCTCTGCGCTGCCCTACACGTACACGCTCGATGACCCGGGCCAGTTGCCGTCACTCTTGCAAGCGAGTGCCGGCGCCGGCGCGCTGAGCTGGGCCAAGTCTCAGTGGCTCAAGACGTCGTACTGATGTGGAGGCTCAGCGAGGTCGACGAGCTGACGTCGAAGCCCGGTCACCCGCCTGAGCAGTCACCTACCTCCGCCAGGCATACGGAGGCGGGGTCGTGACCTCCGTGATGCTCTGGCTGGGCGAGGTGCCGTCGACGAACCCGGTGTAGTTCCCGCTGCTCACGGTCAGCCGGGCGCCGCGGAGCTCGACGTCTCCGTAGAGCCTGGCGCTGCCCGTGATGGACTGAAAGGGCTCGAAGATGCCGACTGGGTAGAACGAGGTCTCGAGCCTCGCCGCCCCGCCGACCGTCATCATACTGCTCAGCGTGCCACCGACTCCGCTGACGACACTGAGGCCACCCACCGTGCCGCCGGTCACCCTGCCGCTGAGGATGGTGGCGTGGTCTTCGATGCGCGCGGTGCCGCTGACGTCGCCCCCGAGCACCTGGGCGAAGGGGCCAACGTAGACCGAGTCGGGGACGCTCGCCAGCGCGCAGCCTCCGCCGTTGGCGTGCCGAGAAAGCCCGCTGGGGCAGGCGTCGAGCTGCCCACCCACGAAGCCCTGGGGCCAGGCGTTCTCCAGCTCTAACATGTATGGGTAGCGGTAGATGGTTGGGAAAGGCTGGTCCCAGAAGACCGACTGCGTCACCGAGGGCGTCGCCATCACCACCAGCCACACGTTCTCGCCAGGGCTCACGCACACCATCAGCGTGCCGTCGGCGCCTCGTTGCAAGCGGCTGTAGCGAGCCGAGGTGTTGGACGCATCGGTGCGGACCACGCCCCATCGCCAATCGGAGCTCGCGCCTTCCTGCGTGACCCCGCGGAAGGTGACGGTCATGGTCGTGGCTTTTCGGTCTGGGTACAGGCGCACCACGTTGTAGCCCCATCGCTGTGGCGCCCAGAGGTACGGCGAGACGAAGCGTCGGCCGGTGGCGAACGAGGGCTCCAGCGGATCGAGCCTCGTCAGGCGCAGCCGCCGGTAGGGGGTCGAGGAGACGTCCGCGGGGTCGCCGTAGGTCGCCCTGAACGCCGTGCCCGGATCGACTGACGAGACCCCTGGCGCCGGGTCTACGTAGTCCCAGGTGATGTTGTGCATCGCCCACTGCCCGAAGAAGTCGTTGAGTTGGCTTGCGCTCCACCCCTGGGTCGCGGCGAGGTTGGCAAAGGGGTCGCGGCCCGGCGTGGTGGTCGTCCAGAGGGCGTTGACCGCTTCGTAGCAGTGCGTGTCTTTGAGGTACTCGAGGAATTGCCAGTTGCAGTATCGGTTCCGGGTCGAGCCCAGGTAGAGGTGTGGCGCGTTGACGAACAGCTCGGAGCAGTTCATGTCCGAACGGAACTCGGCCAGCTGATGCGCCATGAAGTTGGCGTAGCTGACGCGGAACCAATTGCAGGTGTCACCGGCGCCGGGAGCGCAGTCGAGGCCGTGGTACTGGCTCAGCATGGCCCCGACGAAGCTGAAGGCCAAGGCCCAGTGGTCGTCAACCGATGACGGGGCGAGCCAGATGCCCAGGGAGTTGGCGCCCCAGGTTGCCCCGGTGATGGGAGAGCCGTCTCGCACCATGACGCTCGTCTTGTGCTTGACCGCCATGCTGCAGAACGGCTCGGGGAGGAAGATGGGGCTCGAGAAGAAGACGGGCCAGATGGCGTTCTCGAGCTCGTCCGTGATGGCCTGCGCTTGGCCCTGAGTGATGACCCCGTTCGAGTAAACGGCGAAGTGTGGTGACTGTGTCAGCAGCGCATCGTCGGCGTTCGGCGAGCCGTCGGCCAGCCACTCCCCTGGCGCGCACGGAGTCGTGGCCGAGGTCGCGCAGGTCGTCGCCCAATCGGTCGTGGTGGTGCCCTGGTCACATGACCACCCGACCGCGTCTTGCGTCGTGCAGGCAGAGGCGGCGATCGCCACGATGAGGAGTCGAGCCAACAAGCCGGTCAAGCTCTCTCACGGTAACAGCAGCGCTCGGGGCCGAGAAGCTCAGGGTTCAGGCATGTGAGCATGTAGGCAATTGGCGGAGCGCTTGGCGTGTTCTGCTTCGTGGGGCCACCGGGGACCGTTACAGTGGCCACCAATGGCCTTCAGTTCGGCGCGTGCTTGCGCTCTCGCGATCCTCGTATCCGGTCTGGAGGCGACTGCCCAGCGCATCTCGGTGAGCGACTTCGCCGGCCGGGGGAGCGGGGCGGTGCGCAACCAGCTCATCGCCCGGCTGTGCACGAAGGTCGAGTGTGTGCCGGCGACCAAGGTGACCGTCGGCGGGCGCTTCGACCCCAAGAAGGCCCAGAAGGAGGGCCTCGAGGCCTTCGTCACCGGCACCGTCACCAAGCGCGGAAAGCAGGCGGTCATCGAGCTGGTGCTGCTGACGCAGAAGGGCGCGCAGAAGACCAAACGCGTGCTTCCGCTCGACCGCTCCGGTCTGCTGTCGGAGCAGAGCGTCGCGGCGGTCGCGGGGCTGTTCAAGACCCCACCAGCTGATCCACGACCCTCGGCCAGGGCGCCCGTTCCGACGCCCGAGCCCTCACGGCCCTCCGCGCCGGCGCTGGTCTCGACGGCGCCTGCACCGTCCGTCGAGAGGGAGCCGCCCGCTGAGCCCGTCGCCGAGCCCCCGCCCAGCCCGACCCAGCGACCAGAGCCGCAAGTCCGTCAGGTCGTCACCCAGCCCTCGTCTTCCGCGACCAGTCAGGTGTCCTCGCCGGCGGCGAAGCCTGTCTTCTTGTCGGTGGAGCTCGGGTCCGACGTGCTCAATCGACAGCTGAGGTACTTCAACGTGGCCCAGGCCTCGGCCGACATCGCCCCCCTGCGTGGGTACGACCTCGACGCCTTCGCCCTGCCGACGCTGAAGGTCGAGTTCTACCCCTTGGCGCTCGTCCGAACCGACAAGGTGGCCGGGCTGGGCATCGAGGGGGCCTTTGGGTTCAATCCTCTGCTCAGATCCCACACGGCCAGCGGCTCCGAGATGTATGCGACGACGGCGGTTTTGGGCCAAGCCGCGCTGAGGTGGAAGCTCGTGGTGTCCGATTCCTACCCGCTCTCGGTGACGCCCTTCGTGGGCTTCAGGGTTCAGTCGTTCACCGTCGAGGCGCAGTCGGTCGGCACTCCCAAGCTGATTCCGAACTTCAACTACGTGAGCCTGCGGGCCGGCTTGGCCTTAGACGTGCCGGTGGTGCCAGACCTGCTCTTCATCGTCGCGCGGGTCTCCGGGCTGCCGGTGTTCTCCTCGGGGGAGATTCTCTCGAGCGCCTACTTCAAGAGCGGATCGACCTTGGGCGTCGAGGTGAGCGGGGGTTTGCGGGTCAAGCTCGCCCGCGTCCTCGACCTCCTCGCGACCTTCGAGATGTCGCAGTACCAGCTCAGCTTTCGCCCCAACGACGGCGACCCGTACGTGGCGCAGAACGATGGGAGCCCCGTCTACGCGGTCGACCGGTACCTCGGTGGCAACTTCACCGTGCGGCTCGCGCTCTGAGGCTCATCACAGGTTGACGCAGAAGCCGCCTGAGGCCATTCCACCCGCGGGCACCGAGGCGTTGAAGTCCTGGCCGGAGATGACGTAGCTGGTGCCCGTGTGGGAGAGGATCTGGAAGTTCCAGAAGTTGTAGATGGTGCCGGTGATCGTCACCCGTACGCGCCAGGCGACCGAGTGGTTCGAGGGGTTGGCGATGGTGATGGAGCTGCAGGCCCCCGTCGCCCACTGGTTCGTCGTCTCCATCGCGACCGTCACCTCGGGGGTGAGGTTCGGGTCCGTGGTCCCCGCGTCGGGCATCGACCCACCGCCGCCGCCGTTGCCGCCACCGCTCCCACCACCACCACCGGTACCAGTCCCACCGCCAGCACCACTCCCACCGCCAGCACCACTCCCACCGCCAGCACCACTCCCACCGCCAGCACCACTCCCACCGCCAGCACCACTCCCGCCGCCAGTGCCACTGATGCTCGAGCTGAGGTCGGGGCCGCGACGCCTGAACTGACTCGTCTGCGTCAGATCGACGAGGAGCTGGTCGATTTCGCCGGGCCCGCTGGCGAAGTGCTGGCGTACCTCGTCGGTGAGGCACGACGTCTGGGCGTTCTCTTTGAGACCGTAGGCGAAGCGCGACCACTCGAGGGCGAAGCACGAGGCGACCTCGCTCGACCCGGCGAGCCGCGCGGACAACTGGTCGATGCCCGTGAAGGTGCCGTTGGTGGAGAGCGTGGCGAGCACCTCTCCGCTGTCATCGATGGCCAGCGTGCCCTCGGTGGCGCGGTACCGACCGATGCCGTCGTAGTGCTCGAAGCCCCAGCCCAGCGGGTCGACCAACCGGTGGCAGCTGTTGCATGCGGGGATCGCCGAGTGCGCGGTGTACCGCTGCCGCGTCGTCATGCTCGGGTCGGCCGCGGGCGGCTGAGCCACCACTCCCGAGGGCGGCGTGGGCAAGACCTGGCATAGGAGCTGCTCGCGCACCAGCTTGCCCCGCGAGATGGGCGAGGAGCCGTTGGGCCGGGCGTGAGCCGTGAGCACGGCCCCGGTGCCGAGCAACCCCGGGCGCGCCGTGACCGTGCCGAAGCCGGCCGAGTCGGTCGTGGCTGGCGCGGAGATGCCGTAGAACTGGGCCAGCGAGGCGTTGACGTAGGTCTTCTTCTGAATGAACACCTGAGACAGCGTGCCTCCGCTCTGCACCACGGCGGCGACGAGCCTCGAGACCTCCTCGGCCATGTCAGCTCGAAGGGCCGGCGTGAGCTCGGGGTAGAGGGTGACGTCCTTGGGGAGAAAGGCGAGCTGGTCCAACGTCAGCCATTGAGAAGTGAAGCGGTCGAGGGCGCCACGGGCTCGAGGTGAGGCGATGAGCCTCTTGGCCTGGGTGGCGATGGCGGTGGGGTCGCGCAGGCCGTCGCTGGCGGCGAGGGTCCACAGCGTGTCATCGGGTGGAGCGCCCCACAGGAAGTACGACAGCTCGCTGGCGATCTCGTAGCTCGTCAGGGCGTAACCACCGGCCGCGTCGGCGACGCCCAGCTCGTTGCGGTAGAGGAAACCAGGCGACTGAATGAGGCCGCTCAGCATGAGCTCCATGCCGCTCTGATGGGCCGGAGTCCCACTGGGAGCCGTCTCCCGGCCGACCTGGTAGACGCCCACCCACCTGGTAACTTCGGTGGCCGTGAGGGGCCGCCGGAAGACGCGGCTCGCCGGGCCCTGGAGCCAGGCCTTGGCGCACGTCGGGCCGTCTCCGGTGCAGGCGTACGCGGGGTTGGCCGCCACCAGCCCGGCCGCGTCCTCGGCCACCTTGCGGAGCTGATCGGCCAGAAGGGGCGTGACGGTGAGGGCCCGGGCGCTGTTGTCGAAGCCGCTGATCGTGGTGTCGGGCACCAGGGTCGCCGCGTAGCTCTTTGAGACGGCGAACACGTCGTGGAGCGAGTTGTCGAGCTCGGCCCGGGTCAGTCGCCGCAAGAGCCGCGGGCCGGGGTCGCCGGCCTTGCATGACTGGGCTTCACAGGCGCCCGGATCGTTCCGTATTCGCCCGGTGAAGTCGGCGAGGGCGAAGTATTCGGCGCTGTCGGTCAACACCACCAGGCCACCCACGTGGTTGACTCCAGTGGGCCTCCGCAGGAGGAGCGGTTGGCCCTCCTCGGTCGTCATGGCCATGCCGGTGGCCGCGAGGAGGTTCTGCTCCATCGCTCCGGGCGTCGAGGCGGGCACGACGTAGACCATGCGAGAGTTGTTGGCGACGCCTCCCGCGCTGTGGCAGGGCGCGCACTGGGTGGCCAGCACGCGGTTCCACACCTGGGTCTCGAAGAAGCCCGCGTCGGGGGCGCAGGGCGAGGTGCTGGCTCCTCCATCCCACGTCTGCCCCCCACTGCCTCCACCGGCGGCACCGCCAGCCCCACTCGAGCCTTCTCCTCCTCCGACCTGGCCACCGTCGGCTCCACCGCCGCCGATGACTCCGGGCGTGCTGCACGCCGAGAGCGTCGCGAGGAGCCCAACGACGCCGATCACGAGGAGCCGAGCGCGGGCGTTCATCACAGCCCCGCCAATGGACCCGAGCCGAAGTCGGGGTTGCCGAAGGTTGTGTTGGTCAGGCCCAGGGCCTGGCAGATGGACACGTGCAGGTGCACGTGCGAGGCCCCGCCGGTGGTGAGGTACCGGCCTGGGGTGAATGCGCCGCCACCGGCGATGACCATCGGCACGTCAGTGCAGACATGGAGCCGGGAGTCGCCCATTTCCTTGGCCCACAGCACCAGCGTGGAGTCGAGGAGCGTGCCTCCAGTCGGGTCGGGCGTGGCGGCGAGCTTGTCGACCAGGTAGCCGAATTGTTCGGCGAACCAGCGCTCGCACTTGATGAAGTTGCCCAGGCCCGTGGTGTCGGCGTCGCCGCAGTGCGACAGGGCGTGGTGGCTGTCGGACACGCCCAGCCAGCTCAGCACATGGGGGGCGACGGTGAAGGCCCACTGGAGCGAGGCGACCTTGGTCGCGCCGCAGGCCAGCGCCGAGACCAACAGATCCATCTGGTTCTTGCCGATGGTCGGCATGTTGGCGTTGTCATTGAGGTCGACCGCCGGGGGCGCCGTGCCTCCCGAGCACGCCACCACGCTCGAGCCGTCGAGCCCGAGGGTGCGCTCGAGGGAACGCAGCGAGCTGAGGTGCTGATCGAGCTTGAGCTGCTCCTCGGTGCCGATGCGGCCCCTCAGGTCGGCGAGGTCGCCCTTGACGGCGTCGAGCACGCTCTTCCGCCGCCTCGCCAAGGGGTCCAGCGTGCCGGCGTCGGTGGTCGCGGTGTAGGAGGAGAAGACGCGGCCGAAGACGCTCCTGGGGTCATCGTCGGGCGGGGCGTAGGTGGCCGGCGCCGTGTAGGACATGCGGGTCTGAGGCCCCGCGCCCCACATCGAGGTCTGCACTCCCAGCTCGAGGGAGCGCAGGCGGGTGGAGCCGCCGATGGACGCGGCGACGAACTGGTCGATGGACATGCCCTTCGAGGCATCGGTGGCCCGGCCGTTGGCGGTCAGCATCGCCACCATTCCGCCTTCATGGTTGCTGGCGTTGGTGAACTTCAGGCCGTCGATCACCACCAGCTTGTCCTTCTGCGCCGCCAACGGCTCGAGCACTGAACCAGCGGGGAAGGTGAAGCTGGTCTCGGTGCCGGAGGGGCGCCATTTGGCGGGCACCGTTCCGTTGGGGTTGAACACCACGACCAACCTCTTTGCCTGGCCGGGCGCCGCGAGGGCCTTTCGGGGGTTCAACAGCTCGAGGAAGGGCGCCGCGAGAAGGGCCGCGCCGACGCCAGCGGTGAAGGACCGACGGCTGACGGTGCGTCGCTCCCAACGGTCTTGTTTTGCACGATTTTCCTTGGAAACGGACGACTCGTTCTCCTCGGGGGTCGAGGTTGACTCACCACTGGGAGAATCGATGGGGGACATGGCGTCGAGGCACATAGAGGAGGGGACCGATGGATCGGGTCAGGTCGGCCAGTATGACCCGAAAATTGCGATCACACCTCATTTGCGGCCGGAGGTGGACGCCGCACGCGAGGCGACCGCCCCTGGGATTCCAAGCCGGAGGTTGCATGCGCGCTCGATGGGTTGTTCGTTCGTTCTTTCTTGCCGCGAGCCTCTTCGCGGTCACTGCTGGCGCGCAGGGCGACCCGGCCACCTACAACGACCGCTTCCGTCAGATGTGGCTGGCGATCCACGACCCGAACAACGGCTACTTCAGCTCCGAAGGCATACCCTACCACTCACCGGAGACGTTGATCGTCGAGGCGCCGGACTACGGCCACGAGACGACCAGCGAGGCGTACAGCTATTGGCTCTGGCTCGAGGCTGCCGAGGCGCGGCTCACCGGTGACTGGAGTGGGCTCAACAGCGTGTGGACCTCGATGGAGAAGTACATCATTCCGACCCACGTCGATCAGCCCACCAACTCCAAGTACAACGCCAGCAGCCCGGCGACCTATGCTCCCGAAGGCGACCTCCCCACGGCCTACCCAGCGCCACTCGCCTCGAGTGGATCAGTACCGGCCGGCCAGGACCCCATCGCGAGCGAGCTCACTCTGGCGTATGGCGCCGATGTCTACGGCATGCACTGGCTCGTCGACGTCGACAACTGGTACGGCTTCGGGAGCCACGGCGACGGAACGACCAGGCCCTCGTACATCAACACCTTCCAGC
>PMBV01000032.1 GCA_003153055.1 Myxococcales bacterium
TCGGTGAAGTCCTCTTCCTTCTTCATGAGGAAGCCCACCGGCTCTTCGAACATGCGGTTGTTGATCGACGTCTCGATGTGGAAGACCTTGAGGCTCTTGTCGATGACGCGCCCAATGCGCTCGGTCGAGCGGTGGAGCGCTGACCGCGACGGCTCCATGTACGACTCGCTGTCGCGAATGGTCTGGGCGTTGTGGTGCGACCGGAGCGAGGCGTAGTTGGCGAGCCCCGTGCCCACCGACTTGTGCCCGCCGTCCATCGGCACCAGGTTGATGTTGACGTAGATGAGCAGGTCCGACTCGGCGGCCCGCTTGTTGATGGCCACCACCTCGTGGTGCGAGGTGCGACTCAGCTCGACCATGCCGTCGGGGTCTTCGGCGTCGTGGTTGTAGTACCGGTCGGGGTAGTAGGCGTCGTAGATCTTCTCGCCCACCATGCGCTTCATCTCGGCCTCGGTCATGCGCCGGTGGAGCGCGTTGGCGATGATGAGGTGCACGTCATCGACGCCGCTGTCGGCGAGCAGCTCAAGCACTACCTCGAGGATCGCCTGGCGCACGTCTGGCGTCTTCATCGGCGGCAGGGGCAGCGAGATGTCGTCCAGCGCGATGGTCACCTTCATCCCCGGCTCGAGGAGCGCGTGGAGCGGATCCATCTCGTGGGGGTGGTTGATGGCGTAGCGGATGGCCGCCTTGAGGTTGGGCACGCCTTCCAGCGGAGGCCGGGGGAAGATGACCCGGGTGCCGACCGGGAGGTCTTCCACCCACAGGTCCTCGCCGTAGAACATCACCCGGGGGGGCGAGCCCTTCTCCGTGATGACGATGTGCGACTCTTCGTCGTAGAGCTTCTTGAGGGTCTTGAGGGGGCGCATCTGAGCGCCGGTTCTGTCCGGGGAGGGGTCGGGCGTCAAGGAGAGATGGGGGCGCAGAGGGCTCCCGGCCGTTACCGTTGCCTCGGCAGGTACTTCTTCGCGTGGCTTGGCTCGACGGGATTGACGGTGTGGCGAGGTGGGTGGCGCCCGGTGGCCGCTCGATGATGATGAGCGCCTGCGCCTCAAGTTTCTCGTCGGCACCGTGTGCACGGGGCTGGTGGCGTCGGCATGAGCCCCGAGGTGCTGGCGCGCCTGTTCCAGCCGTTCCGCCAGGCCGACGAGACCACCTCCCGGCGCTTCGGTGGCACTGGCCTGGGGCTCGCCATCACCGCCCAACTCGTCAAGCTCATGGAGGGCACCATTCACGTCTCGAGTGAGCCCGGGCGGGGGTCTCACTTCACCGTGAGAGTCCGGGCCCAGGCCTCCTCGGCCCCGCTGGTGGGCGCGCCAGTCGGCCGCGTCGCCGAGGCTCACCTCGAGCGGGCGCGACGTCAGCGCACGTTGAGAATCGGCCAGTTGTAGCTGCGCGCCAAGGCCCACAGACGCGGGTCGGGGTTGACGGCCGTCGGTCGGCCCACCGCGGTCAGCATGGCGTAGTCCGACGAGGAGTCGGAGTAGGCGTGGCTCTTGATGAGCGAGAGCCCGTGCGCCTCGCAGTACTCCCGGATGACGGTGGCCTTGTTGGCGCCCTCGATGATGGGGGGAATGACCTTGCCGGTCGCCTTGCCCCCGACGAACTGCATCTTGTTGGCGATGAGGTCGTCAGCGCCGAAATGGCGAGCCAAGGGCCGCATGGTGAAGTCGAGGGCACCGGTGACGAGGACGATCTTGCAGTGCGCTCGCCGCGCCTCGTCGATGAGGTCCTGGGCCTTCGAATAGATGGCCGGGCGAATCAGGTCTTCGAACATGTCCTCGGTGAGGCTGAGGAGTCGGTCCTCGGTGAGGCCCTCGTACGAGCGGTAGAAGAACTCGTTGAAGATCTTCCGGTCGACCAGGTTGAGCGCGCCGAACACCGGGAGCGCAGCCACCGTCTTCAGCGAGCGCGAGAGAATCGCTCCCAGGCTGCCGGAGTTCGTCGCGTAGTAGGCATAGGCCGATACCACGTTGGTCGAGATCAACGTCCCGTCGATGTCGAAGAACGCCGCCTTGCCTTGGGGCGCGGGGGTTTTGCTCGAGGAATCGTCCGTCACGGGCCACCCTCTACCACGAGGCCCCCCAAGGCTCCTACAGCCAGCCGGCTTCGAAGTAGCTCTGGGCGCTCTGCTCGAGGGCCTGACGCACCGTGCGGCTGGGGGCGTAGCCGAGCAGGCGCTTGGCCTTCTCGATGCTGCAGGTCCACCCGGGGGCCAGGAGCTGCCGGGCCAGCTTCCGGCTCACGGGCAACCGCCGACCCGTCAGCTTCGAGACCCAGTCGCCCACCGCCCCCGCAGCCGAGAGGAGCGCCTCGGGCACCGGCACCTCCCTGGCGTCGATGCCCAGGGAGTCGGCGATGGTGCGCATCATCGCGTAGAGGCTGGTCGTCTCGTCTGAAGCGCAGAAGAACGCCTCGCCCTTGGCCTCGGGCCGGTCGCCCTGGAGCAACAAGAGGTCCACCGCGTCTTCCACCCCCACCACCGACAGGCGGCGCTCCGGCCCCAAGATGCGCACCACCACGCCGCGCTTCACCAGCTTGAAGAAGGTCAGGTTCTCCTTGTCGCCGGGCCCGAGGATTCGCCCCGGCCGGCACGCCGTGACCTCGAGCGCATTGGCGTACTCGAAGGCCACTCGCTCGGCCTCGGCCTTCGATTCGCCGTACCATTCCTCGGGGCAAAACGGGTCGGCCTCGACCCTTGGGCGCCCTCCCACCGAGGGCCCGCTCGCGGCCAGGGAGCCACACAGCACCAGCCTCCGGGCCCCGGCCTTCACCATGGCCTCGGCCACGTTGCGGGTGCCCTCGGCGTTGATCCGCATGAACTCGGCCCGGGTGGCGGCGCGCCGAATGCCCGCCAGATGGAAGACGACCTCCACCCCGTCGAGGAGGGCCCCGAGCGTCTCGGGCTGGCTGACGTCTCCGTGAACCAGCTGTGCCCCTCCTTCGAGCGCCGCTTCGAGGAGGCCGACGTCGCTTTTCGCCCGTGCCAGACAGCGAACTTCGTCGCCGCGCAGGGCCAGCGCCCGAGAGAGCCATGAGCCGAGAAAGCCGTTTGAACCAGTGACGAGGACCCGCATTCTCCTGGGAGTCTCCCCCGAAATTCCTCACGAGGCCCTGTTTTTCTCCTCTGAGCGTGGTAGCAACCGTGCCCCGGTTCGTTATTCGGACCGACCAACGTCCCCGGGGAGGGGAGGAGACAACGAATGGCCGCAAAGAAGGCGACGAAGAAGACCACCGCCAAGCGCACCCCGAACGCAGCGTTCATGAAGCCGATGACGCCCTCGGAGGAGCTGGCCGAAATCATCGGTGCCAAGCCGCTTCCGCGCACTGAGGTCACCAAGAAGGTCTGGGCCTACATTCACAAGCACAGCCTGCAGGACACCAAGGACAAGACGAAGATCAACGCCGACGATAAGCTCCAGGCTGTCTTCGGCGGCAAGAAGTCCGTCAACATGTTCGAGATGACGAAGCTGGTGAACAAGCACCTCAAGTGAAGGCAGAGCCTTTGCTGGAACGACGAGGCTCGCTTTCGCAAGAGAGCGGGCCTCGCGGCTTTTTGAGGCCCGTACTCGGGTTCAAGCCATACACCGACGTCCCAGGCCACAGGTCCGGTACGGAGCGGGAGTTGGAATTCTCGCTCTGACCGCCCTGGGCGATTAGGCTTCATGTGAGGCGTCGATGCCGAGCCCCCGCGCAATGACTCGAGCTACCTGGGACGTGTGGCCTGGTGTTCCGTACCCGCTGGGGGCGACGTGGGACGGCCACGGCGTCAACTTCGCGCTCTACTCCGAGCCCGCCACCCACGTTCAGGTCTGCCTCTTCGATCCGGCCGACCCCTCGAAGGAGCTGGCGCGCCTGTCGCTGGTGGACCAAACCAATCACATCTTCCACGGCTACGTGCCCCACCTGAGCCCCGGAACGCTCTACGGTTTTCGTGTCGACGGGCCCTGGGCGCCCGAGCAGGGTCACCGCCTCAACCCCAACAAGCTGGTGGTCGACCCCTACGCGCGGGCCATCACCGGCAAGCCCGACTGGTCTCACCACCTGGTCTCCCACCGCATGGAGGGCGGCAAGGAGGTGCTCGACCCCCGCGACTCGGCGGCGGGAATGCCCAAGGCGGTGGTGCTGCACGACGACTTCGACTGGGAGGACGATCGCCGCCCCGAGGTCATCTGGCGCCGGGCGGTGTTCTACGAGCTCCACGTCAAGGGTTTCACCGCTCGCCACCCGCACGTGCCCCCCGAGCAGCGCGGCACCTACGCTGGCCTGGCCCACCCGGCGGTGCTCGATCACCTGCTCCGGCTGGGGGTGACGAGCCTCGAGCTGCTCCCGGTCTTCGAGGCGGCGCCCGAGGGGTTCCTCCTCGATCGCAAGCTGACCAACTACTGGGGCTACAACACCCTGGGCTTCTTCGCNNTCGCGCCCGACCAGCGCTTCTCGTCGGCGGGCACCCACGGCGAGCAGGTGCGTGAGTTCAAGTCGATGGTGAAGGCGCTCCATGAGGTGGGGCTCGAGGTGATCCTCGACGTCGTCTTCAACCACAGCTGCGAGGGCAACCATCTCGGCCCGACGCTCTCGTTCCGGGGCATCGACGCACCCACCTACTACTGGCTCGACGAGGCCGACCGCTCGAAGCACCGCGACTTCACCGGCTGCGGCAACTCGCTCAACGTGCAGCACCCCCAGGTGCTCAAGCTGGTGATGGACTCGTTGAGGTACTGGGTCACCGAGATGCACGTCGACGGGTTCCGCTTCGATCTCGCCACCACGCTGGCGCGCACCCACCACGGCGGCTTCAACTCGCGGGCCGACTTCTTCTCGGCCATCTACCAGGACCCGGTGCTGTCGAGGGTCAAGCTCATCGCCGAGCCGTGGGATCTCGGCCCCGAGGGCTACAAGCTGGGCAACTTCCCGCTCCAGTTCGCCGAGTGGAACGATCGCTACCGCACCGCCATGCGCCGGTTCTGGCGGGGCGACGGGGGCCAGCTGGCCGAGGTCGGCTACCGCTTCACCGGCAGCTCCGACTACTTCAAGCTCTCGGGCCGACGACCCACCGCCTCGGTCAACTTCGTCGCCTGCCACGACGGCTTCACGCTCCGCGACCTGGTCAGCTACTCGAAGAAGCACAACGAGCCCAACCGAGAACACAACCGCGACGGCACCGACGACAACCAGTCGGCCAACTGGGGCGGCGAGGGCGAGGTCGACGACCCGGTGGTCATCGCCATGCGCGACCGCATGGCGCGCAACTTCCTCGCGTCGCTCTTCGTCTCGGTGGGCACCCCCATGCTCCTGGCCGGAGACGAGATGGGGCGGACCCAGAAGGGCAACAACAACGCCTACTGCCAAGACAACGAGACGAGCTGGGTCGACTGGCGCCTCGACGGTCGGGCCCAGGCGCTGCTCGAGTTCACCCGCCACTGCATCGCGCTGCGCCATTCTCAGCCGGTGCTCCAGCGCCGCAACTTCTTCCTCGGGGCGACCCTGGAGGACTCACGGTTTCGAGACCTGGTCTGGTTTCACCCCTCGGGCCGGGAGTTCGAGCGCGCCGACTGGGAGAACGCCGAGCTCAGGTGCGCCGGGATGTTCCTCGGCGGTGACGCCATCGGAGCCCGAGGGCCCAAGGGCGCCAAGGTGGTGGGCGATACGCTGCTGCTCTACTTCAACTCCAACGCCGAGGGCATCGAGGTCACGATGCCGCCCAAGTCCTGGGGGGCGCGCTGGGAGCTGCTCCTCGAGACGGCCCACGAGACCACTCGATCACTCTGCACGGCGTCGACCACCATTCAGGTGCCCGCCCGCTCGATGGTGGTCTTCAAGCTGTATCACTCGGAGACCTGAGCCCGTGGAAACGAGGCCGTTGACGGTGAGGGTCGTCGCCCATACACCCTGAGGCGAACGTGGGTACTCCTCTCTGGTGGTCGCTGTTCTTCGCCGTGGTGGTGGCTGTGGTGGCCGTGGACCTCCTCGCGGCAACCCGCCGGCCCATGACGCAGCGGCGGGCCATCGGCTGGACGGCCGCGTGGGTCTCGCTGTCGCTGGCCTTCGCTGGGCTCATCTTCGCGCTCGAGGGGCCCCACGCGGCGGTGCCGTTCCTCACCGCCTACGTCATCGAGTACGCGCTGTCGGTCGACAACCTCTTCGTCTTCCTGGTGCTCTTCTCGTACTTCAAGGTCTCGACCGACGCGCAACACCGCCTGTTGCGGTGGGGCATCATCGGGGCCTTCTCACTGAGGGGCCTGCTCATCGGCCTGGGCACCTCGCTCGTCTCGCAGTTCGAGTGGCTGCTTTACCTCTTCGGCGCGTTCCTGCTCTACACCGCCGGCAAGCTGTTGTTCGGCGGTGATGAGGGTGAGGAGGTCGACCCCGAGGCCAACGCCGTGCTCAAGCTGGCCCGGAAGGTGTTACCGGTGGCCGAGCAGGGTGAGGGCCTGGCCTTCTTCATCCGCGAGCAGGGGCGGTGGGTGGTGACGCCGCTGTTCCTCGTGCTCCTGGTGGTCGAGACGACGGATCTCCTCTTCGCCCTCGACTCCATTCCCGCGGTGCTCGGCATCAGCAAGGACCCCTTCATCGTCTTCAGCTCGAACGCCTGCGCCATTCTCGGCCTGCGCTCGCTCTTCTTCGTCATCGCCTCGCTGATGGACAAGTTCCGGTACCTCAAGGTCGGGCTGGGCATCATCCTCGCGTTCGTCGGGGTGAAGCTGGTCACCGAGCGGTACTTCGCGCTGTGGGCGGCGGCCCACGACACGGCCCTTCTCCTGGGCTCCCTCGCCTTCATCGCCATGGTGCTGGGGGGCTCGGTGCTGGCGTCGATGCTGGTCGAGCCCAAGGCGAAGAAGGGCCCTCCGCGGGGCGGAGAGGGCGACGAGAAGCTGGCCACGGAGGCCGAGAGCCGGGCAAAGTAGGGCAACGGGAGATGCGCATGTCGGACACGACCACGGACGGCATTCGGGTCAGGATCAAGGCTACCTGGTGGGCCGAGCGCTCGACGCCCGAAGCGGGCCAATGGGCCTTCACCTACACGGTGCTCATCTCTAACGAAGGCCAAGCGGCGGCGACGTTGACCAGCCGCCACTGGGTCATCACCGATGCCACCGGGCACGTGGAGGAGGTGCGGGGTGACGGCGTCGTCGGCAAGCAACCCGCCCTCAAGCCCGGGGAGTCCTTCGAGTACACCAGCTGGGCGATGCTGAAGACGCCCTTCGGCTCGATGCACGGGGAGTACTTCATGGAGCGGGAGGACGGCACGAGGTTCGCCGCGAAGATCGGCAGCTTCTCGCTGGCTCAACCCAACGCCCTGCACTGAGCGGAACCGGGATCGAGCCCTCTAGGAAACTGGTGTTTTTGTCGGTGGCGGGCCCAGGTGAGTTCCACGAGTGGCCTGCCAGGCAGGGCTTCAGGAGAGACCGTGGCTGTGGAGCGGCCTTGAGGCTGGAGCGGTGACTTGGGGGAGTGGGGCTTCGGACGAGCACGACGAGCCCCTCGGGCCAGGTACGGTGCGCTGGAAGCAAAGCGGAGAGCTGGCCGTCCGGGAGGGGACTCCCGGATGTAACCATTGGTGCTGTTGCTGGCGACCCCTGCCCGACGGGTCCGCTTCCGCCGCGGCCCAGGGCACCGCGGGGTCGAAGAGGCTGCCTGGTCATGGACGCCCGTCTTCGATGTGGCGAGACCCTGGGGTCAATGGCTCGAGGTCGAGGAGCTGGTCGGTGGAGGCGCGGAGGAGGGCACCCGGACTGCCCTCGTCCCCTTTGGGCTGGTGCCGTGTGACTTCACCTCTGCCACCCGTAGGAGGCCGCGGACGGCCGAGCGGATGAGTGTCACTGTGTCTTGTGTCGCCACTGCGTCATAGAGCGGCGTCGAGTCGAGGACCCGATTGCGGCCCACCAGCACCGTGTGCACGAAGCTGGGGTGGTCGAAGTCCAGCCCACCGGCCGCGTACTTCCACCTCAAGTCGAAGCCAAAGCGGTCCATGGCCTTTCTGTCGCTCAACCCCTCCAACCGATGCATCACCACCGCCAGGATGCGCGGCGATACCGATCAGCGGCCGATGCCCGAGAAGAGGTCCCCGAAATCCTCCTCCGGAAAGAGCCGCTGACTCTCCGCGTGCAGCAGCGCGTCGATGGACATCGGCGAGAGACGCTCGTGGCAGAACCCCGTGCTGGAGCGGAGCACATTCCCTGGGGTCGGCGCGCGGCCAAGCGACATG
>PMBV01000132.1 GCA_003153055.1 Myxococcales bacterium
TGCGGCCGCTCATCGAGCGCCTGACGCCGATGGAGAAGCTGCGGCTGTACCAAGACGCCGAGGCGCCCGATCGCCTCACGCTGCAGCAGCAGAAAGAGCTCAAGAAGTGCGTGCAGCAGATCTACGAGGAGTCTGACGCCTACCCCAACTACGAGGGCCGCGGCGGGGCCTCGGCGCGGGAGATCAAGACGGCGCTGTTCAACGCNNCCGCTGGCGGTGCTCAAGGAGCTCCTGGCGCTCACCCGAGACAAGAGCGTGTACGAGTTTCTCCAGCAGGAGATCGTCGATGGGTACCACGATCACGGCGACTTCGTGCGAGTGGTCGAAGGCCACTACCTCGACTCCGTCGACCGAGAAGTTCGCGAGTCGATGGGCCTGGTGAGCGAGAGCCAGTACCGAGATCTCTTCGAGCGCTACGTGCAAACGGTGTCAGCCTGGGTGAAGGGCGAGCGGGTCGAGAACCGCCTCACCGGGCAGAGCGAGAAGCCCGATGAAGGGCGCCTGGGCGAGTTCGAGGGCTTCGTCATGCAGAAGGGTGATGACCCTCGGGAGTTCCGCAAGGGCCTCATCGCCACCATCGGTGCCTGGCGCATCGACAACCCCGAAGCCGACGTCGATTACGCCCGCATCTTCCCCGACCTGTTCAAGCGCCTCGCGGAGCACTTCTTCGAGGAGCGCAAGCGGCAGCTCAAGCGGAACGTCGAGAACATCTTGACATTCCTCTCCGATGAACGGTCGGCCCTCTCTCAGAAGGAACAACAGCAGGTGCGCTCGACCCTCGACGAGATGGCCAAGCGGTTCGGGTACACCGACGGGTCAGCCCGCGACGCCATCGTCTTCCTGGTGAAGAAGCGCTACACGTCCTGAGAATGTCTGGCGCCTCGATCGCGACCCACACCCTCATCGAGCTCTGGGGCGTGCCCTTCGAGGTACTCGATGACCCCCAGACCCTCGAAGCCGCCCTGCGCTTCGCCGCTGAATCCGCCCGCTGCGAGGTGAGGGGGGCGATCAGTCACCACTTCGAGCCCCAGGGAGCCTCGGTGGTGTTGCTGGTCTCCGAGAGTCACCTCTCGATTCACACCTGGCCCGAGCTGGGGTTCGCCGCTGCCGATATTCTCACCTGCGGAGAGACCCTGCCCCAGGCGGGAGTCGCTGCGCTGCTGTCGCGGCTTTCGCCAACACGCAGCGAGGTGCGCACAATCCCTCGGGGGCCAAAGGTGTAAACCAGCCACAAAAGGGTCCTTCCTACCTTGACCGACAGGAGGCAGATCGAGGACAATCCGGGCCCATTTCTGCCGGGCGAGCACGAGCAGCCGGCTCGGAGGTCTCGGCAGCGTTAGAGAGGCTCCACGAATGAGTCACGGATCTGTCCTCCACTTCTTTGCCGGAAAAGGCGGCGCTGGCAAGACCACATTGGCCGCTGCCCACGCGCTGAACCTGCTCGAAGACTCGGGGAAGGAGAGAATCCTGCTCCTGAGCCTCGAGAATGACGGCGGGTTGGGAGACTTGATCAAGAAGAAGCTGACCACGAAGCCCGCCAAGCTGGTCCCCGCCGCCAAGGGAGAAGGTGGGCTGTTCGTCGCCGAGCTCGATCAGCCGGCAGTGGCCGATGCGTTCCTTCGCCGGGCCCGGCCGCAGTTCCTGGAGGCCGCGGCCAAGGGCGCCGTGCTGAGCGAGGAAGACGTCAAGAAGGTGCTCGACGCGACCCTGTCCACCGGGGCCGAGTGGGGGCTGTTCTTCCACCTGCTGGACCTCCTCGAGAGCAAGGAGTGGGACCACATCGTCATTGATGGGCTTTCGACCACGCACACCATTCGCCAGCTCGAGTACCCCACGCAGCTGCGCAAGCTGTTGGCGCTGGTGCGGGCCGAGCGGACGGTGCGGCCCTCCAAGAATGCCCAGCGGCCTCCGAGCCCGGTCGACGAGCTCGCCGCGCGCCTCGAGGCGGTGCAGGCGATGCTGAAGGACCCGGCGCGGTTCTCGATGCACGTGGTGGCCATCGCCGAGCCGGTGGCCGAGTCGCAGACCAAGCTGCTGATGCGGGTGCTGGGCGAGAAGGGCATTCCGGTCGCCGAGATTGTCACCGACATGATCGAGGACAAAAACCCGAGCCGCGAGGTGGCCAACCGTCGTGGGCTCCAGGCGCCGCACGTTCGCAAGTACCACACGCTGCACCCCAAGGTTGAGCTGCTCCAGCGCCGCATCGTGGGGCCGAGCACCCTCGACGAGGTCAAGCAGTTCGGCCGTGAATGGGCCAGCGGCAAAGAGACCAAGGCGCTGCAGTTCGCGCCAGCCGAGGCGCCCCCCGCCTTGGTGCGTGCACCGTCGATGCCTCCAGTGGCCGCGCCGCCGCTGCCTCCCACGCGGTTCATCTTCTTCGTCGGCTCCGGGGGAGTGGGAAAGAGCTCCTGCGCCGCCGCCGCCGCGGTCACCTTGACCGAGAAGGAAGGGCCGGTGTTGCTCATCTCCACCGATCCCTCGCACTCGCTGTCCGACGTGCTCCTCAGTCGGCTAACCGACACCGAGACGCAGGTGAAGGGCACCAAGGGCCTCTACGCCCGCGAGATCGACTTCGCGGCGTGGAACAACAACTTGAAGAAGAAGCTCAAGGAGTTGTTGGAGCCCCTGTTCGGCTCCGAGACCAAGGGCGAGCCCTTCGCACTGGACAAGGAGCTGCTCAGGAACCTCCTCGAGCTGGTGCCACCGGGCATGGACGAGTGGGCGGCCATGAGTGCCCTCACCGACGCGCTGGTGCAGGAGCGCTTCAAGCGCATCGTGATCGACCCCGCGCCGTCCTCCAACGCCCTGCGCATTCTCGAGCTGCCGGCGGTGGCCAGGGCCTGGTTCCTGGTGTTGCAGGCCGTGGCGACCCGGTTCAAGAACAAGGGTGCTGGGCCCCTGTTGGCCTGGCTCGACGCGCAGCTCAAGCACATCGAGCGCTTCGAGAAGGCGGTGATGAACCCCAACGAGTGCCGCTTCGTGGTGGTCACGCGGGGCGAGGAGCTCGGGGTGTCCGCTGCCGAGCGGCTGGCCGAGTACTTCCGCAGCCGGAAGCTCCCCGTCGAGCGCATCTTGGTGAACCGCGTGCTGCCCAAGACGACCGACGAGGTCACCGAGGAGCGGCGGAGAAACGAGCTCGAGGTCGCCAAGCTGGTCGAGAAGCGCATCGCGCTGCCGGTCACCATGGCACCCGCGCTCGGTCGCCACCCGGCCGGGCTCCGTGAGCTCAAGGCGTTCCGCACCAGTTGGTACGCGCTGTCGGCGGTCTCCAAGACCAAGGCCGCGTAGACGACTGGAGCTCTTGGCGCAGGGCGCGCCGAGCCGCTTTGGCCTTGACCCGAGGGGGCCGTCGAGCGACACACGAAGCCGATGGCCACCCCCCACGGATCCGCCCTGGAGTTCGAGCGCCCCCTCCTTGAGCTAGAGAAGAAGATCAACGAGCTCAAGTCCATCGGCGCGGTGGACATGACCGCCGAGATCGGCCGCCTCGAGAAGAAGGCTCGGCGGCTCCAAGAAGAGATGTTCTCTGACCTCTCGCGCTGGCAGATCGTGCAGCTGTCGCGGCACCCCGCGAGGCCGTACTTCCTCGACTACGTGGGGCAGCTGTTCACCGACTTCTGCGAGCTCGCGGGAGATCGGCACTTCGGGGAAGACCCATCGATCGTCGGTGGCTTCGCGCGACTCGGCGGAGAGCCGGTGATGGTGATCGGCCACCAGAAGGGCCGCACCACCAAAGAGAACATGCTGCGGAACTTCGCCATGCCCCGGCCCGAGGGCTACCGCAAGGCGCGGCGGCTCATGGAGCTGGCGGCCCGGTTTCGCCGGCCCATCTTCACCTTCGTCGACACCATGGGCGCCTACCCGGGCCTCGGCGCCGAGGAGCGAGGTCAGGCCGAGGCCATCGCGGTCAACCTCGAGGTGATGGCGGGCCTCCCGGTGCCTGTCATCAGCACCGTCATCGGAGAAGGTGGCTCGGGCGGCGCCCTGGCCATCGGCGTCGGCAATCGCGTGCTGATGCTGGAATATTCTTACTACTCGGTGATCAGCCCCGAGGGCTGCGCGTCCATTCTCTTCCGTGACGCCAAGCATGCCGATCGCGCCGCGGAGGCGCTCAAGCTGACCGCCAAGGATCTCTTCGGTCTCAAGATCATCGACGAGGTCATCGTCGAGCCTCGTGGTGGGGCGCACCGTGATCCCCGGTTGGCCATCGAGCGGGTGGGGGCGGCCCTCGAGCGCCACCTGGCCGAGCTCACGCCACTCTCCGCTGATGCACTCATCGCCGATCGCTACGCGAAGTTCAGGGCGATGGGCTCCTTTCTCGGAAAGTAGCGATGGATCGTCCGCTCATCGTCGCCATTGACGGGCCCGCGGGCGCCGGAAAATCCACCGTGGCCAAGAGCCTGGCCGCGCGCCTCGGGTTCTCGCTGGTGGACACTGGCGCCATCTACCGGTGCGTGGCCCTCAAGGCCCTGCGAGAGGGCATCGCGCTCGACGACGACGAGCGGCTGGGGCCCCTGGTCGATGGGCTCGAGGTGTCGTTCCAGATGAACGGGCCCAAGAACCACGTCTTCCTCGACGGCGAAGACGTGTCCGACGACATTCGCACGCCTTCGAATTCTCTCGCCGCGAGCAAGGTCGCCGGGAGGCCAGTGGTGCGCGCCCGCCTCCTCGGGCTCCAGCGGCGCCTGGGCCGGCAGGCGGCTCGTGGGGCGGTGTTGGAGGGCCGTGACATCGGGACGGTCGTGTTCCCCGACGCCGAGGTGAAGGTGTTCTTGATGGCCGACCCTCGCGTGCGCGCTGCCCGTCGCCACGAGGAGCTGAAGGCCAAGGGCGCGTCGAGCACGCTTGAGGCGGTGCTGGCCGAGCAGAACCAGCGCGACCGGGACGACTCGGAGCGAGAGGTGGCCCCGCTCACGCCCGCCGCCGACGCGGTGCAGCTCGACTCTTCGGCGATGGACGCCGGGAGCGTCGTGGAGCGGATAGAGTCTCTGGTCCGGGCCCACCTGAGGTAGGGAGGTACTGGAGCGCTCGAGGAGGGGGTCGGATGTGAAACTGACGACCGACGAATTCACGGGGAAGCAGCTCGGCAAGTACGAGGTGCTCTGCCGGCTGGCCGTGGGCGGCATGGCCGAGATCTTCCTCGGCTTTGGGCGCTTCGGCCCATTCCTCGGTCGCCCAGTCGTGCTCAAGCGGATCCTCCGGGAGCAGCGGGAAGACCCGGTCGCGCTCCAGATGTTGATCGACGAGGCCAAGCTGACGGCCACGCTGAGTCACCCCAACGTCGCCCAGGTGCTCGACCTCGAGATGGCGCGCGACGAGGTGGTGCTGGTGATTGAATTCATTCCCGGGGTCAATGCCGAGGAGGTCGTCGACGCCTATCAGGCCCGAGGGGAGCCCGTGCCGCTCGGCTTCGCGCTGGCGGCGACCCGGGAAGCAGCCGGCGGCCTGGCCCACGCACACGGCCACAAAGACTCCCGTGGGCAGCTGGTGCCGATCATCCATCGCGACGTGACACCGCGGAACGTGATGGTGGACTTCGACGGCTCAGTGAAGGTGCTCGACTTCGGCATCGCCCGGGCCAAGGGCTCCGAGCGACGCACCCAGGTCGGCATGGTGCGGGGCACCACCGCGTACATGTCGCCCGAGCAAGCGGTGGGCAAGGATCTCGACCCACGCACCGACATCTTTTCCCTCGGGGTGGTCGCCCACGAGCTGCTCACTGGCCAACGCCTGTTCTACAAGGGCAACCCGGCGCAAGAGATGGCGGCCGTCTACGAGGCCGAGATCCCCCTGCCGTCACGGGTCAACCGACGCGTCTCCAAGGCGGTCGACCCGGTGGTGATGCGAGCCCTCGAACGCAAGCCCGAGCGGCGGTACCAGTCGGCGCTCGACCTCATTCGCGATCTGTCGCTGGCGGCCGGCAGCACCATGTGGACCAAGGAGCGCTGCGCCGAGATGGTCAAGGGCCAGTTCGCCTCTCGCCAAAAAGACATCGAGCGGCTCTTGGCTCGCATTCCCTCCTGGGGCTCCGACGCGGACGTCGGCGGGCGAACGCTCATCGGCCGCGGAGGGCCACTGCCGACGCACGCCGAGGACCTCGCTCCCAAGACGGTGCTGTCCCACGAGCCGATGGGCCAGCTTCGGGGGTCCAAGCCGGTGGCCGCCGAGCCCTCCGACGCGCCCCGGGTGCTCCGCGGGGTGAGGGCCAACGGCCCCGTGGAGACCGACCGGCCCACCGACCCCAAGCGCGAGGCGGTGGCCAAGCGGAGCAGCACCTCGACCCTGGTGGTCGCCGCGTTGGCGGCCTTGCTCCTCGGAGGCGCGGGTGGGGCGCTCATCTTCAAGTGGGCCCAGGATTCGAGCCCGCCGGCCATGAGCCGAGTGCTGATCGAGGCCGATCGCCCGACCGAGGTCGTCCTCGAGGGGCAGAGTCTCGGGCGTACCCCGTTGACCGCCGTGTTTCCGGTTGGCCACCACGTGCTCCGATTGAAAGAGAACGGGGGGCGGGTGCACGCCTACGAGGTCGACGTGCTGCCCAGCGTCGAGAACACCTACCACGTGACGCTCGACTCGCTCAAAGAGGTGCCCTAAGCCTCGGCGCATGCTCTGCGCCTGGCTGATGGTGTCCGCGGTGCTGTCTCAAGCCGTTCCTCCCACCAGCGAGGAGGCGCGGGTCTTCGCACTCAAGACCGATGCCGAGCTCAAGCGCCTGTGGGTGCGCTCGTCGACCGCCGAGTGGATCAAGTCGACCTACATCACCGACGACACCGANNGAATTCTCACGCTGCTCCGGGTCGCCCAGTCGCTGCCCGCGCCAGCTGACGCCGCCCGGCGCTCGGAGCTGGCGACGCTGGCGGCCAAGCTCGAAGGCCTCTACGGCAAGGGGAAGACCTGCCGCCCCAGCCCCATCAAAGGCAAGGCCCCCGAGTGTCGCGACCTCTCTCAACTCTCCGACGTGCTGGCCAAGGTGGGTGATCGCCGGCCGCCGTCGAACGCCGAGCTGTACCAGGCCTGGGCTGACTGGCACGAGGTGTCGAAGGAGATGCGGCCGCTGTACGAGCGGTTGGTCGAGCTGTCGAACGACGGCGCCAAGGAGGTAGGGGCTCCAGACCTCGGGGTCCTTTGGCGCTCGGCCTACGACATGACACCGGCCGAGCTCGAGCACGAGACCCAGCGCCTGTGGCTCCAGGTGAAGCCGCTGT
The DNA here is from genome assembly GCA_003153055.1 of Myxococcales bacterium. The sequence continues at coordinate 7,203 of PMBV01000132.1, forward strand.
ATGACGAGCTCCACTGCTTCGTTCGCCGACGGCTGTCGGAGAAGTTCGGCAAGGACGTGGTGTCGCCAACCGGCCCGATGCCCGCCCACCTGCTGGGCAACATGTGNNTCGCTGCACGCCTACGTGCGCGCCCGCCTGCGCGAGAAGTATGGCGACGCGGTGCCCGCCACCGGCCCCATCCCCGCTCACCTGCTGGGCAACATGTGGGCACAGGAGTGGCTCAATCTCTACTCCCTGGTGGAGCCCTACCAAGGGCAGGCGAACCTCGACGTGAGCCAGAAGCTCAAGGCCCAGGGCTACGATGCGGTGAAGCTCGTCAAGCTGGGCGAGCGGTTCTTCACCTCACTGGGCTTCGACCCCTTGCCGAAGACCTTCTGGGAGCGGAGCCAGTTCACGCACCCGAAGGATCGAGACGTGGTCTGTCATGCGTCCGCGTGGGACGTGACGTACTCCAACGATCTGCGCATCAAGATGTGCATCAAGATCGACGAGGAGGACCTCACCACCATTCACCACGAGCTGGGCCACGACTACTACTACATGAGCTACTACGACAACCCGGTGGTGCTCTTCCAGCAAGGTGCCAACGACGGCTTCCACGAGGC
>PMBV01000335.1:0-325 GCA_003153055.1 Myxococcales bacterium
ACAACGTCGAGACCTTCGCCAACGTCGCGCCCATTCTCGCGCGCGGAGCAGCCTGGTTCGCCTCCATCGGCACGGCGAAGTCGAAGGGCACCAAGGTCTTCGCGGTGGCCGGCAAGACGGCGCTCACCGGACTGGTCGAGGTGCCCATGGGCACGCCGGTGCGCACCATCGTCACCCAGATGGCCGGGGGCATCGCCGGCGGCGGCAAGGTGAAGGCCATTCAGACGGGAGGGCCCTCGGGTGGCTGCGTGCCCGAGTCGCTCCTCGACGTGCCGGTCGACTACGAGTCGCTGACCGCGGTGGGCTCGATGATGGGCTCGGGCGG
>PMBV01000335.1:382-31687 GCA_003153055.1 Myxococcales bacterium
ACACCAGCCTCTGCGGGCTGGGGCAAGCGGCGCCCAACCCCTTCATGACGGCGCTGAAGTACTTCCCCCATGAATTCGCGGCCCGCATGAAGCCTCGCGGCGACGGTGACGCGACACGGCCCGGTCAGCCGGAGGTGGCCCGATGACTGTCAAGACACTCACCATCGACGGCAAGATGCTGACCGGCGTGGGCGGCGANNTTCACCGTGGCCTGGCACAACGACATACAGATTCCCCGGCTGTGTCACCTGGGCGGCGTGGACGACGTGGGGGCCTGCCGACTGTGCCTGGTCGAGGTGGAGGGCCGGGGCCGGCTGCAGGCCTCGTGCATGACCGAGATTGAAGAAGGCATGGTGGTGCACACCGACACCGAGCGGCTGCGCGCCTACCGGAAGCTGTTGATTGAGCTCCTCTTCGCCGAGGGCAACCACGTGTGCGCGGTGTGCGTGTCGAACGGCAACTGCGAGCTGCAAGACCTGGCCACCGAGCTGGGCATCGACCACGTGCGGGTGCGGTACCAGCACCCCACGCGCGAGGTCGACCTGTCGCACGCGCGGTTCGGGTTGGATCTCAACCGCTGCGTCAACTGCACCCGCTGCGTGCGCACCTGCGACGATGTCGAGGGCGCCCACGTGTGGGACATGGCCGGCCGCGGGTCGAAGCTGCACCTGGTGGCCGATTTGGGAGAGCCGTGGGGCAGCTCGGTCAACTGCACGAGCTGCGGCAAGTGCGTACAGGTCTGCCCTACGGGAGCGCTCTTCACCAAGGGCATGGGCGTGGGCGAGATGAAGAAGGACCGCAGCTTCCTCAAGTACATCGTGTACGGCCGGGAGCGTCACCAATGGATCAAGAAGTGAAGAAGAAGCCCAGGCTGGCCACGGTGTGGCTCGGCGGCTGCTCAGGCTGTCACATGTCTTTCTTAGACCTGGACGAGCGCCTGCTTGTCTTGGCCAAGAACGTCGAGCTGTGCGCCTCTCCGCTGGTCGACACCAAGACCAAGGACTTTCCCGAGGTCGACGTGACGCTGGTCGAAGGCGCGGTGGCCAACGTCGACCACGTGGAGGCGCTGCGCGTCATTCGGGCGCGCTCGAAGGTGCTCATCGCCTTCGGAGACTGCGCGGTGACGGGGAACATCACCGCCATGCGCAACACCTACAAGGTCGAGGACGTGCTCAACCGGGCCTACCGTGAGACCTCGGCGGTGGTGCGCGGAGTCCCCACCGGCGACGAGATAGTGCCAGCGTTGGTGCCGAGGGTGGTGCCGCTGCACTCGCTGGTGAAGGTGGACCACTACCTGCAGGGTTGCCCGCCCAGCGCGGACAAAATCTGGGAGCTCGTCAGCGCGCTCCTGGAAGGCCGAGCGCCAGTGCTCGAACGGAGGTTTGGCTGACATGGCCCAGCGGATAGTCATCGACCCCGTCACGCGCATCGAGGGGCATGCGAAAATCACCATCGACGTCGACGACGCCGGGAAGGTGGCCGACGCGCACTTTCACATCGTCGAGTTCCGCGGCTTCGAGAAGCTCTGCGAAGGCCGGCCGATTCACGAGATGCCGGCCTTCATGGCCCGGGTCTGCGGCATCTGTCCGGTGTCGCACGCGCTGGCGTCGTCGAAGGCCGGCGACCGGATTCTCGGGGTCGACATTCCCCCCGCGGCCATCCGTCAACGCAAGCTCGCGACGTACGCTCAGATACTGCAATCACACGCCTTGTCTTTCTTTCACCTGGCGAGCCCCGACTTCTTGGCCGGCCTCGACGCCGACCCCAAGAGCCGGAACATGTTCGCCCTGGCCGAGAAAGAGCCCGACCTGCTCCGCCGGGGTATTCGGCTGAGGCAATTCGGTCAAAGGGCCATCGAGCTGGTGGGCGGCAAGCGGGTGCACCCCGGTTGGTCGGTGCCCGGCGGCGTTATCAACGCCTTCCCCTTGGCCGCGCGCGAGGAGCTGTTGCCCTGGCTCCCCGAGCTGAACGAGTCGATGGCCATCGCCATCGCAAGGCTGAAGAGCTACTTCGTGCCGCTGAAGAGCGAGATCGACGCGATGGGCCACTTCCCCTCGCTGTTCCTCGGCCTCGTCAACGAAGACGGAGACCTCGAGTATTACGACGGGAAGGTGCGGGTGGTCGACTCGGAGGGCAACGTGGTGGCCGCCGCCCTCGAGCCCTACCGGTACCTGAGCTATGTGAACGAGGCCTCGGAGTCGTGGACCTACGTGAAGCCGACGTTCTACAAGGCCCTGGGCTACCCGGGAGGCATGTACCGGGTTGGTCCGCTGGCCCGGCTCAACGTGGCCAAGTCGACGGGTACGCCCAAGGCAGACAAGGAGCTCAAGGAGTTCCGTCAGCTCGGCCACTCAGGGGTGGTGTCGCAGTCGTTCCATTACCACTACGCCCGGCTCATCGAGATGCAGCACTGCGTGGAGCGCATCGAGGAGCTGCTCGAGGACAAGGAGCTCCTCGGCACCCGCATTCGCAGTCATGCTCAGCCAAACCATCGCGACGCGGTGGGCTGCACTGAGGCGCCTCGGGGCATTCTCTGGCACCATTACCAGGTCGACGAGCTGGGGCGCATCGAGAAGGCCAACCTGCTCATCGCCACGCAGCAGAACAACACTGCGATGAACGAGGCGGTGAAGCAGGCGGCGATGCGCTTCGTCAACCCGGTGGCCTTGAACGAGGGCATGTTGAACCGGGTGGAGGCGGCCATTCGGTGCTTCGACCCGTGCCTGTCGTGTTCCACCCACGCGCTGGGGCAGATGGCGATGGAGGTAGAGGTTGTAGGTCCGGGTGGCGATGTCCTCGCGCGACTGGGGAGGTGAATGGGCCGCACACTCCTGTTGGGGATCGGCAACACCCTCCGGGGTGACGACGGGGTCGGGTCCCGCGTGCTCGAGTTGTTGGCGGCGAAGGTGAGTGGGTTTCGCCTGCTCGCCGCGCGGGGGTTGTTGCCTGAGCTGGCGGCGGAGATTGCACAGGCCCCGCGGGTGGTCTTCGTCGATGCGGATCTCCGGGTGCAGAGCGTCAAGTTGGAGCGGCTCACCCAGGAGGACGCGCGGGCGGCTGGGCATGCCTGGTCGCCTGAGACCCTCGTGGTGCTGGCGCGGGGCCTTGGATTTTCGGGCGACGCGTGGGTGTGCCGCATTCCTGTGTCGGCGTGCGGGCATGGGGAGGGATTGTCGGAGGAAGCTGAGCGGGCTGCTGAGGAAGCGACTGCGATGCTGTTGGGCACGCTGATGGGAGTTGCTGGGAGGTGAGAGTGGAAGGAACTGCCGGGACCGTGGTCGCGAGCGGGTTCGCGCGCGGGTTCGGCTGCGGGAGACGGGACGCGGACGCGGGGACGGAGAACGCGGACGCGGACGGGAAACACGACGGGCACGGCCCCGTAGCCCGCAGCCCGCGACATGCAAGAGGGTGTTGCGGCGAGCACTCGGTTGTGGGCGCCTCAGCCCATCTCAGCTGGTAGCCATCTCCCCTTGGTGCCCGCCCCCCGCTGGCGCAAGCGCCCGGGCCGACCACAGTCCTTGCGCCGGAAGCCACCACAAGAATCATGGAGGAACAACCGGCGAGCCCCGCGCCTCCTCTTCAACCCTCCGGTGCCAGCCGCGCCGCCAGGAAATCGACGAAGGCCCGGGTGCGAGCGGGCAGGATCCGCGACGTGGTGACGACGTGCACGGCGATGGGGGACATGTTCCAATCATCGAGCACCCGACGAATGGTGCCTGCCTCGTGCGCGGCGCGAGCGGCGGCGGGTGAGAGCACCGCGACGCCGTGGCCCTTTTCCGCGAGGCGCAGCGTCATCGACACGTTGTTCGTCGAAAAGCGCCCGTGCACCTCGACCTCGACGGCCTCCTTGCCACGCCACAACTGCCAGCTCTTGGGCTGCGCCATATACGAGGCGAGGATGCACTCGTGCTTCGCCAGGTCTTTCGGGAGCCGGGGCAGGCCGTGCTTCGCCAGGTAGCCGGGCGAGGCGTAGAGCACGCGCGCGGCGCTGCCAAGGCGGCGAGCCACCAGCGAGTGATCGCGCACCTCGCCCAGCCGAATGCCCACATCGACGCTGCCCTCGGCCAGCGGCGCCGGGCGTGGTGAGAACTCCAACTCCATGGAGATGTCGGGGAAGGCTTGCGCGAATTCGTCGACCAGCGGCGCCACATAGACCAGGCCGAACTCCACCGGCATCGAGACGCGCAGGTGCCCGCTCGGCCGCTCGCCCTCTTCCCTCAGCGCCTCGTGCGCAACGCCCGCCTCTTGCACGATGCGCTCGCAGCGCTCGAGGTAGCGGCGACCCGGCTCGGTGAGGGCCACGCGACGGGTGCTGCGCTCGAGCAGCCGAACCCCGACGCGCTTCTCCAGCGAGGTGATGCGCCGCGAGAGCGTGGCCACTGAGACACCCGAGGCTTCACTGGCGCGGGTGAAGTTGAGGGCGCGCGCAACCTCCACGAAGAGCGCCATGTCTTGCAGCGCGACGGGTGACGAGGAGGGCGAGTTTTTCATTGGCGAAAGAGTGCTTTGCGAAAGGTGCCATTCACTCGAGACGCACGGCCATTTACATCATCTTGCTCTCACGCAGCACTCGCCGCAGAGGAAAACACCATGAAAGCCATTCGCATCAACGCCTACGGTCCCCCCAGTGCCATGCAGTTGCACGACGTGCCCACGCCCTCGGTCGCCCCGGGAGACGTGCTCATCAAGGTCGCCGCCAGCGGAGTCAACCCGGTGGACTTTCGCATTCGCGCCGGGTTGATGGCCCAGCGCATGCCGCACCAGATGCCCCTCACCCTGGGGTGGGAATGCGCGGGCACCATCGAGGCCGTGGGCGCGCAGGTGACGCACTTCAAGCACGGCGACCGGGTGTACTCGATGCCCACCTTCGCGCGCGGTGGCACGTACGCGGAATTCGTCGCCGTCGAGGCGAGCCAGGTGGCGCTGATGCCCCGCGCGACTTCGTTCAGCGCCGCGGCGGGCATGCCCATGTCGGCGCAGGCCGCGTGGACGGCGATGGAAGCAGCGCGGCTCCAGCCCGGGCAGCGGGTGCTGATTCACGGCGGCGCCGGCGGAGTGGGCTCGCTGGCGCTGCAGTTGGCCAAGGCGCGCGGCGCGCACGTGACGACCACCGTGGCGGCCGACGATGGCGCGCTGGTGCAGTCGCTCGGCGCTGACGCGGTCATCGACTATCGCAGTGGCCGCCTGGCCACCGACGCGCGCGACATGGACGTGGTGCTCGACACCCTCGGCGGCCCCACCCAGGAAGCCTCGTGGGGCACGCTCAAGCGCGGCGGTCTCCTGCTCGCCCTGACCCAGCCGCCATCGCCCCAGCGCGCGGAGCAAGCCGGGGTGCGCGCGGAGTTCGTGATGACGCTCCCGAGCGGCGAAGCCCTGCAACGCCTCTCCGCCCTGGTCGACTCAGGCGCGCTCAAGCCGCTGGCTTGCCACGAATTCTCGCTCGCCGACGCGGTGAAGGTTCACGAGTTGGGCGAGGCCGGCAAGCTGCACGGCCGAACCGTGCTGCGCGTGGCGCTCTAAAACAGACCGAGGGCGGGCTTCGTGGAGAGATGCCTGCGCCAGAGCCTGCTGCGCTGCCAGAAGCCTGGGGCGAGAGGGCAGAGGCTCACCAGCTCCTTGGCGCCCGCGTCGAGGCACATCTTCGCTACCGCGAGGACGACGTCGGTGCGGGTGTGGCTCCCCTCCAGCCGGAAGAAGCATGAGTTTTGCGGTGAGTTGTTGAGGATACGCCGAGGATCAAGGAGGAAAAGCCGGCTTTTCGATCCACACGTCCGGAGCCCGCCGTACACGGGTCAGGAGCTCGAGCTCCCGAGCAAGGAAGGCTGGCACCATCGCCGGGCGCCTACAGCGTGGTGGCGACCGAGGGGCTTCGCTTGACCGGATCACCCAGGAGCACCACCTGGAGCTTCCCGAGGTACTTCCGAGCCGAGACCACCCGCGCTCGGACGCCGAGGACCCGGAGTGGTACGCTCGGCAGCGCGATGAAGAAGCGGAAGGTCAACCCGAAACGTCGACTGCGCGCGGATCCGAGGGGCCAAGTCGAGCTCCTCGGTGTGCTCTCCGCCTTGAGCCAGCGTGCGCGCTACGGTGGGAACCCCGACCACAAGCGAAGCCCGGGTGACTTCGGTCTGACGCCGCCGAGCAACCCGCGGACCTCCAAGAGCCTGTGCGATGATGCGGGGATCACTACCCGCGCGGAAGCCGAGCGGCTCCTTCGTCGCGGCATTGAACTTGGGCTGGTGAGCGAGCAAGAACGCGGGGGTTGGCCCCAGAATGTCTGGGCAGTCGCTGCCAACGATCGAAGCGATGCTCGACAACGAGCAGCAGGGGACATACCACGGCTACCCGATGCTTTCGGATGACCCGTTGGCCGACGAGGTCAGGCGCCGGTGGATCCGGTGAAGCCCCTCTCACTGGAGTACGAGTTCTCGTCGGCAGATCATGGAAGCCCTGAGGAGCGAGCGACGACGGCCGCGCTTCGCATCCTGGTTGAGGATGAGGTCGCAACCCGCATCGACGATTCCTGGGCGAAGTCGGTCCGTGAGTGGATCCGTGTCGGCTGCTACCCGCTCGCGACCTGGATCGCGAGCTCTTGGTGGCGTCTGTTCTATGAGGCGCCCTTGCCGCAGGCCCACCAGCGGCTGGACTGGCGAATGGCTCACGAGCTGGCGGCTTCGGGCAGCGGCTACCTCTGGCCTCGCCTGACCTTTCTCCCTGACGGAGAGGCCCTCGAGGTGAAGTGCCGGCCGTCGCCCCGGGTTCCTGCCGAACCCCTTGGGTTCCTCTCTTCGTTCAGGAAGACCATCCCCCGCGACGAAGCAGAACGAGAGCTGGCCCAGTTCGTCTCTTCCGTCGTTGCTCGCCTCGACGCGCTCGGGCTGACCGAGACCGAGCTGCACGCGGTGTGGGCCGACCTCCAGCACGAGCGGTCAGACATCGAGCTGGCGCGCTTTCGGGAGCTCGAGGCCGAGCTCGGTTTCGACCCAGACGAAGGGCCCGAGTCCCTCGTCGCCTCCTTGAGAGCACTCGAACCAAGCGCCGGGAAGTCCGCCGTGGTCGAGGTCGCGAGCGCGGTCGGCGTCGCCCGAGCGAGGCGAGACCCGCTCGAGTTCCTCCAAGCGGTGACTGAGCTGTCGCGGAGCACTGGCCTGCCCGCCGTCTTCGACCAGAATCTCCGTACGCTGGCCAACGGCACCTCCGGGCGACCCTGGGAGCGGGGCCGCCTCCTCGCTAGACGAGTGCGGAGTGCTCTGGGCATTCCCCGGGGCGCGATAGACGACGGTGTCCTCAAGCAAATCCTGGGGGCCGACTTCACCCACCCGACGGCACGAGTTCCCATCGGGCTGGCCGTCAGGACAGGCGAAGGTCGGGCGGCGATACACTTTCGTCGGTCGAACGCAGCCGGCCGCCGATTCGAAGCGGCCCGGCTCGTGGGAGAGGAGCTGGTCGCCCCACGGGAGGATTCCTGGCTCGCGATCACTGACGCCGGGACGGCCCGCCAGAAGGCCCAGCGAGCATTCGCAGCCGAGTTCCTCGTGCCGATCGCCGAGCTCGAAATGAACCTTCGCGGGGACTTCTCTCAGGAGGCGCTCGAAGCGGCTGCCGAGGAGTACGTCGTTTCGCCACTCCTCATCTCCTCGCACCTCGCCAACAACGGGTTCCTCGATCCAGACGAGGTCAAGGCTGCGTCCCAGAGGCGTCCCGAGTAGCCGGTACAGGAGCCCTCTGATGGCTCGGCAGCTCGTCGACGCGCTCGTCGCCCAGGCCGGCTCGGATCCGTCTTTGGATCTCACGAGCCCGGCGGCCCTCGCCATCATGACGGCCGACCCGCCGACCCGTGCCGAGGCGGTGGCCCTCCTCGCCACCGAGCTCAAGGGCGGGATGATGGGGGGCTTCCTCGGGCGACAGGAGAAGACGACGACCAAAGCCCCGGTACTGCGCCGGATGCTCGCCAGCCTGCTCGAGGGAAATCTCCCGCTCACCGAAGCGCAGCTCGTCGCGCTGGTGTGGGCTTCTTGGGAGGGTCTGCCGATGGACCGGCTCCTCCACCACGTGGAGCGCTATGCGTGTCTCCATGGGCTCCCCCGTGAGGCGGAAGAGCCCCTCGATGAGCTCGAGCGCCAGGTGCCGCGGGCCGCTGCCGCCCTCCGCGCCGTCCGACGTTGGCTGCGCGATTTCCCCGCTGGCGTCGTCGATCCCGACACGTGGGGGAGAGCGCTGGGCGCGTGGATGACGGAGCTCGACGACGTCACCCAGGGCCCATGGATCGCCCTGCTCCGCCACTGCAACGGGGCGTCGACGGCAGTCCAGCCGTCAACCACCTGGTCCCGCCGAGCCGGCCAGCTGGTCAGTGAGGTAGGGCCCCGGCCCTTCGCCGCGCGGCTGGAGGACTGGCTCGGTGGGCTCGATCGCACTCGGCCACTGCGCTCCTTCTGGGCAGACCGGCGGGAGGGAGGCCTCACCGCCCGGAACCAAGAGGTGCTCAGGTGCCTGCTCTGGTCCGCGGGTGGAGTGGCGGACACGCGGCTCGCGCACGTCATCGCGCGCTTCGCCGAGCGCTGCTTCGAGAAAGTCCCCGGAGTCGGCCCTGCCTCCAGCCGGCTCGGAAACGCCTGCGTGCAGGCACTGGGCGCCATGCCCGACGGCGCCGGGGTTGCCCAGCTCTCCGGGCTCACCTCGAAGGTGCGCTACGCGTCGGGGAGGCAGCGGCTCGACACGGCGCTCGACGCGGCGGCCTCGCGGTTGGGGAAGGACCGTGAGGACCTCGAGGAGCTGGCAGTGCCCGAGCTCGGCCTCGACCCCTCGGGCCGGCGCCAGGTGCGACTGGGAGACTTCACCGCCGAGCTCTCCATCGCCGATGGAACCGGCAAGCTCCGATGGCTCAGGCCCGACGGTCGGGCGCAGGTGTCGGTGCCGAAGGCGGTGCGAGAATCGCACTCCGGTGAGCTCGAGGCGCTCAAGGGGCAGGTGCGAGAACTGGGCGCTCTCCTCGTCGGCCAGGCGGCCAAGCTCGAGCGACTCTGGCTCTCCGAGCGTCGGCTCCCCCTCGAGGCCCTTCGCCGGCGCTACGTTGGGCATCCCGTCGTCGGGCACCTCGGCCGGAGGCTCATGTGGCTCGTCCAGGTTGGCGGCGTGAGGCATGAGCTCCTCTGGCAGGACGGCCGGCTGGCCCTGGTGGGTGGCGGGGAGCTGCCGGAACTGCCGGCCAAGGCGGAAGCTCGCCTCTGGCACCCGCTGGACGCTCCCTCGCCCGAGGCGATCCTGGTGTGGCGTGACCTCGTCGACTCGCTCCAGCTGACACAGCCCTTCCCCCAGCTCTGGCGGGAAGTCTACCGGCCGGCGCCGGGGGCCACCGACGAAGACAGCCGGTTCGCCGGTCACCTCGTTCGCCAGCTGCCGCTCGTCACGCTCTGCCGGCAGCGCGGCTGGCGCTACACTCCCCGGGGTTATTGGGCGTCGCGGAACATCCCGACGCTCCTGCTGCCACACTGGGGGCTTTCGGCCACCGTCGCGGTAGAGCCGGCCCAGCACGCCCGCGACCAGGCGATCGTCAACTATCTCAGGGTAGGCGGGGTGCGCTTCTTCGAGGCCGGCGAGGAGCACTCCGGCGCCGCGCCGCTCCCCCTGGCGGACGTTCCGCCAATCGTCTTCTCAGAGGTGCTGCGGGACGTCGACTTCTTCGTGGGGAGCACGACGGTGGCGAACGACGCCAACTTCCGCGAGTCGCAGCTCGGAGGGCGGGCCCGTGAAGCCTGGCAGGCGCTGACCTGGGGGGAGCTCGGTCCAGTGGTGAAGGCGCGCGCCGAGCTCATCGAGCGGGTGCTCTCCCGGACGATCCTCAGGGATCGAGCGAGGGTGGAGGAGCGGTGGGTGGTTGTCGATGGGGCAACGGAGCGCTTCCGGATCCACCTCGGCACCATGGCTGTGGTCCGCGAGCGCGACCAGCAACCGGTGCTGGTCGCGGTGGATCGCCAGACGAGGGAGCAGGCGGCGAGGGCCTTCCTCCCCTTCGAGGGTGACAGCCTGCTCGGCGGCCTGCTGGCCAAGGCGTTCCTCCTCGCCGGAGACGGGGCGGCCTCTCAGGCTTGACTTGGAGCCCCGCAGATATGGGAAAGAGACTTGGAGCAAGCAGCCGTGCGAAGGATTGTTTGCTGCTTTTGGGAGACCTCCCGGCGTCGCCAGCAACTCCCCGAGGCTCTCGTCTCACTCACTCAAGTGCTTCGCCCATGAAGGGTTGGGCAAACTGTCACGAACGGAAGCTGCTCTTCCATTTGGACCTCACCCCCGCCAGCCACGAACCTCGAGTCGAGGGTCGTGCCGTTGGTGATGCGCGAGAGGATGCAGTCGAAGCGTTGGCCGGGGCGTGGGCTGGGCCTCAGCCTCAGCGCGGGAACAGCTCGAGGCAGGGGTCGGGGGAGGGGCTCGGAGGCCCTGGGCGAGCCCTCACGAGACCCTCGGCCGGTCGGGTCAAGTGGTGCATCGGCGGGTGCTTCTCACGTATGCTCACCGAGGTCTCGGGCCGAGGGGCTGGCCAGACAGCCTCGGTGGTTGGACAGCCCGCCCTCGCACCTCAGGGCGTGCTCACCGCTCGGCGCCCGCTGACGGGTCCCTCCTCCTCGGTGGGAAGANNTCAGAGACCCCAGCTCGCACCGTGCGGAACGGATGAAGGTCCTGCGAGCCCTGGAGCTGGCGCGACCTGCTCCGGCACCGGCCCAGCGAGCCGGCTCCAGATTCTTAGAGCGAAGTTTGGGATACCCACCCAACCTTGGCGGGCGGGGGCGCATCCAGCTATAGAAGGGACGAGATGTCCTCACTCCTGCTCCAGTTCAAGGCCGAGCCACCTGCGGAGATTTTCGCTCAGGCGCGAGGTGGAGCGCAGCGACTCGAGATTCTTCGTCGGTTTTACGAGCGTCTCAAGCGGGGACTGAGGCTCGAACTGGGGAAGTACCCAGTTGAGGTGACTGACCTCGATGCGATGGGTGCGGTAGTCGTGCGTGGTCCGCCTGGGACGCTGAAACAAACTCATGCGCCCCGGGGGTAAGCTCGACGAGCTTGGAGTCACCGTCGCAGAGAACGTCGACTTCGTGCCGTTGGCCGAGTAGCGCGTGCAGGTGCCCTGAAGGCGCGAGGGCCTCAAGCGCCGCTGAACTGGTTCCTCTCCCGCGCGTGCGAGCCCAAGTCGGAGCCCCGCATGGTTGGATACAGGCGTGACCCTCACCCCGGCGCAGCAGGGCTTCCTCGAGGTGGTGCGCGAGGTGTGCCGCGAGCGAGGCGGCGACCGCTTCACCGTGGTGTCGGAGTGGGAGGGCTACCTCCCCTTCCCGATGACCATCTCGGTGGAGGGCGTGGCGTCGTCCCGCTTCTCCGCCCCCTGGGACAGCGGCGACCTCGAGGCGCTGGTGACGGCTGGCCGGCTTGAGGAGCTGGAGCGCCGCGTCCAGGGCGAGGCCACCCAGTTCGTCTACCGACTGGTCGAGGGCGGCCCGCCGCACCGATGACTGCGTGGAGTCGCGAACGCCTGAAGCGCCCAAATTCCTCCTCCCCGTTACCCCTCTGCCGATGACGAGCGCTCCACTGGTGCTGTTCGACGGCGACTGCCGACTCTGCAACGGCGCAGTGACCTTCCTCCTGGCCCACGACCGAGGCGCGCTGCGGTTCGCGTCACTCCAATCGGCGACCGGGCAGAGGATCCTGAGGCAGCTCCCCTCACCGCCAGCGGAGTCGATGCTCTTCCTCGAGGACGGCCACATCTTCGACCGCTCGACGGCGGCGCTGCGCATCACCCGCTGGCTCCGGTGGCCCTATCGGCTGCTCGGCGCACTGGCACTCATCCCCCGGCCGGTGCGAGACGCGATGTACGACTGGGTGGCACGCAACCGCCGCCGTTGGCTCGGGCCGGCCCAATGCCAGGTGACGAGCCCGCCCGAAACCCGAGACCGGTTCATCGACTGAGCATTCCTATGCCCGCGAAATAGGGGCACTGAGGACCGACGCGATCTCCGGGGAGCCCCGGCGTGCCCGACGCGGGCGCCAGACTGCCAGTGCGAACGCGACGAGGGCCATCACCAGGTTCAACCCGCCGAGGCCATCCTCCAGGTGCTGGAGCCGCGTCGCCTCGGCCAGGTCCGGCAACGGCTGGGCCAAGAGGCCGCTGATCCGCCCCACCAGAGGCACCAGTCCGAAAGTCCCATTGGCGAGAATGGCGAGGCCAAGCACTTGCTTCACCCCCAGCCAGCTTCTGGGGAAGAGGCCCCATCGGCCCCGCCAGGCCAGCACCGCCCCGCTGACCAACAAGAGCCACATTCCCGGCACGATGAGGGCTGCCGTCAGGTCCGCGGCGATCGCGCGCCGCACCCGAAACGCCTCGAGCTCGCCGAGGTGGTGCCTCGCTCCCAGCACGATGCTGGCCGCGATGCCGCCGAGAAACAGCACCAGCCCAGCGAAGTGGACCGCCTTCACCGCGCGGTACCACCCCTTCTTCTGACCTTCGTCGAACTCGCTCATTGGTCGCCTCCGACCGTTCATTTAGTTGTCGCGACAACCATATGTCTTGGGCGCGGTGTTTGGCAAGCCACGAGCCTCGTCGGCGGCGCGAAACCGAACTAAGGGGCGGGTATGCACAAGCGACGCGAGGCTGCCGGTGCCCCTCGACGAGTACCGGAAGCGCTCGACCAAGCGCTCGGGTTCAACCTCTACCAGGTCGCGCTGCTCTTCCGCAGAGACCTCATGCGCGCGCTCTCACAGCACCGCCTCACGCCGGAGCAGTGGCAGATCCTCGTGGCCCTCGAGGAGCGGAGCGAGGGGCTCAAGCAGAACGAGGTCGCTGCCCTGACGATGAAGGACAAGCACTCGGTCTCGCGGATCCTCGCGCGCATGGAGGCGGCGGGGTGGGTCGAGCGCGCCAGCGATCCGGTCGATGGACGGGCCATCATGGTGCAACGCACCCCCAAGAGCCGCAAGGCGCTCAAGCCGATGCAGAGGTCTCTTGATACCCACTTCCGCAGGGTGAACGGCGCCCTGTCGCTCGGCGAACGACAGCAGCTCCTTGGCCTTCTCCGCCGGCTCCGGGCCGAGCTGGAAGACGAGGAGCCGACCGGCTGACCCGCACCGAGCCTCGGCGTCACTCGACCAGCTGAGCGGCCCGCGCGTCATAGGCGTTCCGCGCGTCGAACACCTGCGCCATGTGGACCTCGGCCCAGCGCTTGAGCTCGCGGACCTGGAGCTGGAGCTGGAGCTCGTGGCCCAGCGCGACCCCGAGCTCCGGTACCTGCATCTGGGCTTCCGGGTGGTGTGTCGGGGTTCCCGCCAGCATTGACGATTGCGCCGCCTCGCTCGGGATCTCGGCGGCTTCGAGGATCACCAACTCGCCTTCCTCCTGGAGCGCCTGGACAAACCTCGGCCAGCGGGCAGCTCGGCGGGCACGGCACGTTGCCCTTGCGCATTTGCGGATGTAGAGTGCTCACATGCGCAAGCTTCCTCGTAAGGGCAGTATTCACGGGGTCGTCGCCAAGCGCGATCGCGGGGAGAGGTCGACCGCCGCCCAGTTCAGCAAACTGATCCATTCAGACGACCGAGCGCTGGTCGAGCTCACCAAGCGGGGGATCGGCCCTGATGTCGTGGTCCACCTGGCGGAGAAGCTGCGGGTCACGCCCGCCAACTTCGTGGGCTACATCGGGATGTCACGGGCGACTTTGGATCGCAAGCAGCGGAATCAAAGCGTGCTTGGGCTCGTCGAGAGCGACCGGCTCGTGCGGTACACCCAACTCTGGAAGCAGGCGGTCCACCTGTGGGGCAGCGACGACGCAGCTCGGCAGTGGCTCACCGCACCTGAGCCGGCCCTCGGAGGCGTCTCGCCTGTTGAATACGCGGCTACGGAGATCGGATCCCGCCAAGTCGAGGATCTCATGGGCCAGATCGCGCACGGGATTGCGACGTGACGCTGTTCCGGATCGCGCATCCGGACTACGTCGACCCATTCGACGGAGAAGGCGCCCGTAGGTATGGCGGTCGATGGAATCCAAAGGGAGTCCCCCTGCTCTACTACGCGACCACCTTGGCCTTGGCCGCACTTGAGAAGCGGGTCCACACTCCGGCCGCCGCCCTCGGTCGGACCTGGAAGACGATCACGATAGAGGTGCCAGACGCTCTCGTCATGCTGGCCAACCCAGCTGGTCTGCCGACCGACTGGGCCGATGAGCCGGCTCCAAACTCAACCAAGCGCCTTGGCAACGATTGGGTCAAGGCAGGGACTTCGTTGGGCTTGTTGGTTCCGAGCACGGTCATCCCAAGCGAGCTCAACGCCCTGCTGAACCCGGCTCACCAGGATCTGTCCCAAGCACGGCACTTGAAGACCGAGGACTTCGTGTTCGATCCGCGTCTGGCCAAGTAGATTGGTCAAGTGGCAATGTGCTGGCGGGAACCCCGACACGACATGGCCCATACCGAATTCCGCGAGCGCGCAGCCCAGCACGACGAGCTGGTGGGTTTGCCGCCGTACCTCCGGCTTCCGCCAGGCTCGCGCTGAGCCGCGACGGCAGCCTTCGTTTCGGCATTTGTCACACCACGTGTGACAGTGAATCCCGGCCGGGACGCCTACCGCTGAGGCCCCGGAGGACGCAGATTCCTGCCATGACAACAGCAACCGCCGCTTCGACCCTCGCCGCCATCTCACCCGCTCCCGCGTCACGCCCCGACGTCAAGGGGACCGCCCTCGCCGTCTCCCTCGCCATCATGAACGGCCACTGGGACGCCCTCGACGACCTGCTCGACGACGGCTTCACTTACACCGGCGACGGCTTCGTCTTCACCAAGGACGAGTACATCGGCTTCATGCAGGACATGAAGGCCGCCTTCTCGGGCCTGAAGATGGAGTTCCCCCACGTCCTCGTCGACGGGAACCAGGTGTCGGTGCGCTTCGTCTCGACGGCGGTGAACTCCGGCAGCTTCATGGGCGCTCCGGCGAACCACCGCAACATCGAGGTGCACGGCATCCTCATTCGGCGGGTGGAGAACGGGAAGGTGATGCAGGAGTGGCAGACAACCGACTTGCTCGGGGTGATGAGGCAGATTGGCTTCGGCGCGCTCCTCGGCTACTCGGTGTTCGTCGGGCTCTTCAACGTGACGCAGAAGCGGCCGGTGCGGAAGGCCGCCTGAGCCGAGTCAGAGCCGCGCCGCCGTTCGGGCAGCTCAGGCCCTTCTGATAGTACGCCCCTGAGGGTGACCGCCGCGGGCCCCTGTGTGAGGCCCAGTGAGGAGCGCAGGAGAGGGCCGGTGCGAGACGCGATGTACGACTGGGTGGCACGCAACCGCCGCCGTTGGCTCGGAGCGGCCCATCTCTTCGGGCCGCCGCGCGTCACTCCCTCACTGTGACTACCACTGATTCGGGAAGCTCAGCGGCGCCGAGAAGTCGTAGTCGCTCGCCTTGTCGATCTGCGAGGGCACGACTCCGAAGGCCGAGTCACAAGCCTGCGCTGAGCCCGCCTGGTGCGCGCTCCCGGCAACGGTTGCCCCGGCGCCGTCCTCCAACTTCATCGCCCAGTACGCCGTCTCCGTGGTCGCGAGGGGCCGCATCGCCCGTCCGCCCTGGTAGCACGTCACGCCCAGCCACGAGTCACCCGCGGCGATCTGCCCGCTGGTCGCCTTGGCATCAGCGCGCCCATGCAACGTGCCGTCGGTCGCGACGTACCACCGTGCTTTGGCCACCACGTCCGCGGCCGCCAGCTGGGGGTTGGCCGGGCAGAGCAGCACGAGCGAGTCTTGGAAGGACAGCGAGCCGCCCACGCCCGGCTCTCCGACGTGGGTGAACGTCCCGCTCCGAGGGCCTCGCGGGTCCGTCGAGCCATACGAGAACCCAGCGAAGGTGATGGTGGTGGCCCGCCTGGTGCCCGGGGCCGGCTTGCTCGAATCGGCGACTCGCTCGAAGGCGATGGTGATTTTCCCGGTGAGCCGCTCCGTCGAAATGACCGAGTGGAGCGCGTCGTAGTCGAGGACGACGTCGGCGGTGCGGTCGCTCCCAGTGCTGGTCTTCGTATTGGTGATCGAGCCCGAGAGCACCTTCACCCAGACGGGCGGCGTCTGCCCCGTGGGCGCGAGGTCGAGCTCGACTTCGTAGGTCAGACCATCAGCCGAGCGCGAGATGACGAGCTGACGTTGAACCTCGAGCCCCGACCCAGTCTCAGTCCAGGTCGCCGAGTCGCCAGCCTGAATGGTGGGCCGCTTGGCGATGAGGTGCTCGACGTGGCGCAGGTGTCGGAAGAAGACGGCGTTGAGCCTCCAGACGACCTCGGCGGAGCGCGCGAAGAGGTGCGGGTGGCAGATGTCCATGCCCGGGGCGAGGGTCGCGGCGTCGTCGGAGATGGACGTCATGGGGAGCGTCGCCGACATGCCCGTGGCGTCGCCGATGTCGAGGTTCATCGACTCCGAGGTGGGAGCCATCGCTGTCAGCTCGGCCACCGACGCGCTGCTGGTGTTCGAGCCATTCCCACAGCCGGCCGCGAGGAGGAGCGCCGCCGGCAACGCGGCGAGACTCGGAAAGACGTTCCAGGGCTTCTTCATCATGATGGTGCTCCTTGGGCGACATGCCCGTTCTGCTGCAAAGCGATGAACACAGGGCCGGGCCGAAGGTTGCGGAGCCAGCGAAGACCTACCTCGGCCGCCGAGGTGGGACCCCCTCGCCCACATCGCCAATGAGCCAGAATCACACTGTCAGGCTGTCTCGCCACGGGCCCCTGCCCCGTTCTGCACCGGCAGCCGTATGAAGAACGTCGTGCCGGTGCCCGCGGTGGTTTCGAACCTGAGGCCTCCGCCGTGCTTCTCAACCACCACGGACCAGGCAGTGGCCAGACCTTGCCCCGTCCCTTTCCCGACCTCTTTCGTGGTGAAGAACGGGTCATAGACCTTGTTTCGAATGGCCTGCGGAATTCCGCCGCCCGTATCGCCGATCGAGACCTCCGCCCAATCACCGTCCTGCCGCGTGCGAACCGTGATCAGACCGCGCTGGCCGGAGTCCTTCACGACGTCTTGAATTGCATGGGCCGCGTTGACGATGATGTTCAGGAACACCTGATTGATCTCTCCCGCATGGCAGAGAACCATCGGGAGCGCCCCGAAGTCGGTCTCGACGTCGGCGGCGTACCTGTACTCGCTTCTGGCCACGGTGAGGGTGGCCTGGAGTGCCCGGTTGAGATCGAGCGCCGCCATCTCCCGCTGGTCCGGATGGGCGAACTCCTTCATCGAGCGCACGATGGAGGCGACCCGACCAAGGCCCTCGAAGGACCGCTCAACCGCTTTCGGAAGGTGCTCCGAGAGGAATGCCAGGTCGGCGTCTTCTTCTGCTCGGACCATCTCCGTCTCGACCTTCTCGAGGGCCTCGCCCCCAGCCAAGGACCGACGTGCCTTCTGGCATCTCCCGATGAGCGCCAGGAGATTGTCGAGGCCATCGCGAAGGAAGATGACGCTGTCGTTCACGAATTGAACGGGGGTGTTGATCTCATGGGCGATTCCCGCGGCCAGTTGGCCGACCGCCGCGAGCTTCTCCGCTTGGCGAAGCATCGACTCCAGAGCCACTCGCTTCGATATGTCGTGATAGATGGCCGAGAACCCAGTGACAGCGCCAGCGGCGTTCTTGATCGGCGAGAGGAGCAGGGCGAGATCCACCGTGGTACCGTCTCTTCTGAGTCTCTTGCAGTCATAGGCAACGTGCTGGCCCCGCCGGACTTTGTCCATGTTGCCGAGGACCTCCTCGGCGGTTTCGGCCGGCGCGACCGCATTGACGTGCTGGCCGATGGCCTCTTCGGCCGTATAGCCAAAGAGCGTCTGCGCCGCTTCATTCCAGGTCTCGACTGTTCCATCGAGGCTTGCGCTGACAATGGCGTCACGAGACGAGCTGACGACCGCGGCCAAGCGACCGATCTCTTGTTCGGCGCGCTTTCGTTCGCTGATGTCGGTGATCATCGCAAACGCCCCCTGGAAGCGCCCATCGGAGTCGGCGACTTGCCTGGGGTTGACAATCGTCCACAGGGGCTGCCCGTCTTTGCGGCGCCACCGGCGTTCGTACTGCGAAGATGCCCCCGCCCGACGCTCTCTCATCCGTTGGGCCTGATCTGCCTTGTCCTCCTCGAAGAGAAAGTCGTCGGGCGACCGACCCATGATTTCGTCGACAGTGTATCCCAGCATCCCGGCCATTCGGTGATTGACGAAGGCCGTGCGCAGGCTGGCATCCAGCATCCAGATGCCTTCGTTGGCTAGGTCCACGATGAGCTGGTATCGGCGGCTCTCGGCTGAGCGCTTCGCTGCTCGTCGCCGGAGCTGCACGAACAACAGCGCGAGGAGGCCGCCCAAGACAACGATGGCGACCGCCGCCAGCGTCGAGGTTTCGACGGGCTCCAGGAGAGGCCGATGGGAATTCAACTGATCGCCGCCTCCGCGCGCTCGGGTGGTCGCGCCGAGGAGCGCTCGATGGCCCGCGCGATGGCAGCCGCGAGGGCGCTCGGGTTTTCGGTATGCATCAGGTGGGATGCACCGTCGAGTTGCACGAGGTCGATGGCCGGGACCGCGCGCTTGGCCCGCTCGGCGAGTTGCGCATACCAAGGCATGCTCGACCCACCGACGATCCACGTCATCGGAGCCACGATGCTCGCCATGTCTGCGTACGAGACGTGCTCGCCGAGCGGGCCGTGGAGGCCCGGGTCGAGCTCCGCCAGCACCACGCGGCTGTGATCGAGCAGTCTGCGTCGGGCGTCCTCGCTGGCACGGTCGAAGGCATTGCCGCCATCGCGGGTCCCCGAGGCCCAGCGGAAGAAGGCCCGCGCACCGTCTTGGTGTCGGCCGCGAAGCTGCGCGAGCTTCGCCTGGGCGAGCGCCTTGAGCATTCCGGGCGCCGGATGTCGGAGGCCGTGCAGGGGCGCCTCCAGCAACGTGAGGGAAGCGACCTGCCTGGGATGATGGATGGCCAGGTCCAGGCCGATAATGGCTCCGGAGGACCAACCGACCACATGTGCCGGTGGCCCCAGATGCTCGATCAAGGCCGCAAGGTCCGCGGTGTGGATCCGGTGATCGCGCACCGGGGGGTGCGTGGCGCGTCCGTACCCGCGGCGGTCATAGGCCACGACCCGATACGCGGCCGAGCACTCCTTCATCAGCGCGCTCCAGGTGCTCGCGTCGGCGCCAGTGCCATGGACCAGCACGAGCAGAGGTCCCTGCCCCTCCTCGTCGTAGACGAGCTCTGCACCGGGGACACTTCGTCGGCAGTCGCGCATCTTTCATCCTCCTCGATGGTCATGACCCACGCCGTCGACGCTCGTCGGCATCGAGCTCCCCGTTGAGGAATCGCGATGCCCTCGTAAAACCTAACGAGCCCATCGCAGGCGCGGCCTCCGAGCCTCTCGGGCAATCGGCCTCGGACGGCTCCTGAGCTCGAGCGGGGTCAGCCCTGACTGCACTCGGAGTGCCTCGAGGCGGGCTCGTTCACCGGCAGGCGTGGTAGCGGCACCGACCGGACGCGCAGTCTTCGTCGACGCCACACGGTGCCCCGAGCGCACAGCCCACTCCGCCAGTCATACCCTCGAACACCAGGCCGGAGCCGTGGGCCGGCCCGAGGGGCTGATTGCCATTGACCCCGGCCGCCGAATTCGTGAGCGAGACCACGCGCCCATCGCGCTGCACCTGCACTTCAAGGCCACCGTCGGCCCCACACCTCGCGTCGATGGCCTCCGCGATGCGCTGCGCCAGGAGCTCCACGTCGACCTGGCCCGGCACCACGACGGGAGAGTGCTCTCCCGTGGCCGATGCTGGGTCGTCGACCAGCTCGAAGACCTCCTCACGTGTCCCGTCGTTGACGGAGAACGTGTCGCCCGTGGCGAAGCTGAACGACTGCACGGTGATGCTCCCCTTGGCGCTCGCGACACCGCTCCGCTGACAGGAGGTACTGCACGCTCCGCAGGCCGACGACGCCGCGCTGTCGCACTCCTCGAGGGGGACGTCGACGCGCCCATCGCCGCACGCAGGCCCGACCAGACTCACCAGCGCCGTGCACCCCGTATTGCACCGGCTGCAGGTGCTGGTGCCGTAGGGGCAGGCCGTCGCCCCATTCAGCTCACCGTCGTCGCACACCTCGGAGCCGTTCGTCTTTCCATCGTCGCAGAACGCACCAGTGCCGACGCTGGATGCCGTACACCTGGCGTTGCAGAGCTGACAGGTGTGCTGCCCGTAGACGCACGCGGAGGCGCCGTTGCGGGCCCCGTCGTCGCAGGCCTCCGGCTCCTGCCTGATGCCATCGCCGCAGGAGGGGCCGTCGAGCTGCGCCCAGCGACACCGGCTACAGAGCGTGCAGCGCTCCTGGCCATAGGGGCACGCGACCTTCTCGGTGCTGCTGCTCGGGCCGTCATCGCAGGCCTCGACTCCCGCCTCCACGTGCCCATCGCCACAGCGCGCCGACCGGCAGCTCGTCAGGCACGCGCCCGTGTCGCTGTTGCCCGCACCGTCGTCGCACTCTTCACCGCCCGTCCGGTTGGTGCTCCCGTCTCCGCACCGGAGCACCGTGCAGTCTGCGTTGCACGTGGCGGACTCACCGTGGTCGTCGCACGCCTCCCCCGCGGCCACGTTGACGACTCCATCGCCGCACCGAGCGAGGGTGCAGTCAAAGTTGCAAGCCTTCGTCTCGCGCGCCTCGACCCCCGGGTCGCACGCTTCACCCGCAACCGGGTTCACCACGCCGTCGCCACACCGGGCCCAGGTGCAATCGGCGTTGCACCGCGCTGTCTCCCCCGCGAGCCCGGGGTCGCACTGCTCGTTCGCCTGGACCGTCCCGTCGCCGCAGGTCGTCGGCAAGCAGGACCGCCCATCGGCGCCGCACTGCATCCCCTTGGGGCACCAGAAGCTGCCGCTACAGTGGACATGCTCGGAGTCCTTGACGCAGCCACCGATGACCACGACCAGGACCAGCACGCCCAATACCCGGCGCAAGTGAACGTGGCTCATTCGTGTCCCTCGAGGTTCGGAGGGCTCGACTGAGCTGGCCGGTCCACCTCATACGGCCTCACGTACAGCTTCTCTCTGTTGAGGATGGCGAGGATGACCCCGGTGACGAGGGCCGCGCCGCCCACCGCGTAGGCGCCGACGGCGAGCTGCTGCATCCGGACGCCCTGGTCTCGCCCGGGCCCCATGTCGCAGCCCAGGCCGCAGGCCGCGACCCGCGCGTCGAAGTCACGGACCTTGTTCATTCCGAAGTACTGCAGCCCACCGCCGGCGAGCCCCAGCACCGCGCCGCCGGCCATCAACGCCCACGGCTTCCACGGCGCCCACCGCCGCCGATACTCGGTGAGCTCTCCCTCCGACTTCAGCTCGAGGTCCAGCGCCACGGCCTGCCCGGCGACCAGCGTCCGCCGCACCTCGTTGGTGAAGAGCCCCTCCCTCGAGGCGGTGATGCTGTGGAAGCCCGGGCGCACCATGCCGGCGAATTCACCGGGAGGTGACAGCAGGGGCTGCCCGTCGAACGTCACCTGGGCGCCGGGGACCTCGCAGCGAACTCGCAGATTCACCAACTGCTGCTCGAGCAGCGTGGCGTAATTGCGCGCCTGGACGAAGCGCTCCTTCTCGATGGGCTCGGGCCCCCATTGGATGGCCGCCTGGAGGTGCGCGTACATCTCGACGGGCTGGTCGAGGTTCATCAGCGCGAGCGCCAAGTTGTAATGCAATGCGGGGTGATTGCACTGCTTGAGCGCCTCCCGGTACTTCGCGGCCGCGGGCACGAAGAGCGATTGGTTGAGCAGCGAGTTGCCCTCGCTCACCAGCGCTTGCACGGCCTCCCGGCTCTCCGCGGGGCCGCCCGAGGGCCAGAAGCACTGGTCGGCCGCCGGGCGACGCGATGACGGCTCCCGGGCCATTCCCGGCGCCGAGAGACAGACAGCCACGGCGGCTGCGAAGACGGTGGAGATTCTCCTCGAGGCCATGCTCACTCTCCTCCAGTTCGCCACTTCACCACCTCCACCGCCGGGCTTCCGAGCTGCTCCACCAGACGACGCACCCGGGCGCGCTCCTTCTGCAGCAGCTCCTCGGTCCTCTCGGCCGCGCGGAGCGCGTCTTCGCGGGCCAGCCGGGCTACCTCGGAGGTCTCCGCCGCCTGCCGCCGCGCCGCCTCTGTCTTCCTCAGGGACTCCTCCAGCTCCTGGTTCTTCTCCTGGAGTGCCTCGCTCCACTGCTCGGCGCGCTGGGCGGCCTCGGCCCGCTCGCGCTCCTTCTCCTCGACCACGGCGAGCTGCTCCAACGCTCGGCGCTCGGCGGCGGCACGCTCGCGTTCCTTCTTCTCGACCTCGACCAGGCGCTCGCGGGCCTGGGCCTCCGCCACGAGGGCGACTCCGGCCTGCCGCACCGCTTCGGCCCGCGCCGCCTGAATGACGAACAGCGCCACCGCCGACGCGGCCACCAAGAACCCCAGGAACAGCACCCCTGAGACCGCGAGCAGCCGCTTCCGCCGGGCCGACCTCGACTCGATGGCGAAGGCCTGGGCGAGGTACTCCTGCTCGACGCTCGACAGCTCTCCCCGGAAGCGCCGCTGGAAGCGCCGGGCGTCCTCCAGCACCTCGCCGCGCCACAGCAGGTCGTCGTCGCGCCCGTTGGTGCTCCACAGCCGCGACGAGGTGCGGAGCTGCTCGAGAAACCCGACGTCCTCCCCGGCGTCGTCGAGCCAGCGCGCCAGCGTCGGCCACTTCTGAATCAGAGACTCGTGGACGAGCTCGAGGGAGCTCCCCGCATCGGACTTCTCGATGACCAGGAGCCGGGCCCGCACCAGGTGCTCCACCATCTGCTCCAGCTCGTGCGAGCCTCCTTCGGGCGCTTGCAGCTCGTCCAGCGAGACGATGGCGCGGGTCCGCTCGGGGGTGACGAGGCGGAGGAACATCGCGCGCGCCGCCACCTGCTGCGGCTTCGGCAGCCCCGCCAGGACGTTGTCCGCGTGTCGTGCCAGGGCGCCCTCGATGCCGCCGATGGCCCGGTAGCTCGCGGCGGTCAGGCGCCGGCTCGCCGGGTCCCGGTTCTCCCACAGCTGGCTGGCGACGAACTGGAGCAGCGGCAGCGCTCCAGCCCGGGACTGCATCTGCTCGAGCATGTCGTCGACGATTCCGGGCTCGAGCTGGTAGCCGACGAGCTGGGCCGGCTCCTCCAGCGCCTCGCGGAGCCCTTCGCGACTGGGCGCGGCCAGGAAGAAGAGCGCCGAGCCCAGCTCGGTCGCGAAGCACTGGTCCTCGCTCAGTCGGTGGAGGTAGTCGGAGCGCAGCGTCACCAGCAAGCGCAGCGGCGAGCTCGAGTCGTCGGCGATGCCCGCCAAACACGCCAGGAACGAGGACCGGTCTTCTGCCTCGCAGAGCGTGTACAGCTCCTCGAGCTGGTCGACGCACACCAGGGCGCGGCGCTTCTCTCGAGCGCACCAGGTCCGCAGCACCCTCCCGGGTAGTCCGGGCTCGGCGCGGAGCCCGTCGACGAGCTGCCGCAGCGCGAGGAGCTCGTCGGTCACCGTGTCCTTCTTCGCCGGGCCCGCGAAGGGGGCCAGCGCCGCGGCGAGTGCCGAGAGCGGATCTCGCCCGGGGCGAAGAGCGAGCACCTCCCAGCCCTCCCCGGAGCGCTTGAGCGCCGGCGCCAGGGCCGCCCGTACCAGAGAGCTCTTCCCTGCACCCGAGGCCCCCACCACCACCGTGAGGGGCTGCTCGCGCACCCTGTTCCCCAGGGCCGCCGTCTCGCGCGCGCGACCGAAGAAGCGGTCCGCGTCGGCCTCCTGAAAGCTGCTCAACCCAGGGTACGGGCTCTGGTCGAGGTTCGACTGGCTGCGGCTCATGCGCCCGGGGAGAAAGGGCTCGAGGGCCCGCAAGAGCGCCAGCGCGTCGGGGAAGCGCTCGGCCTTTCGCTTTCTGAGGCAGCGATCGACGACGGCCGCGAGCTCCTCGGGCACCGTGGGTGCCTTGGCGCGGAGGCGAGGCATCGGCTGCTCGAGGTCTCCGATGACCGCGAACTGCATGCCCTCGAGGCCGTCGAGCGGGTGCCTCCCAGCCAGCATGCGAAAGAGAACGAGCCCGAGCGCGAACAGGTCGGTCCGAGGGTCGACGGAATCGACGCCGAATTGCTCCGGCGCCATCCACGGCAGGGTGCCGATGAGCACCCCCGCCCTGGTCATCAACGCGTCGTCGCTGCCCCCGTCGAGCTCGGCGTACCTGGGGCGACTCGATGGAGCGAGCTCCGACCGCTCCGGGTCGCTCATTCCCTGCCGAGGCATGAGCTTGGCGACGCCGAAGTCGAGGACCTTCACCACCCCGCTCCGGGTCACCATGATGTTGTCTGGTTTGAGGTCACGGTGAACGATGCCCTTGGCGTGGGCCGCCGCCAGCGCCCGCACCACCGGCACGGCCAACTCGACGGCCCGACCTGGCGACATCGGCTTCCCGTCGGCGAGGACCTTCTTGAGCGAGACCCCGGAGAGAAACTCCAGCACGATGAAGGGCTGGCGATGGTGCTGGCCGACCTCGTGGACGGTGACGATGTTCTCGTGCTGCAGGTTGGCGGTGGTCTGGGCCTCCTTGAGGAGCCGGCTCGACAGCTCGAGGTTCTCGATGTTCAGGAACTTGATGGCGACGTGTCTGGGGAGCGTGGTGTCGCGCGCCTTGAAGACCGAGCCCATGCCCCCGCGGCCGATGCAGCTGATGATTTCGTAGCGCTGGCCAATCTGGTCGCCCGGCCTCGGCTCCCGCCCGGGGTCGAGGGTGACGCCGCCCAGTGATGGGTGGGTGACGAGCGCCGTGGGCGGACTGGTCGGGAGATCGAGCCTCGAGTCAGGGCTGTTGTTCTGTTCATTCATAGTTGATCCCGAGCAGCGAGCGGACAGCGCTGTGGATCTCCCTCGGTTCCCCCGACCGGCGTCCACAGGTCCAGAACAGCTGAATCAATTGACAACCGTAGGGACCACGGAGTGACGAAGTCAAGGCTCGGAGCTATTTCGAGTTGTCCGTGTTCTGCTGCTTCGACACGTACGAACTGGCAGAGCTCCCGTAGGCGGTCTGATAGAGCTGCCGGAGTTGTTCGGGATCCACTGGCTTCCCTGCCGCCAGGTCCTTGTTGAGCCCGTCAACAGCGGCGTTGAAGGAGGGGTCGCTCTTGCTGTTGTAGAGCGCGGGATACTCCGGGTAGCGCGACTGCACCATCTTCAGGACCCTCGACTGGAGAGCGGCCTGAGCCTGTGGCGATTGCGGCTCTCCGCCCGACGCGCGCTCCGATGCGAGGTGCGCTCGGTACTCCGCGAGGAAACGGTCCGAGTCTCCGAGAACCGAGGCATCGCCGTTGAGGGCGTGGTTGGTCTCGTGGGCAATGGTCCCAAAGAGGGGATTCTTGACCTGGGGGTTGATGTTGACGTGGATGTTTTGACTATCTGAGGTGTACCCACTGGCGTTGAGGGGGTCGTTGGGGTTGTTGTTCGGTGCCTGGTCGTAGAGGTTGAGCGTGACGCGCCCGCTCAGGACTTGGTCGACCGTATTGTTCATGACCTTGTTGCCTGGATTCGAGGCACCGCTCAGCGACATGCTCCCAACGATCTTCGGGAGCATCTCCTTCATCTTCCCGGAGGCGGCGGCGTACGATGGCGAGCGCTCGAGCGTCGAGAGATCGTTCTGAACCTTGGCCTGAACCGCGGGGCTCGCCTTCGAATACATCGGGCTGTTCAGGACGTAGTTCGCTCCGCTCGCATAGTCGGGGTCCTTGAAGCTCGACTTCACGTTGTTGCCCGAGGGCGGGCTGACCTGTGCGAGGACCACCTTCGGTTTGCCCCCCGAGGAGCCGACGTAGAGGTCCTGCGGCGAGAAGCCCGTCAGCGGCGTCCCGATGGACTGCGGCTGCGGCGGAAGCGCCGGGCCGAGCCCGTCTGTATCCTGGACAACCCCGGCTCCGTACGCACGCGAATCGTTCGAGACGCTGATTGCCATTTGAGACTCCATCTCGCTTCGAGGGTGACCTGTTGTCGCGAAGCTCAGCGGGGTGGTTGCGCCCGCTATTGTAATGACATTTTACAACGCAACAGGTCGACACTCTTCTGAGATCGAGGCGACCTTGGAGCGGGAGCGGGACATCTCAGCGGGTCCACAGCATGGCGAACCGTTGCAATTCCACGGCGTTGAGGTCGGAGACGGCCCAGTACGTCATGGCCTCGCGTTGCCAGGCAAAGACCTGAAACCCACGGCGCGTGAGCAGCCGAGGCTCGCGCGGGTGCCCATCGGGCGCGGGCCACTCAAAGAGGTTGATGACGTGCTGATTAGCCCGGTACACCAGCGCGGCGACCGGCCGGCCGGCGAGGTAGTCGAGGCGAGCGCCGACGAGGACGAAGCCATCGGGCGCGAGGTCGCGCACCGTCGGAGCGAAGTCGAGCTTCCCCTCGAACCAGGGCTTCACGGTGTGTTGCTCGCCAGAGCTGACGTCGGCGAGGTGGTCGACCATCAACG
Source organism: Myxococcales bacterium (assembly GCA_003153055.1). The sequence continues at coordinate 26,851 of PMBV01000335.1, forward strand.
AGCGCACGTGCCCGGCCAGCACCTCCTGCGCGAGCACCTCACGCTCACCCTCGGATCCGGTCCACTTCCCCAGGACGAAGGCAAGCACGGCGACCGTGCTCACAGCGGCGGCGACGGCCACCCACCATCGGCCCCGTCCCGCGCGACGAGCGGGCGCGAAGGCCAGGCCTCTGACGATGCGCGCCTCAAGGGCGGGAGGCGGCCGATGTGTCAACCGCTCGCGGTGAAGCTCGAAGAGCGCTTGCAGCTCATCATCGGAAGAGCTCATCGGCCAACCTCCTGCTGCGAATGAGCGAGGGCCGCGCGCAGCATCGCCCGGGCGCGGGCCAGCCGAGACATCACGGTGCCCTTGGGGACCTCGGCGACCGCGGCGATCTCCCGGTAGCTCAAGCCCTCGAGCTCCCTGAGGACGAGCACCTCGCGAAACCTCGACGGGAGCGCCTCGATGGCCGATCGCAGCTCGGCTGCCGACACCGCGTCAACCAGCCGCGCCTCGGCGCTGGGAGTCGGAGCCGCCTGGTCAAAGGTGTCATCCCAGGGCTCCAGGCGCTCGCTCCGCTTCAACAGCGTCAAGCTCGTGTTGCGAACAATTTGCAGAAACCAAGCCCGCGGGTCTCTCGGAGGTGACTCGGCGAAGGCCCGGTGAGCCCGTACGGTGGCGTCTTGCAACGCGTCCTCGGCGTCGGCGTCGTTGCCTGTCAGCCATCGAGCCAGGTTGTACGCCGCCTCGAAGTGCACCAGCACCTCGCCTCGAAAGCGAGTGGCGTTCACGGGCTGGTCGACCAATTCGGGCCTCCGGGGCGGAACTCGCGAGCGATGCTTCGACTTCCACGATTTCTGGAATAACGGCTCGGCTGCGAAAGTCTCGTCGGTGCTGGCACCCCCGCTGGCGCTGTCCAAGGAGCGCGCGATGCAGAAGCTGATGAATTGGCTCGTGAAACCACCCGTCGATGGGCCCGCGGCCATCCTGCTGGTGAGGCTGATGACCGGCGGGGTGTTCTTCTCGGAGGGGCTGCTCAAGTTCGTGTACGTGAATCAGGGCGTTGGCCGCTTCACCAAGATTGGCATTCCCTTCCCCCCGTTCTCGGCGACGGCCATCGGGCTGTTGGAGATTTGCGGTGGGGCCATGCTGATGCTTGGTCTCTTCACCCGGGTGTTGAGCCTTATCTTCGTGATTGAGATGGTGGTGGCGGTCCTCAGCACGAAGGTCTCGCTCTACCTCGGCACCTCGCCGCTTCCGCTCCCGCCCTCGCCGCCACAGGTGGGTCTCTGGGCGGTGTTGCACGAGAGCCGCTCCGACTACGCCCAGCTGATGACGTGCGCCTTCTTCAGCATCGTGGGGCCGGGCCGGGTGTCACTCGACCACTGGCTGCGTCACGGGCCGCGGGAGGACCCCACCCATACGCCGATGATGGCCCGCCCGACGAGCTGACGACTCGCTTAGGCTTCTGATCGAAATTACATCGCCGCTCAAACCACACCTTGTTCGGCTGCTCTCTGGACGAAGTTGACGAGATAATTTTGGCGCTGCCCCTTAGCGCGCTTTCCAGACAGGTGGACGCTTGGCCATGAAGGCATCGATGCCCTCGATGGCGTCGTCAGACATCATGTTGCAGGCCATGGTCTCGGACGCGAGTTCGTAGGCGCCCGAGAGGCCGAGCTCGAGCTGACGGTAGAACATGCCCTTGCCCAGCGCCACGGCGACGGCCGACTTGCCGCGGATGGAGTCGGTCAGCTTGGCCACCTCGGCGTCGAGCTTCTCGAGCGGTACGACCCGGCTGAGGAGCCCACGGCGCAGCGCCTCGGGGGCGTCGATGAAGTCACCGGTGAGGAGCATCTCCATCGCCTGCTTGCGGCCGATGTTGCGCGAGAGGGCCACCGCGGGCGTGGCGCAGAAGAGCCCAACGTTGATACCCGAGACGGCGAAGCGGGCGCTGTCGGCGGCGACGGCGAGGTCACACTGGGCGACGAGCTGACAGCCGGCGGCGGTGGCGATGCCGTGGACTCTGGCGATGACCGGCTGAGGCAACTCGGTGAGGCTCGTCATCACTCGGCCGCACTGGGCGAACAGCCTCTGCATTGACGCCTTGGAGGGGTCGGCTCGCATCTGCTTCAGGTCGTGGCCAGCGCAGAAGGCTTTGCCCGCGCCGGCGATGACCACCACTCGCACCGAGGTGTCCTTGGCGATGGCGTCCAGCGCCGCCTGCAACGCCGAGAGCAGCTCGACGGACAAGGCGTTGAACTGGGCGGGGCGGTTGAGGGTCAGCGTGGTGACGCCACCCACGTCGGAGCGAAGCAAGATGGACTCGGTGGGCATATCGGGTTCCCCAGGTGGCGAAGTGGCTCGAGATGTAACGCCGGGTCGATCGCGACGTCCACCGTGCTCGGCTGAGCGTGACGAGCTCCTTCGAAACTTTCGATGGCTCACCGGCCGCTCGTCATTATGGGTGCGCCGGAGGTGTGTGATGAGCGACAAGAAGCCGCCCCCGTTCGGCTGGCCGAGAATCTCCTCGGCGATCTTCTACGACGAGCCGGCCAAGGCCATCGATTGGTTGTGCCGGGCCTTCGGTTTCGAGGTTCGCCTCAAGGTGGAGGGGCCAGACGGTCGCATCGAGCACTCCGAGCTGGTGCTGGCCGAGGGGCTCATCATGGTCGGAGCCGCGGGAGGGCGGTCGGACCGCCCGGTTCCATTGCCGAGCAGGAGCCCGCGCTCCCTCGGAGGCGCGAACACTCAAGCGCTGTTCATTTACGTCGACGACGTCGATGCGCACTGCGAGAAGGCGCGGGCGGCTGGAGCCAAAATCGTCGAGGAGCCGACCACCATGGACTACGGCGAGGAGTACTGGAGTGACCGGACGTATCGAGCCGAGGACCCCGAGGGCCACCAGTGGTGGTTCTGCCGGCGGGTGCGCAACCCCCGGCCGAAGGTCCCCTGAAGAGCCGCCTACGCCGCGGCCCGCGGAGCGACGAGGGCCTGGGCCGATGCCCGGAGCGCTTCCTCGGCCGACGTGGGCTCGACGGAGAAGGTCGCGCGGAACCGTCGGTCGTCGACGACGAAGGGCGCCTTCCATTGGTAGGTCATCTCGCGGATGGCACCCAGTGTTGGGTTGAAGACGCCAGCGATGGCAAGAAAGGCATCGGGCACGCGGCGCAGCCTCGCCTTCTTCCCACAGGCAGCGGCGATGCCTTCGAGAAGCCCGCGGGTCGTGCCCCGCCACGCGACCGGCAAGTGCCACACCTTGCCCCAGCTCTCGTCACGCGTGCCGAGCACGGCCAGGCCTCGCGCCACGTCGGGGACGAAGGCGTAGCTGCGGGGGAGCTCAGGGTCACCGAACACTTCGATTGACGCGCCAGTCGCCAGTTGGTGCGCGAGACGATCGCCGAAGGCCGACATCGCGCCGGCGCCGGGCCCGAAGAAATCTGGAGCGCGACCGGTGGTGGCCACGAGCCCTCGCGACTGGGCAACCGCGAGCTCCTCGGCGAGCTGCTTCCTCAACTCACCCTTGCGGCTCCGAGGCAGCATGGGGGTGTCCTCGTCGAAGGGCGTGGTGGCCGGCAACCCCAGCATATACAGGTTGTCGAGGACGACGAGCTTCGCCCCCTCCGCCGTCGCCGCCTCGCGAATCGCTCGCACCAGGGGAGGAAGGAGCTCCTCCCAGCGATGGTAGGCCTCTGGATTCGTCGTGTTGTAGACGACTTGGGCGCCCCGCACCACCTCGCGGGCGAAGGAAGGATTCCGCAGGTCGCCGCTGAGCCACTCCAGGTGGGGGCGGGCCATCGTTGGCGCCCCGCGACGAACCGCGCGCACCCGAAGCCCGAGCTGAAGCAGCTCGTCAATCAAGCGTTGACCGACCTGACCGGTGCCGAGGACGACATGCAGTGGCGGCGATGCAGGGAGTGAGGAAGGCATGGTAGAGCCCCTTTGACAGCCTACATGTGAGTGGCCGAGGCGCATTGCCACCTTCATTCGAGGTGGCCAGGTCGTCCAAGTCGGGTGACGCGGTCGACTTCGCGTGGACGCTGCCGTCGGGCCACCGGCGACGGGGAACGGAGATGACATGAGCGCACGCTCCCGTGATCACTGGGGTTCTGGTCGGCGATGGGCGAGCTCCAGCACTTCCGCGGGCGACTCCCGTCAACACCTCTGGAAGCGAGAGTTCGACCGGGCAGGCTGCTCCGAAACCGGCCCCCCAAGAAAGGGCCGGGCATCGCTGACCCGGTTGGGCGAGAACCGCCATCTCTCACTTCTGTCGCCGCCGGTGAGGGGATTCTTCCGCTCAGAAACACGGGGCAAGCGATCGGAGGACGAATGCAAGGCCGCGCTTTGATGCTGACTTTGGTCGTCGTATGGGTCGCGGGCTGCGGCAACGCGATCGTCTGTAAGCTCGACATGAGCGTCGAAGGGAAAGGAACGACCACGCCCGGCGTGGGCGCCCACACCTACCTGGAGGGCACGACGCTCACCGTCACCGCGACCCCGACGGCGGGGAACACGTTCGTCGGGTGGAGCGGCGCCCTCACCAGCTCCGAGAATCCGCTCAAATACACCCTGGACGGCGACACGCGCCTCATCGCCCACTTCTTCAACAATGGCGGCAGCGGAGGCGAAACGGGAGCCGGAGGCGGAGGAGGCGCCGCGTCCGGAGGGGGCGCGGGAACCGGGGGTGGCGGGAGCNNGCGCAGCTGGCGGCGGCGGCGGAGCCGGGGGAGGAACTCCTGTGGACGGCTATCCCTTGGGGAACCCCCCGGTTTCGAGTGCAGGCTGCGGCAAGGCCCTGTCGACCATCAAGAGCGGCACCAACACCTACAAGATCACGAGCGCCGGCCTCAACCGAGA
>PMBV01000164.1 GCA_003153055.1 Myxococcales bacterium
TGATCATCGGCTCGAGCTCGAGGTGGTTCACGTTGGCGGGGATGACGGCCCGGCCCCGCGCCACCTCCTGGCGGACGAACTCGGGGGTGATCTCCTTGGGCATCGACGCCCCGAACGACTCGCCGGGGTGCTGGGTGTCGTAGAGCGCCTCCCGCCGCTGGCTCTCCCGAATGGCCACGTACTCCATCTCGGGCGTCACCCGGCCGGCGCGCGCGGCCGCGAGCTGTGTCACTGGCTGCCCTGACTTGCCCCGGTACGGCCGGGTCCGGGCGTGAAAGCGGAGCCGCTCGAGCCGAGGATCGGTCAGCCGCGTCTGGGCGTAGTCCGACGACAGGCGCGGCAGCTGCTCCAGCGCCTCGCTGCGGGCGAGCCACGCCTCGCGAATGGGCCTCAGGCCCTCCTTCAGGTTCACCTTCACGCCGGGGTCGGTGAACGGCCCTGACGTGTCGTACACCATCAACGACGGGTTCTCGGTGTTGCGACCATCGGCGTGATGCGTCGGGCTGAGCGAGACCTCTCGCATCGGCACCTGCACCTCGGGGTGAATGCTCCCCGCCACGTAGACCTTCTTCGACTGGGGAAAGGGCTCGGTGGTGATGCGCTTCAGTGCGCCCTCATCGACCGTGAGATGTTCCTTCGACATGTGTCCCTCCGCCGGAATGGCCCGGATCAGGTTCTATGGGTCGGCCGTCTGACGGCCCTCTCAGTCCCTCACAGCGGGGCTCCCCACGCAGGCTCGTAGTCCTGCGCTTGTCAGCGGTCAATGGGGTGGGCCTCTTCGATTGAAGCCGTTCATCGTCTTCTCGAGCCCATCACGGCAGAAGCCTTCACAGATCTGCGTCGCCCGGTCGAGGTGCTCGCCCAGGGCCTGGGTCTCCTCTTTCGAGAAGTCACCCAGAACGTGGCCGATGACGCGCTCCTTGGCGTTGGGGCCAGTGGGCTTGTCGATGCCGAAGCGAAGACGGGCGTAGGCGTCCTCGCCCCACGCCTCGCGGAGCGAGTTGAGGCCGTTGTGGCCTCCCGTGCCCCCGCCGGACTTGAGCTGCAGCCGCCCGAAAGGGAGGTCGAGCTCGTCGTGCACCACCAGCACGTCGGCTGGCGCCACCTTGTAGAACCTCGCCGCGGCACCCAGCGCGGTGCCCGACAGGTTCATGAAGGTCTGCGGCTTGACGAGGAGGATCTTCTCCGAGCCCAACGAATGGGTGGCGAGCTCCGCGTCGAACTTCATGGTGGAGAAGCTCACACGCCAGCGGCGCGCGAGCTCGTCGACCACCATGAAGCCGACGTTGTGGCGGTTTGCCTGGTAGCTCCTCCCAGGGTTCCCCAGGCCACAGACGATCTTCACGCGAGTCGCTCCCGGTGAGGCGATGCCTCGAGGTTACTTCTTGGGCTTGGACTCGGCCTTCTTGTCGCCCGCCGCGGGGGCCGCCGCTGCACCAGCCGCACCCGCCGCGGGAGCCGCACCCGGTGCGCCAGCTGCACCAGCCGCTGCCGGAGCGCCCGGAACTGCCGCCACGGCCACCGGCTCGACGACCTTCTCGATCTCGGGGGCGGTGACGACCGCGATGGTGAAGTTCACGTGCGCCTTCACCGTGATGCCCTCGGGCAGCTTGACCTCGTTGATGTGGATCGCCTGGGCGATCTTGAGCGCGGAGACGTCGATCTCGATGGACTGGGGAATCGCCGAGGGGAGCGCCCAGACCTCGAGCTCGCGGCGCATCTGCGAGAGAATGCCACCCTCGATCACGCCGATGGACTTGCCGGTCAACACCAACGGCAGCTTCACCTTGACCTGGTCGTTCTCTTTGACGTCGATGAAGTCGGCGTGGAGCAACTCACGAGACACGGGGTCGAGCTGGTAGTCCTTCAGCATCACCATGTGCTCTTTGCCGTCGATGCTCAGGCCGATGACGCTGTTGAGCTTCTTGGGGCCGCTGATGGCCGCCTTCACCATGAGCGGGTCCACCGCGATGGCGATCGGCTGCTCGAGGTGAGGGCCGTACACCACGCCGGGAATCAGGCCCTGAGCGCGGGTGCGGCGCGCGAAGCCCTTGCCCGAACCCTCGCGCTTCTTGGCCTCCAACTTCGAAGCGATGATCGATGACATGACATGTTCCTTCGTGTGCCGGTGTATTGAAGGGCCCGGCACTCGTCCCCATGCTGCCCTCGATTTCCCGGCATCCTGCCCCAGTGGCAGGCCCCGAAGTCGTCAGGGAGCAGCTCGGCGCCCTTAGGCTGCTCAAGGCGCTCTCGTCAAGTTGGACGCTTGCGCAGCTCGGAGCCGTCTGCTAGTTGGCGCGTCCTTCGTCTTTTGAGGAGATAGACCATGCGCGCTAGCGCGATCGAGTTCGTTGAGTCCCGCCACAAGCGCGCGGACCTCGTAGAGTTCCGCCCCGGTGACACTGTACGAGTGTGGTGGAAGGTGAAGGAAGGCGAGAAGGAGCGACCTCAGGCATTCGAGGGCGTCGTCATTCGGAAGACCCGAGGCGGCACTGACGCGACCTTCACCGTCCGCAAGATGTCCTTCGGCGTGGGCGTCGAGCGCATCTTCCCCATTCATTCGCCCCGCTGGGAGCAGATCGAGGTCGTCACCCGCGGCCACGTTCGCCGCAACCGGCTGTTCTACTTGCGGAGTCTTCGCGGCAAGGCGGCTCGCATCGACGTTCTGGAAGAGCCGGTCGTCCAGGCCACTCCGAACGCGGTTCCTGCCGCAGCCGTGAAGAAGCCAGAGTAACATCTGGCGGCATGCTCTTCGTCGAGCTCGCCGCGCAAGCGGTGCGAGGCTTCTCACCGTCGGTTCGCGTAGCCCTCAAGCCGGGCTACGTGGGTCTCAAGAGCCCGACGAGTGTCCCTGCTCCGCTGGCCGGGCTTCTGACTTCGCTGTGCTTTCCCGATGGGCGCGGGGGTGACCTCGCGTACCTCGCCCCGGGCGCCAAGGCTGGGCGCGCGGGGCTCTCGCTCCAGGGCAAGAACCAGACACTCTGGCGGGTGGTGCGAGATCTCGGCGGGGCAGGGGGCCTTCACAGGCTGAACCCCAAGACGAGTCAGTACGAGGTCGTCACCCAAGACGCCATCGAGCTCGCGCAGGTGATCCGCACGGAAGTGGGGTTCCCTGGGCGCACGGCCTTCGAGCACATCTTCACGTTCAATGGCTCGCAGCTTCCCAGTCGCAGGCCCAAGCAGCCCAAGGTCGCCGGGCCGGGGAAGCCGCGGCTGCCCGTGGCCCCGCAAGTCGATCTGACAGAGGCCCACCAGCACCTCGCGGCGCTGGAGCGTGAGCTGGAGTCTTCCAAGACGGCTCAGGAGCTGCAATTCCGCTTCGATGGAGTGCAGTCCGAGCTCTTCGGCGTGGAGTCGAAGCTCAAGGAATTCGAGGAGCTCAAGGCCAAGGTGACGGCGGCGCGGCAGGAGCTGAGCCAGGCCCCGACCCCGAAGGCCCTGGGCTTGCCCGAGGACATCGTGGCTCGGGTGCGCCGCTTCAAAGACGAGAAGAAGCGCCGTGACGAGGCCCTCGAAAAGCTCGTCGCCGAGCGTGAGCAGGCGATCAACCCGAGCGCGTTGTCGGTCGATCCGCTCCAGCGCGATCGGCGGTTCTGGGTGGGCCTCGTCGTGGGCGTCGCGCTCCTGGCGCTGGGAGCTTCGCTCGAGGGTGGTGCCCGCTACGTGGCCCTCTTGGCCATTCCCGCCTTCACCGCGGCGACGCTGATCGCCCTGCGCTTCATCGAAGATTTGCAGCGCAAGAGCAGAGAAGAGTCGAAGGGTGACGTCTTCGCCCAGCGAGAGAAGAAGATCGACGACGAGTTTCAGCTCTCGACGGCGATGGTGAAGCTGGCCTTCGACAAGACCGGCACCGAGACGCCCGACGAGCTCGCCGCGGTGATGGCCAAGGTCGAGGAGCTCGCTCCTCCGTTGATGGAGCTCGAGCTCGAGCTGGCCGATCACGAGTCCGACCCGGCGACCAATGAGCTGCCGTCCAAGGTGCCCGCCATGAAGGCCGAGCTGGAGTCGCTGAACCAGAAGCTGCTCGCGCTCTCCGGTGGGTATGTGCGCGAAGCGCGGGAGATCGAGCGGGAGCTGGGGGCGCTCAGGGAGACCTTGAACCCGCCGGCGCCGGTGACGCAAGACTTCACCCCCGTGCCGGTCGGCCCCACGGAGACCTTCGACGACCCGATCCCCGCGGTGATGCAGCTCGGCGCCGAGCTGTTCAACACCGACATCACCACCCTCTGGTCGGTGCTGAAAGACCGGGCCGTGCAGTACCTGAAGGCGTTGACCGATCAGCGGTACCACGGCATCGACGTGGTCGCCGAGGGGCGATCGAAGGTGCTGGCCCCTGGCCGGGTGGTGGCTTCCACTGACCTGCCGGCCCGCGACATCGACCTGCTCTACTTGAGCGTCAGGCTGACCCTGGTCGAGAAGTACTCCGCGGTCGAGAAGGTGCCCATCGTCATCGAAGACTCCTTCGGGAGCGTCATCGACGCTGCCAAACAGAGCCTCCTGGTGCGAATGCTCAAGCACATCGGGTCGCTCACCCAGGTGCTCCATGTCACCGGTGTAGGGCAGAATGTGAGCGCGGCCGACGCGGTGGTTCAACTCTAGGGCGGCGGGGGAGGTACGGTGGAGACGAGGCGGGTGATTGGTGACGAGGCGGAGCAGTTGGTGGTCGAGCACCTCGAGCGAAGTGGCTGGCGAGTGCGAGATCGAAACGTGCTGTGCCGCCATGGGGAGCTCGACGTGGTGGCGGAGCAAGGGCAGACGCTGGCCTTCGTCGAGGTGCGCATGCGCTCGACCAATGTCTGTGGCGACCCATCGGAGTCCGTCTTGAGCAAGAAACAACGACGCGTGGTGAAGGCGGCGACCGAGTATTGCCAGCGCTGGCGACTCTTCGAGCGGGTCATTCGCTTCGATGTCGCCTCGGTGGTGGGGCGAGGTCGCGCCGGGGCCATCGAGTACATCGAAGGTGCCTTCGAGGCCTGGTTCTGACCATGAGCGGCCGACTCTTCTTGGTGGCGACGCCGATCGGCAACCTGGGCGACGTGACCCTGCGGGCCCTCGAGGTGCTCTCGAACGTGAAGATCATCGCCTGCGAAGACACCCGGAGGACCCGAGTGCTGCTCGAGGCGCACCGCATCGGCACGCCCACGACGAGCCTCCCGGCCTTCGCTGAGGGGGAGCGGGCGGGCGCCCTCATCGCTCGGTTGGTCGCCGGTGACGACGTGGCGGTGGTCACCGACGCGGGCAGCCCTGGCATCAGCGACCCCGGCGAGCGCCTGGTGGTCGAGGCGGTCGAGGCGGGAGTCGACGTGATTCCAGTGCCGGGGCCCGCCGCGCTGGTGGCGGCGCTGACGGCGTCGGGGCTCCCCACTGGGCGGTTCCACTTTCTCGGGTTTCTTCCGCGGCAAACGTCAGACGCGAGGCAGATGCTCGAGGAGATCGTCCCGCTCTCGGCCAGCGTGATCCTCTACGAGTCGCCCCGGCGGCTCTTCGAGACCCTCGAGCTGTTGACCAAAGTGCTGGGCGATCGACGGGCCTGCGTGGGCCGTGAGCTGACCAAGGTGCACGAGGAGCTCGTCCGAGGGCGGCTCTCCGCGCTGGTCGAGCGGTACCGCGGCGCCGAGGTGCTGGGTGAGGTGGTGGTGGTGGTGGAGGGGCGGACAGGCCCGACCCGGTGGGAGGAGGCCGAGGTGATGGCGGCCCTCGATGCCGGCCTGCGTGGGGGCGAACGGCTCAAGGCTGTCGCCGCCGACGTGGCGGGCAGGGCCGGTTGGACGAGCCAGGCCGTGTACCGGCTGGGGCTCAAGGTGCAGGGGAGGTAACGGGACTCACACGTTGACGCTGCGCGACCGGGCGCCCCGCAGCTTCTCGTAGAGCGTCGGCGTCAACAGGAACCAGTACTGCACCTCTCCGAACGACAAGATGTCGCCGTTCTTCAAGGTTGTCTCCCGTCTCAGTCGAATGGAGGCGTTGAGGAAAGTCCCGTTGGTCGAGTCGAGATCCTGCACCGTGCAGCGCGCCGAGGCCGCGTCCCACCGGAGCAGCGCATGGCGCTTGGAAACCGAGGAGTCCTCGAGCACGAGCTCGTTGTCAGGCTGGCGACCCACCGAGAGCTGGTCGACGCCAAGGAGCGGCGGCACCGAGGCGACCAACAGATCATCGAACTGGAAGAGCAGCGCCAGCGCGCCGGCCGTGACTTGCTCGGGCCGCGCCAGCGTCGTGCGCTCGACGCTGAAGGGAAGGCCGAGGTTGTTGTCGACCGCCCTGGACGGATCTCCAGGTCGCTGCACCAGCACGAAGGGCCCCAGTTGCTTGCGAAACTGCTCACTGCTGAGCTTGGAGGCCAGCGTCCGCAGCTCCTTCACCGACAGCATTTCTTCACCTCTTTTTCGCTTTCCACCGACAGAACCTCACCAGGGTAGACCTGCGGCGAGGGCTTCGCTACTGTCCCGCGCCTCCTCCCGAGGATCCAAAGCTGATGAGTGACAGGTTCCCCACCACCGCGAGCGGGCTCCGGAAGATGCAAGACGAGCTCAAGCACCTCCAATCCGTCGAGCGGCCCAAGATCGCCCAGGAGATCGAAGTCGCCCGCGCCCACGGCGATCTCCGTGAGAACTCCGAGTATCACGCCGCCAAGGAGAAGCAGGGGCACATCGAAGGCCGCATCATGGACCTCAACGGGTGGATCGCCCACGCCGAGGTCATCGATGTCTCCAAGTTCAAGGGGCAGGAGCAGGTCGTCTTTGGCGCCACTGTTCACCTGATGGATACCGAGACCGAGAAGAAGGTCCTCTACCGATTGGTCGGCGAGTTCGAGGCCGACATCAAGAAACGGTGGATCTCGGTCACTTCGCCGCTCGCCCGAGGGCTCATCGGCAAGCGCGTCGGCGACGTGGCGACCATCACCAGCCCTGGCGGGGTCCGGGAGTACGAGGTGCTCTCGGTCGACTTCGAGGATGCCCAGTAGCACGCACCCCCTCGACTCGCTGGTTGCCCCCTTGCGCTACGCGTGCGCACGGGACTTCGCCAACCTGAGAGGGGTGCGCGATCTCAAGACGCCACTCGGCGCGGCGCTCCAGCGCGCTCGGGGGCTGCTGAACCCGGTTCATCTCGAGGCGCTCGAGCGAGCCGTCTCGGTCATCGACTCGGCCGTGGGCTCCGAGCGGCGCTCGGCGGTGCTGAGCGTGCTCCGGGTGATGCGCGACGAGGGCCTTCAGGTCGACTTCGTCACCCCGGGGCTCCTCGGCGCTCCGCCTCCACCTTCGACCGTGATCTCGACGAAGGATGCTCCACCGGCCGGTGCGACTGAGCGCTCGGTGCGCGTGGCACCCAGTGCCGCGAAGGTTGAGCGTCGGGAGCCGGAACGTCTGGAGCCGGTGCCCGCGGAGCCAGCTCCGAAGGCGGCCCGCCCGGGTCGGAAGGCCAAGGCGCCCAAGGCAGACCCCGATCTCGACGCGCCAGCGCGGATCCTCTCCATCGCGCCGAGCTCCGGCCCGCTGGCCACGCCGCTCAAGCTCGCCGGGTGGAAGACGAGCCCCAGGTTGGTCGGGTTGCTCAACAAGAAGGGCATCACCAAGACGGGCGACGTGTTGTTTCTGCTCCCCCGGGTCTACGAAGATCGACGCCAGGTCAAGCGCATCGCTCAGCTCCGGGCGGGGGAGCGGGGCACCATCGTCGTCGAAGTGAAGCGCGTGGAGGAGAGCTCCGGTCGCGGGCGCCGCCAGTTTCGCGCCGTGCTCCAGGACGCCTCGGGCACCATCGCCGCCACCTATTTTCAGTCGGGCCCCTGGCTCAAGGCGCGGTTCCCCCTGGGCAAGCGCCTGGTGGTGTCGGGTGAGGTTCGTCAGTCGCACTGGGGCTGGGAGATGCCTCACCCCGAGGTCGAGCCGGCCGATGATCTCGACACCTCGAAGGTTCACTTCGGCCGCATCGTGCCCGTCTACCCAGGCTTCGAGCGCCATGAGCAGCGGGCGTTGCGCGAGCTCGCCTTCAAGGTCGGAGAGCGCTTCGCCGGAACCGTCGAGGAGTCGCTACCCCCAGAGCTGTTGCGCAGGCTGGGGCTCCCGGGGCTCGGCGTGGCCCTCGGCGCCCTGCATTTCCCTCCAGACGATGCGTCGCTCGAGGCGCTGAACGAGCACCGCTCGGCCGCCCACCAGCGGCTCGCGTTCGACGAGCTCTTCTTCCTCCAGCTTGGCATGGCGCTCCGGCGTCAAGGGGTGAAGGTCGAGCCCGGCGTGGCCTTCGACGTCAGCCCAGCGAAGCTCGAGAGGGCGACGGCGCTGTTGCCCTTTTCTCTCACCGGGGCCCAGCGGCGGGTCATCGATCAGATCATCGGTGACATGGCTCGGCCGGAGGCCATGAACCGGCTCCTCCAGGGCGACGTGGGGAGCGGCAAGACGGCGGTGGCCATGGTCGCCGCCTGCCTCGCCGTGGAGAACGGGTACCAGGTGGCGGTGATGGCTCCCACCGAGATCCTCGCCGAGCAACACCACCGGACCTTCTCGAAGATCCTCGCTCCCCTCGAGGCGCCGGTGGGCCTGCTCACCGGGAGCGCCACGCCCAGCCAGAAGGCCGCCCAGCGCCGGGCGGTCGCGTCGGGCCAGTTGCGCGTCGTGGTCGGCACCCACGCGCTCATCCAAGACGCGGTGGAGTTCCATTCGCTGGGCCTGGTCGTCATCGACGAGCAGCACCGCTTCGGCGTGATCCAGCGGCACGCGCTGATGTCGAAGGGTCCGCGGCCCGACGTGCTGGTGATGACCGCCACGCCCATTCCGCGCACCCTCGCCATGACCCTGTACGGCGATCTCGACGTGTCGGTGATCGACGAGCTCCCACCCGGGCGTACGCCCATCGAGACCCGCGTCTTCGTCGAGAAGGCCCGACCTAGGGCGTGGGCGCTGATTCAGGAGGAGCTGGCGCGAGGTCACCAGGCCTACATCGTGTACCCGCTGGTCGAGGAATCGGAGAAGGTCGACCTCGCCGACGCGACGCAGGGCGCCGAGCAGGTCAGCGCCGCGTTCCCCGAGGCCCGGGTCGGCCTCCTCCACGGCCGAATGAAACAGCAGGAAAAAGACGCGGTGATGGCCGCCTTTCGCCGCCACGAGCTCGACATTCTGGTGGCGACGACAGTGGTAGAGGTCGGGGTCGACGTGCCCAACGCCTCGGTGATGGTGATCGAGCACGCCGAGCGCTTCGGGCTCTCCCAGCTGCACCAGCTCCGAGGGCGGGTGGGGCGGGGCGCGGCCAAGTCTCACTGCCTCCTCGTCACCGGCTACGCCCTGAGCCAAGACTCGCGGGAGCGGCTCAGCGTGATGGAGCAGAGCACCGACGGCTTCGTCATCGCGGAGAAGGACCTCGAGATCCGTGGCCCCGGTGAGTTCCTCGGCACTCGCCAGAGCGGCCTCCCCGAGCTCGCGGTCGCGAACCTGGTGAGAGATCAAGCGCTCCTCGCCGTGGCCCAGGTCGAAGCCCGCGCCGTGGTGGCGGCCGACCCCCATCTGGAGGCTCCCGAGCACGCTCGGCTGGTACGGGCGCTGGAGGAGCGCTGGGAGGGACGGCTCAAACTCGCGCGCGTCGGCTGATAGAGTGGAGCTCGCCATGGTCACCTGTCCCCTCTGTGAGCACCAGCAGGAGTTCGGCCTCGAGTGCGAGCAGTGCGGGAGGGACCTCGGTGCGCTGGCCGATCTCGGCCCTCCTCCGACGCGCGACGAGGCGATCGAGGGGCTCGAGAGCCGCGAGCTCGTCGGCGAGGTCGCCATCGAGTCGCTCGTCGACCTCGAAGCCACCCCGTACGCGGCCGTGGAGGTGCTCCCCGACGTCACTCCTGAGCTCGAGCGCACCGCCCTGAGCTCGGTCGGAGAGGTGCCGGTGGAGCCGATGCTCGACCTCACCACCGATCGCGCCGTCGACGCCGAGCCGAGAGTCGCCGTCGAGCAGGGTGACGTGACCTGTCGCTACTGCCGCCACGTCCAGCCCGCCCAACGGCTCTGCGAGCGCTGTGGCATGAGCCTCCCGAGGCGCGGGGGCGTTGAACTCGCTCCCGTCGTCGCGCGGGCCTCCGACGAGACGACCCGGTGTCGTGCCTGTGGCGCCCCGGCCAGGGTCGGCCAGCGCTGCGGCGACTGTGGGCACCTGGTCGAGGCTCGGTGACCCTCGGGTGGCGACAGCTGCGCGTGGCCCCGGGCCGTGCTATGGCCAACGGAATGGAGCGTGAGCCTTCTCAGCTGCGAGCCGAGCACGACGCGGTCCTCGAACGGGTCTCCTCGCGCGAGAGTATCGGTCACTTCGCCCACGGCATCGTCGCCGGTGGCATCGGGGCCTTGTTCCTGGCGGCGGCCGGGAAGCTGTGGTGGGACTTTTCGGAGTACCACCCCGAGTATCACCTCGCAGCCCTCGTCATCTCGACGGTGACCTTGGGCTACAGCGCCGTGCGGCTGTTGATCGGCCGCGCCACCTTCCGTCGGGAGGCCACCCAGGTTGCTCGGCTCTTCGAGTTGCGGAAGGCGCTGAGCCTCGACGTCCCCGGGGCGATGCTCCCGCGGTGAGGGAGGTCGGCTCCGAGGGCGGAGGGACGACGATGATCCACACAGGCCTCTCAGCCATCATCATCGGCAACGAGGTGCTCACCGCCAAGGTCGTGGAGGCCAACGGGTCTCATCTGGTGCGTCGGTGCCGTGAGCGCGGGGTCCGGTTGGCCTCGGTGCACGTGATTCCCGATGAGGTCGACTGCATCGTGGAGACGTTGGCGTTGGCCCGCCGCCGTGCTCGCTTCGTGGTGACGAGCGGGGGCGTCGGCCCGACCCATGACGACGTGACGGTGCGCGCGGTGGCCCTGGCCTTGGGTCGGAAGATCGTGTCCTCCCCCCGCCTGGTCGAGCTCCTTCGTGCCGGGTGGAAAGATGGCGAGCTGCCCGCCGCCGCGCTGCGCATGGCCGAGGCGCCCGAAGGCTCGGAGCTGGTCGAGTCCAAGGACGCCGGGTACCCGGTGCTGATGTGTGACCGCGTCTTCATGCTGCCGGGCGTGCCGGAGTTCTTCCGGGCACAGCTCGAGGCCGTGCTCCAGCAGCTCCCGGGAGACCCGGTGACGCTCCGAAACCTCTACCTCCGGGCCCGCGAGTCGGACATCGCCAGGACCCTGGACGCCATCGCCATGGCGATGCCCCACGTGGCGTTCGGCTCGTACCCGACCTTCGACCCGTCACTCGACCACCTGGTGAAGATCACCATTGAGCACGGCGACGCCCGCCAGGTCGAAGCTGCCGCCGCCCGGCTGAGGGCCGAGCTGCCGGGCGAGGTGCTGGTGCGCGAGGATTAGGAGCTACCCGAGGGACACGCCGATTCGCTGCCGGAGCCGAAAGAACTCGTCTGACAGCCCAAAGGCCATGAGCTCCTTCAGATCGGCGCGGTTCAGCACCACCGCGGCGAGCGCCTCGGCCGTGTCACCCGAGGCCTCCTGAGAACCCACTTCCCGGAGCGCCAGCCCCAGCCCCGCGCTCACGTCGGCGGCGGCCAACAACCCGGCCCGGTCGAAGGAATATGAGATCGCCTCGGTCAGGGGCTCGATGGCGAGCTTGGGGCCACTGGCCACCGCGTCGGCCGGCTCCTCGAGGGCTTTGAGCGCCTTTCGAGAGTACGCCCTGCGGAGCTGTTTGGACTGCTCGTCGTTACGCCGGCCCAGGCCCTCGAAGGTCGGCCGGTGGATTCGAATGGAGTTGCCCAGGAGGTCGGCCAGCTCTCCCCGTGACAGCTTGCCCAAGACGGCGCTCCTGTCATGGAGCCCCAGCGCCGCCCGCGCGAAGACGAACCGCTGCTCACGGAGGTTGAAACGACGCACCACCTCGGTCCCTAGGCACACCGAGAGCGGGTCGGTCGTCTCGAGGAGGGCGAGGCCGCGGCGGGCCTGGTAGACGTCGTAGCCCTCAGCTCGGAACAACACCGCCACCGCGCCGAACGCCTTCGCCAGTGCGTGATCGCCCTTGAGCTTGTCAGCCTTGCGATCGACGCCAGCCAGCTCGAGCTGCGGTGGGTAGAGCTTGACGAACTGGTCGCCCACCGCCCGCAACACGTCCATGATCGGCCCGCGCGCCCAGGGGTGGTGCAGCTCCTCGATGTCGGCCGTGCCCAGGGCCGCGCGGAAGTCCGACGGGAGCCGGCTCTTGCCCTCGGAGAAGAAGACCGACTCCGCCTCGGTCGCGCTCTTGAGGAACGTGAGCTGGGCCGCCACGCAGAAGGCCTTGTCCAACTGCCGGAGCGACTCCCACATGCGGAACAAGGCATGGAGGCTGTCGACCCGCGACGGCTCGAGCCGCAAGAGGTTTCGGTGCGCCTCGATGGCCAGCCCGATGGAGGCGCTGTCTCGGCTGTAGAGGTCGGCCAGCGCGGCGTGGGCGCCGAGGTTCGTCGGGTCGAGCTCGATGATCTCCTTCCAGGTGGCGACCGCCCGGAACGGCTCGGTGAGCGACTTGGCCTCGATGGTGGCGATGCGCGTCTTCAGCGCCACCGACCGCTTCACGTCGGGGGCGTGCTGCGCCTGGCGCTCGAGCACCGCCACCAGATCGCCCAGCGCTCCGGTTCGCTCGTAGAGCTGCACCAATCGATCGAGCGCCACCGCGTCACCAGGCACGAGCTCCAGTACCTGGCCGTAGAGCACGATGGCCTGGGCGACGTCATTGAAGCCCTCGTCGGTGATGCGTGCCATCGCCAGCGTGTTGCGCGCCTTGGCCTGGGTGGTCGACTCCTGCTCGAGCAGTCGCCTCAGGCAGTCGGCGGCGCCGACGTAGTTCTTCGAGTTGGTGTGAATCACCGCCAGCCGCTCGAGCGCGTCGATGCTGGCGGGCTCGGCGGCGATGGCCGATTGGAGGTGCGAGGCGGCCCGGGCCGGGTCGCTCAGCTGATCGTGGTACAGGGCCCCCAACCGGAGGTGCAGTCGAGCGAGCTTCTTGGGGTCTCCTCCCTGCTGGACCCGCACGGCCCAGGCGGCGGCTGCCTCGGCGTAGTGCTGGGTCTCGACCGCCAGGCTGCCCTTGAGCTCCAGAGCGTCGAGGTGGGTCGGCATGGCCGTGAGGGCTTGATCGAGCAACGCCAGGGCCCGGGGGCGATCGGTGCTGGTGTCGAGCACCCGGCGGGCTGCCTCGAGGTATTCGGTGGCCGCGGCGGCGGGGTCTTTCTGGGCCAGCTTGGCGGCCGCTCGCTTCTCGTTGAGGGTGATGAGATCCTCCACGCCGCCGCGCTTGGCGAGGAGCTCCTCGAGGGCCGGACCGGCCTGGGGGTGCAGTGGGTCGCGCTCCAGCACACGCTGGTAGAGCTCCTGGGCGGCCACCTCGTCGTGGTCGACCTCCCGGGCGAGCTTGGCCGCGTCGAGGAGCGCCTCCGTCCCGCTGGTGCTCTCCCGGGCGCTCTGGGCCACGGCATGGAGTGCCTCCCGTGCCATCCCACTGTCTCCGAGGAGAGCCGCGCACCGCGTCTTCCCCAGGAGCGCGGGGTAGAGATGGGGCGCCGCCGCCAGGGCTTCCTGGTACGCGGTGAGCGCCGAGCGGAAGTCGCCCAGGCGGGTCTCGTGCAATTCGCCGATGCGCAGGAGCAGCTGGAGCGCGTCGGCGGGCCCTGTCGTCATCGCCCGTCGGCGCTCGTAGAGGTCGATGAGCCCGCGCGCGTCGCCGACCTTCTGGAGCGCCCGCTCGAGGAGGAGCCCGAGCGCCTCATCAGCTGGGTCGCCCCGGAAGGCGGCCTTGAGCTCATCGAGGCTCGCCCCTCGCCCCGCGCCGTCGAGGGGCTCGGCGTTGGCCAGCCTGATGGCAGTGGCCAGCCTCGGGTCATTGGTGGTGGCCGCGACCCTCGCGCGGAGCTCGGCGCGCCGGGGCTTGTCATGGGCGCGGATTCGCTCGAGGAGCCTCAATGCGGTGAGGTTGGCCGGGTCGAGCACCAGGGCGCTCTCGGCACAGGTCGCCGCCCGGGCGGGCTCGTTGAGACGATCGAGGTAGATCCGAGCGAGGTTGAGCCACGCCACCAACCGCGCGGTGGGCGTGCCGGCCTGGGTCTGGCGATCGAACAGCGCGATGAGCTCGCGCGCGTCGTCCTTGGTCGTCAGCAGCCGATCGAGCTGCTGGAGCGCGGTCGCGTGGGTGGGGGCCACCTGGAGCACCTCTTGGTAGCCGGCGATGGCGTGATCGGCGTCGTGGAGCTGGTCCTCCCAGATGGAGGCGGCCTGAAACAGTGCGTTGGCTCGCTCGGTCGGATCGGTGCGGTTGACCGCCTCGGCTCTGAGGATCTCGATGAGGCGCTCCCACTCGCCGCGGGCCCGGTAGATGCGAGCCAGGGCGCGCAGGGCAAGGAAGTGGCTGGGCACCAGGCCGAGCACCTCCCGATACGCGGTGATGGCCTGCTCGGTGTCGCCGACCTTCTGCTCGTACAGCTCGCCGATGCGCTGAACGAGGCCAGCGGTGTGCTCCGGCGCGGTGCTGAGCTCGGCCTCTGCCCGGTACATGCGCACCAGGGCTTCCCAGCGACCGTCTTGGCCGTAGAGCTGCCCCAGGGCGCGGAGAGCGGGAAGGTAGTTGGGTGACAACTGCAGCACCCGTTCCCAGGCGGAGATGGCGGCGGGGCGATCGCGGAGCTGCTCCTCGAGGATCTCGGCGCTGCGGTGGGCGATGGAGACGACCTGCTTGGTGTCGGCGGCCAACCGGGTCTCGTGCTCGTTGAGCTCGAGGAGCTCGGGCCAGCGACCACAGCGCTCGTAGAGCCGGCCGAGGTTCCTCAGCGTGCCCGGGTGATCCGGCGCCAGGTCGAGCACCCGGCGAAGGCACTCGATGGCCCGGGCCGGGTCGTCGAGTCGATCCTCGTAGACCGCGGCGATCTTGTTGAGGAGGCTCAGCTGCTGGTCCCTGTCGGGCGTCTGCAATAGATCTTGATCGTACATGCCGATGAGATCCGTCCACCGACCGAGCTTCTCGTACAGGCGCCCCAGGGCCTTCTGGGCTGGGAGGAACCCAGGCACCAAGTGGAGGCAGGTCTGGTACCTGGCGATGGCGTCGTCCACCTTCGAGAGCCGCTCTTCCAGGGTCTCACCGGCCTTGTACAGCCGCCCGGCCTTGAGCCGTGGATCCTCAGCGGCCGCGGCCTCTGCCTCGTAGGTCTGGCACAGGCCCGCCCAATCCTGGAGCCGGTAGTAGAGCTTGCCCAGGCCGGCCAGGGCCCCAGCGTGCCCGGGCACCCGCGTGACGATGGCGAGGTAGCGGCCCGTGGCGTCGTTGTCCTGGTGGAGCGCTTCATACAGGGAGGCGAGCCTCAGGTTGATGGCGACGAACTCGCTCTCATCGGCGTTCACGGCGACCCAGGCCAGGAGTACGTCGGCCAGCTCTCCGTGGCGGCCCTGCGCCTCGTAGATGCGGGCCAGCTCGGAGAGCACCAGCGGGTCAGCTGGGCTCACCCGACGGGCGGCGAGCAGGGCCGCGAGCGCGTCCTCCGGGCGGTCGAGGCGCTCGTAGACCTTGGAGATCTGCAGGAACGTGGGCGCCGCCGCTGCCCCTTGGCCCTCGGCCTCGGCGGCCAGCGCCTCCAGCTCCTCGTCAGCGGTGCCTTCTCGCTGTGCCACGCGCTTGATCGCCGAGAGCAGCTGCGGATCGCGGCGCTCGATGGCGAAGGCCGCTCGAAACAGCCGCGCTGCCTCGGCGTGGTTCTTCAGCCGATCCTCGAGGAGCAGCCCGGCGGTGGTGAGGAACCCCGCCCGCGCCGCGTCTTCGCTCACGGCCGCGGCGAGGAGCTCGTACACCCTCACCAGGGCCTCGTGGTCGCCCTTCTCTTCGAAGACGGCCTCGAGCTGCACCAGGAGCGTCACGTCGCGGGGGGCCAGGGCCAGGCACTGGGCGATGGCGAGGGTGCCTTCCTGTTCCTGCGACAGCCGCTGCTCGAGGATCTGCCCCTTCTCGAACCACAGCGCGGCTTTGCTCCGCTCGGCGTCGCTGGCCGCCAGCTCGGCGTCGATGAGCTGCACCACCATCACCCAGTTGCCGACCTCGCCGAACAACCGCCGCGCGGCCCGGATGTTGGCGAGGAAGCGCGGGTCGAGCTTGAAGGCGTTCTGGTAGGCCACCGCCGCGTTGCGCGGGTGCCTGAGCGACGACTCCCACAACAGGCCCATCTCGTGGAACAGGAGCGCTGCCTCGGGCGACTGGCCCATGGCTCGGGCTTCTCGCTCCAGGGCGGTGATCCGCGCACGGGCCTCTTCTTCCGATGGGGCGATCGGCCCTGAAGACACCGGAGTGGGAATCGCGGGAATGGCCGTCGTCAGCGTCTTTGGGAGATCGCGCTGCTCGCTCATGAGGAGTGCTTCATTAGCACCTTTCCCCGCCGAGAGGACTCCGCTAGAAGCCCATCCCCGCATGGCGCTGATCGTTCAGAAGTACGGTGGCACCTCCGTCGGCGACACCAGTCGCATTCAAAACGTCGCCCGACGTGCCATCGCAGCCAAGAAGGCAGGGCATCAGGTGGTGGTCGTCGTCTCGGCGATGAGTGGCGAGACGAACCGCCTCCTCAAGCTGGTGCATGAGCTGACCGAGCGCCCCAGTGAACGCGAGCAAGACGTGGTGGTCGCGACCGGAGAGCAGGTGACGATCGGCCTGTTGGCCATCGCCATCGACTCCATGGGCGCCAAGGCCAAGAGCTTCATGGGCCACCAGTGCCGCATCGTCACCGACAGCACGTTCTCGAAGGCCCGCATCAAGCACATCGACTCGGAGGCGCTCTTCGAGGTGCTCGACGAAGGCCACATCGCGGTCATCGCCGGGTTCCAGGGCGTCGACGAAGAGGGCAACATCACCACGCTGGGCCGGGGCGGCAGCGATACCACCGCGGTGGCCATCGCCGCGGCCCTCAAGGCCGATGCGTGCGAGATCTACACCGACGTCGACGGGGTCTACACCACCGACCCGAACGTCTGCCCGGCGGCGCGTAAGCTCCATCGGGTGAGCTACGAAGAGATGCTCGAGCTCGCGTCTCTGGGGGCCAAGGTGCTCCAGATTCGGTCCGTCGAGATCGCCATGAAGTACAAGGTGCCGCTGTGGGTCAAGTCATCGTTCACCGACGACCCTGGCACCCTCGTGTGTGAGGAGGACAAGGCGATGGAAGACATTCTGGTCAGCGGAGTCGCGCTCGATCGCAACGAGGCCAAGGTTTCGATTCGTGACGTCCCCGACGCCCCCGGCGTGGCGGCGAAGATCTTCGGGGCCCTCGACGACAAGGCGATCAGCGTCGACGTGATCGTGCAGAACCCTGCCCGCAAGGGCTTGACCGATCTGACCTTCACCGTTGGGCGGGCCGATCTGCTCAAGACCCAAGACGTGATGAAGAAGGTGGCCAAGAGCATCAAGGCCGGGGCCATCGAGGTCGATGATCAGCTGGCCAAGGTCTCGATCGTGGGCGTGGGCATGCGCACGCACTCTGGCGTGGCCGCGCGCATGTTCAAGACGCTCTCGAAAGAAGGCATCAATATCGTCGCCATCTCCACCTCGGAGATCCGCGTGTCGTGCCTCATTCCCGCGAAGTACAGCGAGCTGGCGGTGCGCGCGCTCCACACCGAGTTCGGCCTCGACGCGGCCGCGGCCAACCCCAAAGGGGCATGAGCCGAACCAGGGCGGTGGCGATGGTGCTGAGCATCTCCGGGCTCGCGATGGGAGTCGGGCTCTGGCTGTGGCCCGCTCAACGCGCCGCCCTCGATTGCCCAGCCACCGAGGTGCACCTCGATGCGCATGGAGTGGCGCGCTGTGGGCCAGGCAGCACCCTGCCCGCGGGTCAGGCGCTCACGCTCGGTCTCCCCCTCGACCTCAACCGGGTGACGGCCGATGAGCTTGCGCTGGTCCCGGGAATCAGTGACGATCTCGCGCACCGGGTGGTCGACGAGCGCACCCGCATCGGTGGTTTCACCTCGTGGGACCAGGTCGACCTCGTGGAAGGCGTTGGTCTGGTACGCCTGGAGCGCCTCCAGCGACACTGCCAGCTTCCGTTGACCGACGGCGGGGTGTGATAGAAGGATCACGTGCTGATTTCCTGCGAGAAATGCGCGACGACCTACGTCCTTGATGACGCGGTGATTCCGTCTCATGGGGCGCCCGTGCAGTGCACACGCTGCGGGCACGTGTTTACTGCCAGGCATTCTTCACCTCCCGGCGCCGAGCCGAGCAAGGCCAACACGGGGACGCTCATGTTCGCGGCGCCCACCACCTCGTCGGCGCCACCGCAGAGCAAGCCACCAGTTGCCGCCCAGACCATGGTGTTCGGCGCGGCGAGTCCGGTCCCGCCGGCGCCGGCTCCCTCGGCCCTGTCGTCGGCTGGGAAGACGATGGTGTTCGGCGGGCCCCCCATCGACCCCGTGCCACCGGCGGCTCCCCCGGCGCGGCGGCCGAGCCAGCCCCTGACGTTCGGGACACCGGCGGCCAACCAGAGCAAGAACACGCCGCCCTTGTCTGGCAGCCCGGGTCGGCAGGCCGTGGCGTACGGCGCGAACACGCCTCCCAGTTCGAGCCTTCGCACCGAGACGGTGCTCTTCGGAACGCCGGGCGGGGTGGAGGCCGCGACCCCTGAGGAGTCACCGAAGTCGCCGGGCCAATCGAACCAGACGGTGCTGTTTGGCCTCGGCCCGGTTGACGAGTCCGCCGCCGCGGCCAAGAGCCAGACGATGATGTTCGGCCGGGCCTCAGGGAAGGCCACACCCAAGGTGACAGCCGCCGAGTCTTCCTCGCCCCCTCACTCCCGGGTGCCGAGCGAGAGCACCGTGCGGGTCGACCTCGAAAGCGTGGGCCCTGCCGAGGCCGCTCGCCAGAGCCGACCTCAGCGCTCCGAAGGCGAGGCGGTGACGCCCACTGAGATTCCCGCGGCCCCCGAGCGTCACAACCGCACCGTGCTCTTCGCGATGAACCCGTCAGAAGAAGCCGCGCCCAGCGAGCCAGCGCCGCTCCTCGACGCCGAGTTGTCTGCCCCTCCCGGGAACCAGACCCTTCTGTTTGCCGGGGTGGGCGAGGCCGAGCCGCGGCCCTTCGAGCGGGAAGATGGCGCGAGCCCCGATGAGGCGGTTCAGGCGCCACTCTCGAACGAAGGGTCGAGCGAGCAACCCCAATACTCTGCCACCGGCGAGCAGCCGCGGCTCTACGCCTCGGGAGAGCACCAGCAGCTCGACTTGCCTCCTGACGTGGCGCCCGGCGACGAGCAGCCAGGCTTCGAAGCAGCGGAGGCGGACGACGAGGCCGCGGTCGCCTCCATGCGCGCGTCGGCCAACCGGCGCACCACCATCGCGGTGATCATCTTCCTGGTCATCGCGCTCCTCATCGGGCTGGCCCTCGCCTGGTACCTGTTCGGCCGCGCCCTGGTGAAGGGTGATGCACCGCGCATCGAGCAGGAGTCGAGGGCCGCGCTCGCGACGCTGCGCAAGGACGACGAGGCCTCGCAACAGGCGGCGGCGAACCAGACGCGGGCCCTGGTGATGGCTCACCCCGACTCCGTGGTGGCTCGATCGGCCCTGGTGATGGCGCTGTCGTTCCTGGCCGATGACTCCAACGCCGAGGCTCGGCGTACGCAGACCCGGAGCGCCGAGCTCAAGACTCGGCTGGAGTCCTTGGACGCCGACTCGCCCCTGCGGGCGACCCTCGAGAGCCAGCTTGAGCAGACCCATGGTCAGGTGCGCGTGGCGACGGCCCAGAGCATCGAGCGAGAGAACGCGCTTCGGGCCGAGGTCGCCCAGCTCGACGCCTCGATCAAGGCGAAGGGCCCAGTGGGCACTGATCGTCTGGCGGCGCTCCGTGCGAGGGCGGTGGCCGCTGGGGTCCTCGGTGAGGTGTCGGCCCTCACGCTCGCCGAGGAGTTCCGGCAAAACGCCTCGGGCCCCGACAACTGGGCCGATCTCGCGCTGCCCGAGTACGTGTGCAACGGGGGCTCGTCCTTCGAGGAGGCGCTCAAGCAACTGGAGGCCGTCGAGTCGCGCGACGACACCTTCTTGCGAGCCTACGTGCTGTCGGCGCGTATTCACCTCATTCAGCACAACCCTGCAGGCGCCGAGTCTCAGCTCGCCAGGGTGCTGGCGTTTCACCCGGGGCACGATTCCGCCAAGCGACTCCAGGAGTGGATCGTCACCCACGGGCGTAATGACTGAGGCTCAGTGCTCGGCCAGGCGCGACTCGACGGGCAGCAGCGTCGCGTAGCCGGCGAAGAGCTGGCCGGTGAGTCGAGGTTTGGCGCCCGGGCTCGGACTCCGCAGCCAGTCGTTCCAGCGGTGCCCGTCGGTTGAGAGGGCCATGTCGGGGTGGCCCAGGTTCATTCGGTAGCGGACGACGCCTCGGGCGACCCGGTGAATGATGACGACGGTGCCGTCGGCCTCGACGTCGTCGACCAGCCCGACGTGCGTCAACCCGTCGTTGTCTCGGCCGTCGCGGTTGCGATCATAGGTCTCGCGGAAGAAGACCAGGTCGCCGGGGAGTGGCCGGCCGGCGTCGAAGATGCGGCCGTGCCTCGATGCAAACCGGTAAATGGCCGTGACGCCGTTGTCTCCCGAGGTTGCCTCGCTCATCAGGTCGACGCCCAGCTCGCCGTAGGCTGCCCGCACCAGCCCGGTGCAGTCGTCGTGGTACCGGCGACTGCCGACGACCATGCGCGAGGCGCCCACCAGGCCGCGGGCAGTCTTGACGGCGGTGTCTCGAGCGAGCGGCGCCACCACGAGGGGCGGGAGAGGCGCTCCCTCGACGACGGTGGGCACCGGCTCGATGGGGGTCGCTGGGCGTGTGAAGGGCTCGTAGCCAGGGTTCTCGGCGAGGAGTGCGCCCACCGGGGCTCCAGTGGCGCAGGCCGAGGCGGTGAAGAGGGCGATGAGCAGGCGACGAGGCATGTCCTCGCCGCAGCCTCGCAAACTCCGGCCAAAGGTCAAAATCGGTGCTGCTCGAAAGGTGCTCCTGGTGCTGTACTTGGCGCCTGGTGGTGCCTAAGCACGTCCCGGTGCGGCCCCTCGGAATGGTCCTTCTCCTTCTGTCGCTCGCTTCGAGTTGCCGGGGCGGTGCGTTCGGGGCTGCGTCACGGGCCGACACCGTCGAGGCGTACCGGGCCTTTCTCCGCGCCAACCCCGACGACTCCGATGCCGAGACGGCCCGGGAGCGGTTGGCTGAGCTGGAGCTCGCTGAAGCCCGCAAGGTTCATTCGGTGGTCGCGTACAAGCGCTTCCTCGACGAGTTCTCCGAGAGCGGGCAGGGGCCGGCGGCCCGGGCGCTCCTCGAGACGTTGCGCTTCAACGCGGCGGTCGAGCGACGCACCAGCGTGGCGCTCCGCCAGTTTCTCAAGGAGCACCCCGACGGCCCCCACCGGGCCGAGGCCGAGGCGTTGCTCGGTCAGCTCGAGCTCGGCGAGCTGGGCACGGTTGACGACCAGGCCACCCTCGCGGCGCTCATCGCTCGGCACCCAGACGCCGTGGCCGCCGAGGAGGCCGGTGCGAGGCTCGACGAGTTGGCGTGGGCGAAGGCCAAGACGGCGGCTGCGCTCCTCGGGTACTTGAAGGAGTTCCCCGCGGGGGCCCATCGCGATGAAGCGCGGGCCGGCCTCACCTCGGCGGAGATCGATGGGCTCCTGGTCTCGGGTGACGAGGCTCAGGCTCGCGCCGTGGCCCAGAAGAGCCCGCTCAAGGCCCTGGTCCCCGAGCTTGACGCCCGGTTCGAACGGTCCCGCGCCATCTCGCGGCTCCTGGCCCTGAAGGACGAGCGCGTTCGCCGGGCGCTCCCCTCGTACACCCTGCGACCGCTCGAGGAGCTGGCGCGGGCGCTCCAGTCGCCCGACTCGATGGATCGCTGGCAGGCCGCGGAGGAGCTCGGGTTCCACGTCTCGGTGATGGCGCTGGGGCCCCTGCTCGAGGCGTTTCGCACCGCGCGGCTGTCCATCGTGAGGGAGCGGAGCTCGGAGTCGCTGTCGCGGATCTTCCAGGCGCTCCCGCCGCGCGTGGCGGAGTACCAGCTTGCGACTCGGCTGGAGGAGCTGGGGCGAGGGGCGAGCGACCCCCAGTTGGTGATGACCGCCGCGCTGCTGCTCGATCTCTCGGGCCAGCGAGATCGGGCCTCCGCCGAGTACCAGAGGGTGTGGGACGCCTCGGCGCCGGATCCACTGGTTCTCCGCCGGTGGGCCACGGTGCGCCTCGAGCGGCGGCAGTTCTTCTCGGCCGCGGTGGCCGCCCGGCAGCTCGCCCTTCACGCGGCGACCACCTCTGCCCAGGTGCCCTCGCCGGCGGAGACCAACGCGCTGGCGTCGGCCCGGGAGCAGTGCTCGGCAGCCGAGGAGGCTCGCTTCGCCGTCGGGGTGCTCGAGCGGGCAGCCAAGGAGCCGACCGACTTCCCAGAGGACGTGGGGGCTTTTCTCACTCGGGCACGAGAGGAGCTCCGCCTGGTCGAGGCCCACCTCCGTGACGCCGAGCTGGCCCTGTTGGCCGTCGATGGGAGCGCCCGGAGCTGTGGTGACGCGTCGGTGGCCGAGCGCATGGCCGCGGGCGAGGCGATGCGGCTGGCGGCTCTGGTGTCGTTGCGCGCGCGTCCGCTGCCCGAGCTGCCCTTGCTCCTGGAGATCGTCCGGGAGCGCGACCCGTCGCCTCGGGTGCGGGAGGCGGCGAGCCCCCACTCGTCACGGCGCTGAGCCGAAGAAGACCCGGCACACCAGGAGCGCGACCGTGGGGCCGGCGAGGTCGGCGGCGAGACAGGCGGGGAGGGTGTGGCGGATGACGCGCACCTGCACCGCCCCGAAGTACAGCGCGAGGACATAGAACGTCGTCTCGGTCCCCCCGTTGATGACCGAGACGAGGTAGCCGACGAAGGAGTCTGGGCCGTAGGCCTTGAGCGCATCACTCATGACCGCCAGCGCTCCGCTCCCCGACAAGGGGCGAATCAGCGCCATGGGCAGCGCCTCGGGAGGAAAACCCAGGGGTGAGGTGACGAGGGCGGCGGCGCTGACGATCACCTCCATGGCCCCCGATGCGCGCAACATGCCGATGGCCACGAGCATGGCGACGAGGAAGGGAATGATCGACACGGCGGTCTGGAAACCCTCCTTCGCCGAGGCGAGGAAGGCCTCGTACACCTTGGCGCCGCGGGCGAAGGCGAGGGTGACGATGCCGGCGATCATCACTGGCAACAGCCAGCTCGAGAGGAGCTGGCGGAAGAGGTCGAAGGCCGGTGTCGAGGCCGCCTGAGTCACGACGAAGCGGCCCATTGCCACGGCGAGCGCGAGGGCGACGGCCACGGCCAACAGCCGAGTCCAGCGGGTGCCTCGATCGCCGACCGCGGCCAGGGCCTCGGCTCGCTCCAGGGCTTGTCCATCGATAGAGCGACTGGGGCCCGGAGAGAGGAGCGTGCTCGAGCGCTCCACCGAGAAGAGCTGGCGCTTGGCCAAGAAGCGCGCGACGAGCACGGCCACCACGGTGCTGCACAGGCTCGTGATGATGGTCGGCACGATGATGCCGGCGGCGTCTTTGGAGCCCGAGGCGGCGCGGACGGCGATGGCATTCATGGGGATCACCGCCAGGCCACCGGTGTTGAGGGCGAGGAAGAGCGCCATGGCGTCGGTGGCGACCCCTCTCCTCGGGTTGAGGGAGTCGAGCTCTTGCATCGCCTTGAGCCCGAAGGGGGTGGCGGCGTTGCCCAGCCCCAGTACATTGGCGGCCAGGTTCATGATCATCGCGCCCATCGCGGGGTGCTCCGCCGGCACCTCGGGAAACAGCCGCGTCATCACGGGTCTCAGAGCCCGGCTGAGCAAGGTCAGGAGTCCAGCTTCNNCAGAGGGTCATCTGGCCGATGAGGCCCAAGGCCAGCTTCACGGCGTCATTGGCGGAGGAGAGCGTCGCCTCGGTGAGGTGCGACATCTGGCCGTTGAAAGCGGCAGCGAGCACCGAGGTCAACACCAGCGCGAGGAAGATCCAGTTCATCGTGCTGGCCAATTGAGCGTGGCGCAGAGGAGGAAGCCAGTTTCTGTGCG
>PMBV01000135.1 GCA_003153055.1 Myxococcales bacterium
GGCATGGCGATGGGTGGCTCCTCCGCCCGAGTCGCCTGGGATTCGGCGCGGCCCCAGGAGAAAGCCCGAGAGCTGCTTCTGCAACTCCTCGCAGGCCTGAAGCTGGACAAGCTTCCCGCCAAGCTCGAGGTGGCATCGGCCACCGGAGGATTCTCGCCTTTGCCGCTTCCGGTTTCATCGCCTACGTCCATGGCACCCACCGAGAGGGCCAAGGAAGCGCCTGCCTCCGAGCCGAGCACCTTGGGCGTATTGGGTGTCACCGGCGGTTGCACGGGGCTCGTGGGGGGCCTGCTATTGGTGGCGCTGGCGCCACTGAACCAGCAGGATGAACAAGGGAACATCATTGGCAACCCGGAACTCGTCGCGTCCATCCATCAGATGCAAAAAGCGGGCGTGGCGTTCATGGGCGTGGGACTCGTTTCCCTGGCGGTCGGCATCGTAGCCTTCGTCCTCGAGAAGAAGCCGGTCAGCGCCCTGTTTGTGCCGGCTGCCGGTGGCGGCGCCCTGGTGCTGGTTGGCCACCTATGAGGAGGCGGCTCTCGGGGGAGGCATGCTGGTGCCACGGGCGCGCGCCGCACACGGGTTCCGGGCACCGGCGCCATGCCCCATTGGTCGCCCACGCCGCTGGTTGCAGCTGCCGTCGCGAGGCTGGAAGATGATGCGCTGTTTCTCGGGCGTGAAGGTGTTTTCGGCCACGTGGAACGAGCACAGGAACTTCCTGGGCGAGCAAGTGACGATGTGGCTTGGCCGAAACCCGGCAGTCGAGGTGCTCGAATACTCCGTCGCTCAGTCGAGCGACGACGGGCACCACTGTCTCAGCATCACGCTCTTCTATGGTACGAGAGCATCGGCGCGAGCCGGCCATGAGTCAGTACCGGCTCGCGCTGGAAGTGCGGGTAACTCGTTATGACACGCAGCTTGGGGAGATGATTCGCTTTGCTCGCGCCCGGGACATCGGTCGGCCGCTACCTCGTCCGGCAGAAGATTGCCGAAGGTGGCATGGCTGAAATCTACCTTGCTCGTGCGACGGGTGAGGCGGGCTTCGCCAAAGACGTCGTCATCAAGATGGTGCACTCCTTCCTCGGTAATGACCCACAATTCGTGGAGATGTTCATCGCCGAGGCGAACCTGGCATCCCGGCTGAGTCACGCCAACGTCGTGCAAATCTTCGACTTCGGGAAGTTCGAGGAGCGGTACTTCCTGGCTATGGAGTACGTCCGGGGCGTGTCTCTGGCGAGGCTTCGCTCCCGCTGCCAGGAGCTGGGGGTGGTTGTCCCACCCGTACTGGCGGCGGAAATCTGCGTCCAGGTGGCTCGAGGGCTCCACTACGCGCATACCATCAGCGAGGGAGGAGACAGCCTGGGCGTCGTGCATCGAGACGTCACGCCGCACAACGTGCTTCTCTCCTTCGACGGAGCCGTGAAGCTGGGTGACTTTGGCATCGCCAAGGCCACCACCAGCCATACGGCGCCGGGCATGTTGAAGGGGAAGTTCGCGTACATGTCTCCCGAGCAGTCCCGCGGTGAGCCAGTCGACGCGCGCACCGACGTCTTCGCGCTGGGCATCGTCTTGTGGGAGATGCTGACGGGAGGGAGGCTCTTCTCAGGAGACTCGGACGTGTCGGTCCTGAGGGCTGTGCAGGGCTCGGCCATCGCGCCTCCGTGCCGCTTCAACCCCGACGTGCCTCAGGAGCTGTCCGATGTGGTGATGAAAGCGCTGGCACGGAGTGTCGAGGAGCGCTTCCAGTCGGCCTTCGAATTCCAACGTGCGCTGGCAACTTTCGTGCTGGGCAACTCCAAGACGCTGGAAGACACCTCGGTGTCGGACTTCCTCCATCGGCTATTCCCGGGGGAGTTCGAGCACCTGGCGTTGATGCAGCCGCTGTTGTCGCGCCGGTTCCCGGATGGGTACGGGGCCTCGGGCTCCTTTGACGCGCAAGAGCCCTCCGTCACTGTGACGCCGTCGAGGTTGGTGTCGGCACGGGCGAGCCCTGGGCCTGGCGAGCTCCCGCGAGTCGGGGGCACAGACAAGCAGCCCGGCCTGGCGAGCTCAGGCCGGAGGACGTCGCGGGCCCCTCTGGAGGAGGACGCCTCGGAGCCCGAGGTCTCCTCCAGGCGCACGACGGACCCTGTCCCGGTGCCCGGACGAGTCAGCAGCGGGCCGAAGCCGCGGCCTGGGGCTTCCTCAGCGCGCTTCGCGCGCCTCCCACCCTCGGAGCCCTCGGTGGTGGTGGAGCCGGAGCTGGGCACCGAAGCTCGAGCCCCAGAGGAGCAGGACGATGAGCAAGAAAGGCTGGCGCTGGAGGAGGACCTACTGGCTGCTCGGCCTGGCAAGCCCCTCCTCCCCTACGTGGTGGCCGGGCTGGTGGTGCTGGTAGTCGCCGCTGGGGGCATCACGGCGTTGATGTGGCCGGCGGGGGCTGGCTCCCCGCCTGGTGCGCCCTCGGATGCCCTGGCCGACGAGTCAGCGGTGGAAATCCCGGCGAGCCCACCTGACATGACGCCGCGAGCGGCTGAGCGGCCGACAGCGACGGAGAAGGCAGCAGTGGCGGAGGGCTCAGTCGTGGAGGCTCAGGTCCCGGCGAAGCGCTCGCCCGAGGCGGAACGGCAGCAAGCCGGGGAAGGTTCGCCCGCGGCGGAGGGTTCGCCGACGTCCGACGGGTTGGCCAAGCCTTCGACCGTCGCCATCGCTCCTCCGCCAGCTGTGGTGGCTCCGGGGCCGCAGCCGACGGCAGCGCCAAACCAGGCCGCGCCGAAGCCGGTCGAGCCCGCGGTCGCTCCGGTTGTCCGAATGGGGTACTTGAGGGTGAAGGTGATTCCCTTCGCCCATGTGCGGGCGAACGGACGGGAGCTGGGCGAGGCCTTCGGCGGAGCGACGTACCAGCTCAAGGCTGGCACCTACGACATCGAGCTGGAGCACCCGCGAAAGCAGGCGCGGAAGACGGTCACCATCCGGCCGGACCAAACCGTCCTCGTCGAGCTCAACGCGCTCGAGTAGCGAGACACTCGACAGTAGGGCTCGCTCGCGCGAAACCCACCAGCACCGTCCAGAACCCCGGACGCCCCGTCCCATCCGGCGGACTAGCTGAAAACCGAGCCGCCAATGACTCCGCCCACCTGCGTTTGGCGCGGGCGATGCTCATGGTACGCGGATGAGCTCGCCGAACCGGTCTCGGCCCGTCCGCCGACACGGGGCCCACAATGGCGCCCCTGGCTGCGCCCGTGGTTGCGTGACGATGTCCCGTTGGGTAAACGCATGCGCTCCGGGTGCTCAGGGAAGGGGAGCGTCGAAATGAGGAGCGGGGGTTGGCTGGAGC
>PMBV01000154.1 GCA_003153055.1 Myxococcales bacterium
CGCGGTGGCGCCGCCGACAGTCGGCCCATCGCCACGCTGCTGCTGGTGGTGTGTCTGTGGGCCTTCCTCCTCCTGCAGCTCGGTGGAGTCATGTTGCCCTTCGCCCTGCGGAGGCACGCGCGATGAGCGAGCGAGTTCTCGGCCTCGAGAGGCTCACGAGGGCCTTCGGTGCCTTCGCGTTGGGGCCGCTCTCGTTGAACGTGCACCGGGGCGAGTACTGGGTCCTCGTGGGCCCTTCGGGTTGGGGCAGTCGATGCTCCTCGAAACCTTGAGCGGCTTCCACCGGCCCCAGGCAGGGCGGGTGTGCATCGAGGGCCGCGACGCCACGGTCGAGCCCCCGGAGCGGCGAGGCACCGGCCTCGTCTTCCAGCGGGCTGCGCTCTTTCCCCACTTCGACGTGAGGGGGAACATCGGCTACGGCCTCGAGGCCCGAGGGGCGCGACCCGCGGCGCGGAGGCGGCGGGTGGACGAGGTGGTCGAGGCGCTGGGTCTGAGCACGCTCGTCGATCGACCGGTGGCGACGCTGTCGGGAGGCGAGGCGCAGCGAGTGGCCATCGCCCGAGCGGTAGCGCCACGGCCCAAGGTCCTGCTCCTCGACGAGCCCCTGTCGTTGCTCGATCACAACACGCGGCTCGAGCTCCAGGGGTTGCTCATTCGGTGGCACGCCGAGCTGGGGCTCACGACGCTGCACGTCACCCACAGCCGAGACGAGGCCCGGAGCGTCGGCACGCACTGTGCGGTGATGTTGGGCGGAACGCTGGTGCAGGCCGGGGCGATGCACGAGGTCTTCGAGCGGCCTCGGTGCCCCTTCGTGGCGACCTTCCTCGGGTGCGCGAGCGCGGCCACACAGGTGCCCACATGCGCCGAGCAGTGCCAGGCGCGTCCTGGGCGGTGCGTGACGCCGTGGAGCCCAGCAGCTGTCAGCTGTGGGAGGTAGAAACGGAGTGTGGCGGNNGAGTACCGGCGGCGGCGGCCGGAAGAGAACCATCTGGTGAGCGGTAGGCGGGGTGACCTCGAAGTGGTGCTGGAGATCGGCCTCGGCGGGAGGGCAGCCGTTGACGCGCGTGTAGGCGTAGATGAAGGCGAGGTACTGGCCCTGCTTCTCCGTGAAGCCGGCAGTCGAGGGCCGGATCGACATCGACGCGATTTCG
Source organism: Myxococcales bacterium (assembly GCA_003153055.1). The sequence goes on from PMBV01000154.1 coordinate 1,152, forward strand.
CGATCCTCTGCGTTCATGAACGTACGATACCGCGTGAAGCTGAATGATGCAGAGCGCGCCGAGCTGAAGGCGATGCTCGACAAGGGGAAGAGGTCCGCTCGGAAGCTCAAGCGGGCGCAGATTCTCCTGGCAGCTGATGCGGGCGAGACTGACGAGGCGATCTCGGCGAACGTAGGCGTCGGAACCTCGACAGTCTTTCCTACGAAGCGAAACCTCGTCGAGGGGAACCTTGAACGGGCGCTCGCTGAGGAGAGCCGCCCCGGCGCAAGACGCAAGCTCTCGGGCACTGAGGAAGCGCTCCTGGTCGCGACAGCATGCTCGGCACCGCCGGAGGGGCGGCGGCGCTGGACGCTTGAGCTTCTGGCTGGGACCATGGTTGCGCTCACGGAGCACGACGAGCTTTCGCGGGAGACGGTGCGCCGGCGCCTGGGCGAGAACAAGCTGAAGCCCTGGCGGCAGGAGATGTGGTGCGTACCGGAGCTCAACGGCGAGTACGTGGCGCGGATGGAACACGTGCTCGACGTCTACGCGGAGGCTCCGAATCCGCGACGACCACTGGTCTGCTTCGATGAGAGCCCAACGCAGCTGATGGGCGAGGTCCGTGAGCCGATCGCGGCCAGGACTGGGCAGTTGCAGCGCTATGACTCCGAGTACCAGCGGAATGGCACCGCCAACCTGTTCGTCTTCATCGACCCTCATCGCCGGTGGCGCCACGTCAAGGTCACGGAGCGTCGCACGTCGATCGACTTCGCGAAGTGCATGCGAGACCTCGTCGATGTGCACTACCCCGACGCCGAACTGGTCCGAGTGGTTCTGGACAACCTCTCGACCCACACCGCAGGCGCCCTCTACGAGGCCTTCGAACCCGAGGAGGCGCGGCGCATCTTGCGCAGGGTCGAGTTCCACTACGTACCGAAGCACGGCAGCTGGCTCAACATGGCAGAGATCGAGATCGGCGTGCTTCGTGGACAGTGCCTCGACCGCCGGCTCGAGGACGCTCATGTGCTGAGCGCGGAGATCGCCGCGTGGGAGGCGCAGCGCAACGACGCGAAGGCCACGATCGAGTGGACGTTCACGACCGAGAAGGCTCGCGAGAAGATGGGGCGCTCCTACCCGAACAAGAAGCCCCCCGAGCCCACCGTCGTGAGCCCGGAGCCAGCCACTGCGGATCATCCGCAGAACGGTCGTCCGCCTCGAGCGAAGGTCCAGAAGCGAAAGCGGCCCTCCACGGGCCCCGCCGCACGGTTCAAAGCTCGGCCCACGCTTCCGAGGCGCCGACCCGAACGAAGGAAACCGAAGGCATCATCGACGAAGGGGCCCGAACCGGTCAGAACCTCTGTGCGGAGCTACTAGCAGACTGGTGACGACTCCACGCGGCTCGCCCTCGCGCGCCTCCAGTCCACCCACCGGGCGTGAAGCGAATCGCCGCGCCGATGGTGGGGGGGCTGTCGACGAGCTTCGTGATGGACCTGTTGTCTACCCGCCAATCTACTTCCTGTGACGGCGGCAGCTCGCTGGCGTGCTGGGAGCGACCGAGCCCACTGCCGAGGCCATGGCCCATTGAAGGGCCTCGGTGGTCGCCAGAGGTGGCGGGCTTGTCGTGAGCGTTCGCGGGCAGAATGAAGTGGCGGGTCGCCGAGGGGCCCGGGCGAGTGGGTGGCTCACCGGGTCACCGGCCCTGGTGCCTCCGGGAGGGTGTGGTCCCTCTTGTATCGGCTGAGACCGTCTGGAGTGGCGGCGCTGAGGAGCCACTCGTAGACCTCCGCCCGAAGGAAGGGGATGGGTAGCCGCGCGGCCCACCCCAACCCGAGGGGCAACCCGGTGCTTTCGCCCGCGAGGGCGTCGGACGGCCCCGTCCACACGTGGCCGAGGCGGTGTGGGATGCAGGCGGCCGACAGGTGGTGGTGCCTCCATCGGACGACGCCGCGGTGGAGGCGGTGCCGTGAGGCCCGAGGAGGTGAGCTAACGTTCGAGCCGATGGAGGACCCCAAGGAGCCGTGGCCACCGCGATTCCCCCCAGCGCCGCCCGGAACTGAGGCGAGAACGCTGACGAACATCGAAAAGGTCGACTGGGGACGACCGACCTACGATTCTCACCTTGTGCGGACGTGCCATTCACTCCGGCACAAGCCGATCGGGAGCTTCTCGGTCGAGGACCTGCGAATCATGATCGGTCAGCAGTTCTCGCTCGCTGTGTTGATCCCCCTCGCGTTGGAACGGCTGAAGCAGGACCCCTTGGTGGCGGGTGATTACTACCCTGGCGATCTGCTTCAGAACGTGTTGCGGGTCGACCCGTCCTTCTGGCACAAGCACCCGGTCGAACGGCAGTCGGCACAGGATGTCGCGCGGCGAGCGCTCTCCGCAATCGATGAGCGCGCTCGAACTTCCGAGGAGGTGCCCGACGGGAAAGTCATCGAGGTCGCCCGCCGATTCCTCGAAGCGTCGGCGTCGCCCTCAGGTCGGTAGCGTGGGTCCAGAGGTGACCTTCGGGGGTCGAGATCATCGAAGCCGTCGGCCTGCGTGCGTATTCCGGCGATGCCGAACACCACCTCGTGTCCCAGTTCCTCCAGACACCGTGCCACCCACTCGCTCTCCGTCGAGCCTTCGAGCAGCACCTTCGCCCTCCCACGTCCTCCCAGCACCTCCTTGAATCGCCCCCGCTCCGTGCGAATCCTCTTCTCCGTCACTTCACCCAGCGTGCCGTCGATGATGCACACCTGGCTTTCCCTCTTGTGTACGTCGATGCCAATATGCTCCATGCCTGGCCTCCACTTGCGGCACTTGACCGCGGTCGTTGTGGGGCTTCGGCTAACCACGTCCGTGGTGGCCAGCCGCTTCATCCCATCTCTTCCTACTCCGGGCGCAGGGACGATCGTCGATGCAGGGCGGGGGAGCGGCGCTCGGCCGCGGTGCGAGCGAGGAGTAGTGGCGAGGCAGAGGCTGCCTGCGAGGTCAGCTGGCTGGACCGGCTGCGGAGATAGCCAGGCTCGGCGCGGGCGTTGAAGGGGCGCGGAGGCCGACGACATCACGGAGCGCCCAGGGGAGGAAGTCCGAGGGCCTCCGGGCGAGCTCAATGTGGTGCTTGAGGCAGTAGGCGAGTAGGCGACGGGCTCGACGCCGTTGGCCCGAAGATGGGAAACCCGAATCTCGCCCTGTCATCGCGACTCCTATCCTTGGGACCAGGATGTCCTGACTCCACCGTGCTTCCTTGATCTTTCGTATCGACACCGGGGTGAAGTACTATTGGTCAGGCGCAGACCATGCACTGAACTACAAGGAACTCGATGAGGTCCACCCTCTCCCCCTCGGTAGACGCTCCGCATGCTGACGTTCTCCTTGTCGTCGTCACCGACATTGAGAGGGACGCCCTATTCGCGGAAGCCGCCAAAGCTTCCGGTACTGCACAGCCGAAGGGTCAGATCCATGGGAAGGATAGAACCTACCACGACCTGGGTACCATCGGTGGCGCCAGGACACTCGTTGTTCAGACCGAGATGGGCACGGGGACAGTGGGAGGGTCCCTATCCACAATTCTCCTCGCGATCGACGAACTCGATGCACAAACCATCCTCATGGTTGGCATCGCCTTCGGCGTCGACTCAGACCGACAGGCGATTGGGGAGATCCTCGTGTCAAAGCAGGTTCAGCAGTACGAGATACAACGCATTGGGACCGAGGTAGGCTCTCGTTCGCTGATCCCCAGAGGAGACAGGGCAACCGCGACGCCCATGGTGTTGAGCCGCCTGCGCGCAGTGGTTCCCAATCTAGGGAATCTGGCCAAAGCAAAGTTCGGGCTACTCTTGTCTGGCGAAAAGCTTGTGGACAATCTTGACTATCGACAGGACCTGCGAAGCCTTCATCTCGAGGCTGTGGGTGGAGAGATGGAGGGGGGCGGCCTGTATGTTGCCGCTACAGAGAGGCGTCGTGCATGGTGTGTTGTAAAGTCGGTGTGTGACTTTGCCGACGGCGAGAAGCGCAAGCACAAGGAGGAGAACCAGGCCACGGCTGCTGGAAATGCAGCCCGGCTCGTCGTGAGCGCTGTTGCTGCTGGAGGGTTCGTGTCGCACCAAGCTCCAGTATCCGTGTCTGCCTCCCGCGTCCCTCGATGGTCATCCCTCCTGATCCTGCTGGCGGCCATACTGTCGGCACTTGTCGTGGTGTACTTGTTGAGTTATCGGCCAGTACCTGCTCCGGAACCGACCCGCGCGTGTCAATTAGGTCAGAGCCTTCTGGACGGCGAGCACTGTTGTTGGCCTGGCCAGACCTATGACTACATGTGTCGCGGTCGTGCAACTGAGTGCCCTCAGGGCCTGGTGCCTTCTTTGGACGGTTGCGCTATCACATACGATGTCGAGATATCCACTGACTGCTCAGATGAGGTGCGCGTGGCTATCCATTACTTGAAGGAGTCAGGCCGTTGGGTGACGAGAGCGTGGTATACGGTGGTCAAGGAGAAGCCTCTAGAGGTTCCGCTGGGAACTCCGCGAGGTCAGATCTATCTGCTGGCGGAAACTAGACAGCTAGTATGGAGTGGCGCCGACGACAAGGCCAATGCGAAGTTACTCCCGCTTCGAGACTGGGACTTCGAGCACGAGGAAGGCGGACACTTCAGCGGCGGAAGGCAGGCCTGGTTCTATCCAGCGAACTTGACACTTGACGGGAGGCTTCTTCTGGTTTCGGTTTCATGTAGCGAATAGGATGGACAACGGATACCAATTCGATCAGCGCGCGCCCAATCGCTCCGATTGCCTGTGGAGTTGGACGAGTTTGAACTTCGGTGTGCTGGGCATGTTCTCATGAAGGGGCCGGAGAGCGATCGCCCAGCTTTGCTCCGCGCTCGCCATCGCGCTGGGCTGTGAGCGAGACTAGACTCAAGACTTTGACCTGCCGGGACCTCTGGCGCCGCGGGACCCCAGGCGCAACGCCGAGATGAGCAAGCCGAAGGTGCGCTCCGGACAACCAATCGCCGCGCGCGTTCGAGGCGAGCGAGCCGAGCGGGCCCCGATGCGGCTGTGCCGCTTGCCCTGTTTTGCCAGCTCCCGCTTGCGCTCGGCCGCGCCGATGGGCCTCGAAGAGGGCCCGTTTCAAGGGCCTGCCCTCCCGGACCTTTGGGTGGCATGAGACCCGCGTTCTGAACCGCCAGCGTGACGACTGCGACGAACGCCGACATCCCAGGCTCCTTGGAAGAACGCAGTTGGAAATAGCCACACGCGCGTCGGTGTACGCTGCGTCTCATGATGGAGGCTCTCGACGAGGAGACGCTGCGCGGCCGCCGGCCCGTGTGGGCGTCGATGTCGGACCTCTTCCTCGACACGGAGGTCCGTTGGCAGCTCCAGTTCGTCGCCCGCGCCTGCGCGAGCTCGCCCTACGAGCCCGGGCAACTGGACCACATCCTCTGGGGCGAGGTCTTTCCGCTCGCCATCGGGAACCTGCTCCAGGTGGCCGGTGAGTGGGCGATGCTGGTGCTCGATGAGCCGGCGCTGGTGCGGCGGGCGCTCCACGGAAAGCGCCGGCCCCTCGCGGCGTGGCTCGTGGGCTCGCTCGTCGAGCGCGAGTGGACGGTGGTGCTGGCGCTCATCGCGCGCCTGCGGGCCGAGCCGCTCGATCGGTGGCCGATCTTCGTCCAGGCGTGGGACGTGATGCTGCACCGCTACTTCGAGAATCCCGACGAACGACTCGTCGTGTCGCAGGAGCCCAAAGTGGAGGCGCTGCTGACCGCCGCGTTTCCGCTCGCCATCGAGTGGGCCTGGTTCGAGCCCCTCGCGCGCACCCTCCTGGTCGGCGCCGAAGCGAAGCAGGCGACCGAGCGCGCGACTGAGGTGTGCGCGATCCTCCGGCTGCACGAGTCGAGATGACCTCAGCGGTGGCGCCGCGTCGGGAACGTGGTGGACGTCGACCAAGGGCAAGCGGACTTGAACATGCTGGAGGCCAGAACGGGTCGCTTGTCTAATCCGCCACCATGACCTACCGACTCATTCGCTCCATCGCCTTCGCCCTGCGGCTGTTCGATCGCCTCGGACCTTGCCGCGCAGTGCCTGGAGTGGGCAGGGAGGGCTACACCACGGTCAGGACTCTTCGGCGGCCGTAGCAGGGGCAGCGCCAGACACCCTCGCCGAAGGTGCGAGCCTGGAGGGCGGCCGGTCCTCGGAGCTCGCCGTTCCACGCCGAGATGACCAGCGCCCGCTCAGTCAGCGCCGGCGGCCAGCGTCTACTTCAACCTCGGGGAGGGCTTCTGATCTGGCAAATCCGACTCGTGCTGGGCACGCTCCCATAGGTCAGCAACGCCAAGCTTTGTCGCCCACGTGGCGAGGTAGCCCGCGTCGAGCCCCTTCCCTGAGACGGAGAGGATCCCGAGGACGTCGCGCCACTGCGTCGTGGCCACTTCTCCGCCTTGGCGGAACCACGCAAGCTTGCGGAGGAGGATGTCCTCGGGACTCGCCACATAGACTGCGCCCTGTGGTAGCTCGATCCGCTGTCGTCGGTCGAGCTCTGAGCCATCGAACGGGTCGAGGCGCTTGATGAAGAGATCGATCTTGGTGACGAGTGGCAAGTAGAAGATGTTCCAGGAGCGCCGGTTCCGTACCGCGTCGATCAACGACTCCTCGTCGACGTCGAAATCGGGGCCGAGCGCTTTGACCCAGGGGGCGACCTGGCCCTCGTGCATCTCGACGAGCAGGTCGAGGTCGTTCGTCGCCCTGGGTTCGCCGACCAACGAGCTCGCGACGCTGCCGCCGATCAGATACCGGATATTCAGCGTGTCGAAAACACGCCCGAGGCGGACCGCGATGTCCTCGATCTCCGAGAAAGGAGGGGTCACCGGGGCAGCTTCCCACTGAGCCGCGCCCGGACCTCTCGGCCGTACAGGAGCTCCACGAACTCATCTCGAAGCTCGGCCTCCGAAGCGCCCGGGTGGCGACGACGAATACCCGCCTCGGCCATTGTGCGCATGCGGCTGGTGGTGGCACCGACGATGCGCATTCGCTGGGCCGGGCTCAGCGCGCGCAGGAGCCGGTAGTACGTCGCGACCTGCTGCGGCGTCGTGTCCTGGAGGAGCGAATTCATCGCTGCCAAGAGTAGCCCAATCGGAAGACCCCAAGTCCAGGACGCGGACGTGGATAGCTGCTTTGAATTGAGTAGACCCGGGTCCACGAGACGGCGAGCTGGGCCTCCGGGTGGAGCTGCGAGCCGCCGGAGAGCGGCCGGTCCTTGAAGGCACCGACGCGGAGGACGAGCGTCAGCGGCCAAGAGAGGCGGGTCATCGAGTGGTCAGCTCCGAGCCCGAGGGTGCCGCCCAGGCGGAGTACCCCCAGTTGGGGGCCACCACACGGCTCCACACAGGCGCCCACATGCGCCGAGCAGTGTTCAACCCGGTGCGCGACCCGTGGAGTCCCGCCTCGACGCCCTGAGCCCGGCGGCGCACCAAAGCGACTATGCTCCGCGACGATGGAGCCCGAACGACTCCCCCTGCTCAAGCTCGTCGACACTCCGTTCCTCTCGTTGGACGGCACCAGCGTCGAGATGGCGTCACTGTTGTTTCTCTTTCTCGCGGTGCTCCTGGGCGCCACGGTGAAGCGAAATCGCCAGCGGCTGCGGCGGGTGGTGCAAGCGAGCTCGATGGTGATTTTCTTTTACGTCATCTACTCCTGCCTCGGCGTCTTCGGGATGCTCCGCAACGCGGTGTACGGCGCGACGCTGCTCGGCACGGTATACTCCGAGAGCTTCTTCTGGATGGCGCTGCCCGTGGTGGCTGCGTCCGCGACGGTGATCGCCGGGCCCCTGTTCTGCGGGTGGATCTGCCCGACCGGGGCCCTGCAGGATCTCGGCGGCTTCGTGCGCTCCAATTTGGTGAAGCTGAAGGCTCGGTCGACCCGGCCGAGGCTCATCGCCCTGGGCCTGGTGGTGGCCGTCTTCCTCGGGCTGTTGGCGTGGCTGTCCATCGAGAAGGAGATGTTCATTCAGGACTCGAGCCTGCACTGGGCGGCCGCGGTGCTGGCGCTGTGCTACCTGGTGACGATCGGCGTGGCGGAGGACCAGGCCTTGCGAGGGCTGCGCCTGGTGAGCGTAACGGTGATTCTCCTGGCGGCCATCTCCCGGCAGCTCATCACGTCTCCCACGCACTTCGCCTTCTCGTCGCGGGGAGATCCGGCGTCGGCCGTCTCCACGCTCATCATCGTGCTCGCGTCGCTCCTGGTGACCCGCGCCTTCTGCCGGTACCTCTGCCCCTGGGGGTACTTGATGGGCGCCCTCAACCGCTTCGCCCGGCTGCGCATCGTGCTCGACCAGGTGAAGTGCGATGGTTGCAACGCCTGCGAGCGGAGCTGCGCGGTGAAGGCGGTGGAGCGTGGAAAGGTGAGGGTCGATCAATGCCAGCTCTGCTACGCCTGCATCGACGAATGCCCGAAGTCGGCCCTGGCCATCGAGGACACCTGGAAGGCCCCCTCGCCGGCACCGGTCCCGCTGGAGCCCTGAGATCTCGACGGCCATGAGCTCACGTGCTTGGCGCTGGGCGGGGGTGGTGGCTCTCTGGGCGCTCGGTGCCGGAGCTGCGGACTGGTCGCAAGGCCGAGGCGACGCCAGCAATGGCGCCTTCGCCGTGCTGATCGCTCCCAAGAGCCCCACGGTGCACGCCTGGACCTCCGAGGGAACGGGGAGGGTGCTGGGCTACGAGCCGGGCATGACCGTGTGGTCCAGCCCATCGGTCGGGGTGGTCGAGGGCCACGCGGTGCTCTTCGTGGGTGGGTATGATCACTTCATCTGGGCGCTCGACGCGGCCAACGGCGAGGTGCGCTGGAAGTACGCCACGGGAGACGGCGTCTTCGCCACGCCGATCCTCTGGAATGACGGCGAGCGCCTCGTCGTCTTCGCCGCGTCCAATGATCGCGAGGTCTATGCCCTCGAGGCCTCCAGCGGCCGCCGGCTATGGTCGACAGCGCTCGAGACCTACCGCCCGACGCTGGGGGGCGCTCGGCTCTCGTCACCCTGCGTGGGCCGGGTGGGCGGCGACGACGCGCTCTTCGTCGGGTCTTGGGTGTTCGATCGCTCGCTGGGCCGGAGCCTGCAACGTGGGGCCGTCAGCGCGTTGAGTGCCCGCTCGGGCAAGCTGCTCTGGTCGACCACCATGGGCGACAACGAGATGACCGCGCCCATCTGCTTCGAATCTGGCGGACGGCGACGGATCGCGCTGGGCTCCAATGACGGCAACCTCCACGTCCTCGACGCCGAGACGGGGCAGCCGGTGTGGAAGCACACCGAGCACGACGGCATCGTGAGCGCTCCGGCCTTGGTGGAGCTCGACGGCGGTGTGAAGCTGCTCGTCACCGGCTCGCGGTACGGCGAAGTGAGGGCCCTCGACGCGTCCGACGGCACCGAGCGCTGGCGCCTCAAGACGGCTGATCGCATCACCGGGTCCCCAGCTACGGCCGTCATCGACGGTCGACCACTCGTCTTCGTGCCCAGCTACGATCGACACCTCTACGCGCTCGACGCGCGCTCCGGGGCGGTGGTCTGGAGAGCGTTGGCGCGGGGCGGCTACTACAGCGCGCCATCGGTGGCGCTCGGTCGCGAGCCCATCGTCCTCGCTTCGGCGTGGGACCACGCGCTCCATGGCATCGACCTTCGAACTGGGATCGAACGGTTCCTCTTCTTCACCGGGGCCCCTTTGTGGGACGTGGGAGGGCTCGATTCCAGCACTTGGTCCTCGCCCATTTCCGCCAGCATCAACGGCACGATGATGGCGTTCGCAGGGAGCTACGACGGGCGACTTCGGGGGTTGCCCCTCGAGGCGCTGGTGCTCGAGCGAGTCAGCCATCGCTCGGCGGTGAAGTTCTGGCTCTCGTTACCGCTCACCGTGGGCCCGATCGTCGCCCTCGCCCTGTGGCTCACCCGCCGCCACCGCCAGAAGGCGAAGGTGCTTTGAGGTGTCACCCACCGCGACCCACATGGAGGCACCTTCTCGAGGAAGCTCCTTGCGGTCGGTGTTCAGGCATTGCAACAGTGCCTTGGGTTCGCAGTCGGAGGTGCGTGTGATGAGGAGCGCCTGATGTTCCGCAATGCCCGTCGTGCCTACCAGGTCTTCTTCTTCGGGCTCTTCCTCTACCTCGTGCTGGTGACGTCGGGTGGCTCGCTCGAGGGGCACCCGGTGCACTGGTTCCTGGCGGTGGATCCGCTGGTGGCGTTGAGCACGGGGCTGGCCTCGCGCACCTTGGCGCCGCATCTGCTGTGGGCCATACCGCTGGCGCTGCTGACGCTCGTCTTCGGGCGCTTCTTCTGCGGGTGGATCTGCCCCATGGGTGTGCTCCACCACGTCATCAGCCGGCTCGTCAGGCCGCGCCGAGCGGTGGAGCGCATCGCCCTCAACGCCTCGAGGCCCATGCAGAAGGTGAAGTACCTGGTGCTGCTGGTGATGCTGGGCATGGCCATCATGGGGAGCACTCAGGTGGGCTTGCTCGACCCCATCGCGTCCACGTGGAGGGCGCTGTCGACCACGCTCTTCCCGGCCGCCGACAACGCTCTAGGTGGGGCTCGCCACTACCAGTTCGGCTTCTTCATCACGCTGGTGTTCTTCGGCGCCCTGGCGCTCAACCTCATCTGGCCACGGCTGTACTGCCGCGTCCTGTGCCCCTTGGGGGCGCTCCTGGGGGTGTTGTCGAAGTTCTCACTCTTCCGAATCTCCCGCAGCGCCGAGGCCTGCACCAATTGCAAGCTGTGCACGGCGGACTGCTCAGGCGCGGCCGACCCGATGGGCACCTGCAAGACGGCCGAGTGCATGCTGTGTCTCAACTGCATCGACGCCTGTAAGCAGAGCGCCATCAGCTACCGTTTCCTCCCCACGGGAGACGCGCACACCACCAGGCTCGACCTCTCTCGTCGCCGGGTGGTGACGTCGGCGGTGGCGGGCGTCATCGCGGTGCCCCTGGCGCGCGCCTCCGATGGCGTGGGGCCGCGACCAGCGCCCGAGCGCATTCGCCCACCCGGAGCGGTCGCCGAGGAGGAATTCCTCGAGCGGTGCATCAAGTGCGGGGCCTGCATGAAGGTCTGCCCGACGGGCGGGCTCCAGCCGGCGCTCCGTGAATGCGGCATCGAGGGCCTGTGGACGCCGGTGCTGGTGCCGCGCCTGGGCCACTGCGAGCAGAGCTGCGTTCTCTGCAGTCAGGTGTGCCCCACGGCAGCGCTGAAGCCGATCTCCGTCGAGGCGCGGTACGGGGTGCCTCCGGCCACCGAGCCGGTGCGCATCGGGTCGGCCTCCATCGACCGAGGGCGGTGTCTCCCCTGGGCCAACGACACCGAGTGCATCGTCTGCGAAGAGGTCTGCCCGACGACGCCCAAGGCCGTCTTCTTCAAGGAAGAGACCATCACCCGGCGAGATCACAGCCAGGTCGTGCTGAAGCGGCCGCACATCGATCTCGACCGGTGCATCGGCTGTGGCGTGTGCGAGGCCCGTTGCCCCATCTTCGATCGGGCCGCGGTGAGGGTGTCCTCGGTCGGCGAGTCGCGCAGCGCGACCAACCGAGTGGTCCTCAAGGGCGGAGGCAAGGTCTGATGCGCTGGCTCCTCCTCACCGTGCTGGTCGCCGTGCCCGTTTCGTTGGTCGCCTGGGTGTCTTGGGCCAGGGTGCACGACGCGCCCCCTGAATTCGTTCCCCCCGAGGCTCCCAAGTCGGAGGACCCGGAGCCTGCGCTGCGCAAGCTCTTCGAGGGCAACTTGGGTGGGCTGGTGGTCAAGGGCGAGCCGAACGTGTTCGACGAGAAGTCGCTCTTCGATGCCATCGACGGCGCGGCACCGACCTTCATCGAGCGGAGGTTCCGGAGATCGATCTCCGTCGAGATGGCCACGGCCAGCGGCCATGAGGCGACCTGTGACGTCTACGACATGACCGATGTGGAGCACGCCGACTCCATCTTCCAGAAGGAGAAGTCGAACCAGGCGAAGACGCCGGCCGATTGGCCCGAGGCGCTCACCGGGCCCATGTCGCTCGTGTTTCACCAGGGGCGGTTCTACGTGAAGCTCATCGGGTTTGACGCCGAGGCCGAGGCGGCGCTGCCGCTGGTGGGCCGGGCCCTGAAGGAGAAGATGAAATGAAGCGCGCTCCGAATTCGCCTCGTGCGCTCAGTCGCCGCGAGTTGCTTCAGGTGGGGGCCACTGCCGGGGTGGGCGCGGCGGTGCTGGGAGGCGGTCTCCTCCTGCGCCATCGGTATGATGTCCCGCGGGGCGGCCCGAGCCTGGTCATCAAGGAGCATCGGGTCGAGCGGCCCCCTGGCGCGACGCAGCTCGCCATCGCCCATGGCCCAGACGCGACGAGCAACGTCCGTCGCGCACTCGAGGCGATGGGAGGCATGGCTGCATTTGTGAAGAAGGGCGACCGGGTGGTGGTGAAGCCCAACGTCGGCTGGAACCGCCTGCCCGAGCAAGCCGCCAATACGAATCCTGACGTCGTGGCCGAGGTGGTGCGCCAGGTGAAGGCCGCCGGAGCCTCGAAGGTCTGGGTGACCGACTCCCCGGTGAATTCGCCCGAGCGGTGCTTCGAGCGCTCAGGCATTCGTCGCGCCACGGGCGACGGAGGCGGGACCCTGGTGATGCCCGACGGCAACGCCTTCCGCGAGGTGGCGGTGCAGGGCGCGGTGCTGAAGGTCGCCGATGTGCTGTGGCCTTTCGTGGAGGCGGATAAGGTCATCAATCTCCCGGTGGCCAAGCACCACGGTCTGTCGAAGGCGACCCTGTCGATGAAGAACTGGTACGGGGTTCTCGGAGGGCACCGGGTGCGGCTCCATCAGGATCTCCACCGGTCCATCGTGGACCTGGCGATGATGGTGAAGCCGACCTTGACGGTCCTCGATGCGACGAGGCTCTTGATGGCCAATGGACCCACTGGCGGATCGCTGGCTGACGTGAAGCGCTACGACGCCGTCGTGGTGAGCGTGGACCAGGTCGCCGTCGACGCGCTCGGAGCCGGGCTGTTGGGCCTCGCTCCGTCTGAGGTCGGCTTCATCGTCGAGGCAGAGAAGGCCGGCCTCGGAGTGTCCGACTGGAAGAGCCTCAAGCACGAAGACATCCCGGCCTGAGGCGCCTCGAGGATGGCCGGTACGAGTACAGGCCCACGGGGCGACCCACTGACAGTTTCCCTTACAGCTACGGCTGGCACCTGCTGTCTTGGACGCTACACGAAACGCGCTACGGGCCCGACACGCGTATTGCCAATGACCGTCCCTCGGGCGACTCGCATAGCCACAACGTAGCAGATCGGGCCGTTCGCACGGTCACGCCTCCTACGCTTGCCCGGAGCCGCGGCGTGAGCGGATTGCGCCGCATATCGAGAACATTCAGTGTTTCGAGCGTGCGGAGCAATGACAGCCTGACGTCGCCTGATGACCCAACGGAGCACCTGGAGCGCCGGTGGCTTGCTCCACCTCCGCCCACGACTCGTCCACCGGTGCCTTCACAGCCTCGCTCACCCGCTCCTCGACGGCGCTCCTCGTGCTCGACGGGCGTGCCATGCTCGTCGTTCATGTGGCTCCCTGACGCCCTCGTCGCGCACCTCCGCACCATTCACCCCCTGTCGGCCGAAGCGTTGCACCAGATGCGCCCGCTCTTCTCGCGGAGGACGCTGGCCCGCAGGGAGCACTTCGCGGTGGCCGGGACCCGGCAGCGCACGGTGGGGCTACTCGAGGAGGGCTACGTCCGGGCGTACTACACGACCGCGGACGGCAAGGAATACAACAAGCACCTCTTCATCGGGCCAGCCATTATCGGCGACTACGCCTCGCTCATCACCGGGCTCCCGGTGGAGCTCCCTCAGCAATCCCTGAGTGACTGCGTGGTGTGGGTGGCCGAGTACCACGCCGTCACCGAGCTTGAGCCCAGGCTCCCCGAGCTGGTGCAATTCCACCGGCGCTTCGCCGAGGCCATGTACCTCGAGAAGGAGCGCCGGGAGCTGCAGCTCGCCACCCAGCCCGCCGCCGAGCGCTACGCGGATTTCAGGCGGCAGTTCCCGGGGATCGAGGACCATCTCCCGCAGTATGAGATCGCCGCGTACCTGGGCATCACGCCGACCCAGCTCAGCCGGATCCGCGCCCGTCTCGACCTATGTACATGACCTCGGGGCCACGAGGCGCGCAGGGTTGGCGCCATGAACGAAGACACTTCCCCGCGAGCGTCGGCACCCCCGCCGGCCCCCACCGACGCAGCCCGGTCCATCCTCTTCACCCCGTTTCGTTTCGGCGCGCTCGAGCTGAAGAACCGCTTCGTCAGCTCGGCCACCGTCGAGTGCCTGGCCAGCGCTGACAACCATCTCACGCCCGAGTACCTGAGGGTGTACACGCGCCTGGCCGAGGGCGGCGTGGGCCTCATCATTCCCGGGAACTACTTCGTCTCGATGGCTGGCCGGGTGGTGGACAAGCAGCTCGTCCTCGACCGGAACGGGGTGGTGAACGAGCTGCGCGCGCTCACAGAAGCCGTGCATGCCCACGGCGCGAAGATCGTCGCCCAGCTCAACCACGGCGGGCGCCAGTGCAGCCCCGAGCTCATCGGCACCACCCCGGTCGGCCCGTCAGCCGTCCGCGACACATTGACGGGCGTGCGGCCCCGGACACTGACGCCGGAGGAGATCGAGGGCATCGTCGGAGCCTTCGCCGACGCGGCGAAGCGCGTGAAGGACGCCGGCTTCGACGGGGTGCAGATCAACGCCGCCCACGGCTACCTCATCAACCAGTTCCTCTCCGCGCGCACCAACCGGCGCACCGACGAGTGGGGCGGCCCAGCCGAGCAACGCTCCCGCTTCCTCGTCCGCGTGTACGAGCGGATCCGTGGGGCGGTCGGAGCCGGCTTCCCGGTGCTGGTGAAGCTCAACGCCGAGGACGCCATCGCCCGCGGCGTGACGCTCACCGAGACCATCGAGCTGTGCCGACGGCTCGACGCCCTCGGGGTCGACGCCATCGAGGTCAGCGGGGGCATCAAGGAGACCGGCTTCGTCACCACCAGAGGAGAAGTACCTGGGGATCTGCTCCTCGAGGACCTCGGCTTCTTCAAGCGACTGCTGTTCAAGGTGGTGGAAGGCAAGCTGCGGCGCGCCGCCCGCTTCACAGAGGGCTACAACGTTCCCCATGCCGCGGCGATCAAGCAGCGCGTGCGGGCTCCGGTGATTGCGGTGGGAGGCCTCCGGCAGAAGGCGACGATGGAGCGCTTGCTCGAGCGAGGTGAGGCGGATCTGGTGGCCCTCTCGCGGCCGTTCATCAGGCAGCCCAACCTCGTCTCGCGGATGGAGCGGGATCCACGGGTCACCAGCGCAACGTGCGCGAACTGCAACCGCTGCACGGTGGAGGTCACCATGCGTTCGCGCCCGCTGCGCTGCTACCTTGGAGACCGGGCAGGCCGCCTTGCTCGAGGAGGCCATGAACGACGACGAGGTTGAGCGCGAAGCGAGGCTGGCGCCCGTCGGAGGCCAGAAGCACGTTGCAGCCCTCCTTCATCCGGGGATCCGCGGCCGCCTGTTCGCGGTCGACCGAGGAGCCGCCGCATCACTGCCCAGTCGTTCAGTTGTCGCGTTCATCACCTGCCGCCATCCACAACGTCGGCGCCGACACATCGAGCGCGCTGATCGTCGGGCTGACCGAGTTGCTCGAGTTCCAACGCCCGGGGCGGGAACACAAGACGGATCAGGTCGCCGTCGACGGGCTGGGAGCGGGGCTGTTGGGGCTCGCTCCGTCGGAGGTGGGCTTCATCGTCGAGGCAGAGAAGGCCGGCCTCGGAGTGTCCGACTGGAAGAGTCTCAAGCACGAAGACATCCCGGCCTGAGGCGCCCTGGCCCCGCCCATGTCTTGACCTCTCGGGTTCACCACGCCCGCTCCGAGCAGGTCATCGCACTCCATCCTCAAGATGTGATCGCGGCAGCGAGAAGTAGAAGGTGGCGCCGACGTCGACCTTTCCTTCGGCCCAGGTCCTGCCGCCGTGCCGGATGACGATGCGGTTGACGGTTGCGAGGCCTATGCCGGTCCCTTCGAACTCACCGGCACCGTGTAGCCGCTGAAAGACGCCGAACAACTTGTGGGCGAATTTCATGTCGAAACCCGCGCCGTTGTCGCGCACGTACACGGTGGTCTCGACCCGCTGTTCGGAGAGAAAGCCGATCTCGATCTCCGCGCGCTCGCGCCGCCGAGTGAACTTCAAAGCGTTCGAAATCAGATTGACGAGGACAACCCGCAACATGGCAGGATCGCCGGCGACCACTGGGAGATCGACGACACGCCAACCGATGGACCTGCCCTGCGCTTCCGCGGCGAATTCCGAGATTACCTCGTGGACCAGGGCGACCAAGTCTACCCGGCTTTTGGTCATCTCGCTCCTCCCCATCCTCGAGAACGAAAGCAGGTCGTCGATCAGCTTGTCCATGCGCCGTGCCGCGTCGGAGATGGTCGCCATGTAGTGCAGGCTCTGTTCGTTGGCCGTCTCTGCCATGTTCTTCTTGAGCAGCGCCAGGAAGCCGTCGATATGGCGCAGCGGGGCACGCAGGTCGTGCGAGACGGAGTACGCGAATGCCTCCAGTTCCTCGTTGGCGAGTTCCAGCTGCGCCGTGCGCTCGGCTACCCGCTGCTCGAGTTTCAGATTGAGCTCGCGGATTTGCTCCTCGGCCTTCTTGCGCTCGGTGATATTGCGCACGATGCCGATGGCGTGCCAGTGGCCACGGAATTGGAGTGCCGCGACAGAAAGCTCGACGGGCATCTCGCTGCCGTCTTTGCGCAAGCCACGCAATTCGACGCTGCGGCTGATGATTGGGCCGGTGCCCTTCTTGCGAAAAGCCTCGAAGCCGCGATCGAAGTCTGCGCGGAAGCGTGCCGGCACGATCATCGGATGCAATTCATGGCCGAGGATTTCGCCTGAGGTGAAGCCGAAAAGGCGCTCGGCCGCGGGATTCCAGTAGGCGACGCAGCCCCGGTCGTCGATCATCACAATGGCGTCGGGCGCGGCGCCGCCCAGCAGGAGGAAGCGCTGCTCGCTCTCATCCAAGGCTTCCCGGGCAACGTCCCGCTCGCTGGCCAGGTTGGCGGCGTACGCCTCGTTGTGACGGCAGAGCATGACTGCCTTGCCGAGGTTGGCCAGGACCGGCTGGAAGATCTGGGTAAGCGGAACGTCGCCGTGGGGCGGACGTACGGCCAGCAGCAGGATGATGCCGCGATCGTCGATCGGCAGGCGCAGGAAGGTGGTGTACTGGTTGCGCGAACAGGGCAGCGACCGCAGCAGCCGGGCGTCTTCCATCAGGACGGCGCCGCCCCGCAACAACGCGGCCGGCAGGGTGACTTCGTGACCGACACGCTCACCGAGCTCATGGTCGCCGACGGCGGCGTCGAGGCGGAGGCTGACCTCCTCACGGCTGTCCTCGGCTGGCGGGTCGAGCAACACCAGTCCGGCAGGAAACGACGTGTGGTACAGGATGCGCTGCAGCGTTCGGGTCAACAGGGGGCCGACCCGCACTTCACCACCGATGACCATGGTGATGTCGTAGAGGACTGCCAGGATTTGGTCGCGGTTCACAGCTCCTGACGACCCCACAGGCTGGCGACCAGCGTCGCGTTGTGGAACAGCGGATACTCCCGGTCGACCGCGCTGCCGACCTCGCCGAGTGACAGGGCGCCAGCGATGGTCCCGGCACCGCTCTGCGCCGCCAATCCGCGGATCTCTGCGACAGCCGCGTCGATGCCCAGATGCAGTCGGCGGCCGGCGCAATAGAAGAGCAGCATTTCGCTGCCTGAGAGGCGTCCATTGGCCGCGGCCAGGCCGCCGCAGATCCTCTCCACGGTCTGGCGCGAATCCACCGGCGGCGCGCTGAGCAGAGCCAGTACCGAGTTGGCCGGCACCTCGCCTACGCAATACAGCGAGCCATCTTCCTCGAGCGCCACGGGGATGCGGACCAGCGTGGTGCCGTTGGCGCGGACGATGCCGAACGGGAAGTGGACCGCGTTGGCGTAGAAGTTCTGGCGGTCGATCGCGACGCCGTACAGTGCCATGGCCATTTCGCGATAGACGTCGAAGGCCGGACGCCAGTCGATCTGCAAGATCCGGTTGCCCAGCGTGGAGGTCGCCGTGATCATCTGATGGGGTACGCCGTAGCCGTGCTCGAGTGTCGCGCCCCGGTGCGGTCCCAGCAGCACGGCGAGGACGCCGTTGCCGACGATGCGGCTGGCGTCGAACAGGCAGGGCATCGGCTGGAAGCTCTCGCTGCCGGCATTGGCGCCCATGTAGCGCACCCGGTTTGCGAGTCTCAGATAGAGCTCGTCGAGAACGGAGCCGACGTTGGGCACCATGGCGTCGAAGAGAAGGAACAACGTCGTGTCCTGATCGGACGTCAGGCCGCGCTTGAGGTCGGCGACGATGGTGTCCGCTGCCAGCGCGAGCGCATCGCGATCCCGCGGCAGCTCGGGAAAGATCGCGGCGAAGGGCATCACGTCGAAACGCAACAGCCAGACCCCTTCGCTGCAGAATGCGCCGTCCTTGATCAGCGCAGGGAAGAGCGCGCCGACCAACGGTATGTTCAGATCGCGGCAAATCCGCTGCAGATGCCCGACGCTGGCCTGTTCAGCTTCCGGGGCCAGGGCGAGCACGCCCATTTCGGGATAGTTCGCGTGCCAGCTGCGCAGCAGTCCGATGGTCCGCTCGTCGGCGAGTTCCGGTTCATAGTGCATCGCATCCATACGCACGCCTCCTTGAACGCGGCACGCAGCTATGACTCATCATCCACGAAGACCGTGCCGCACAAGAGCGCCGACGTGACACTTCGCCGCTTCCACTCTATGCGAGATAGGGAGAGGAAGAACATGGTAGGCTGCGGTCGTATCTTGCTGGCGCTACCGTCCCGAAGGCCCAGGCAGGCTCAGGGGTAGAAGACGAAGTCTCGCACCACCCCCATGTGCTGCATGTTGACCGCGCTCGAGTCGCCGACTTGTGCCGGAGCGAGCTCGGTGAGCGGAGTGTAGACGCGGGTGTCGATGACGAGGCCTGAGGGGTAGAGCGAGCTGCCAACGACGGTCGCTGCGTGGTTCTGGTCGAGGCAGCGCGAGGCGAGCACCCAGTCGTAGGGCTTGTTCCGGTTGGCGTTGGTGAAGGTGACGCCGTTCTGGTCGGCCGGGTAGGGGCCACTCGTCACCAGGCGCGCCGAGAGCGAGGCGACCGTCGCCTCGGTGCGGGTGTCGGTGTTGAAGTCGCCGCCCAACAGCAGGAAGTCATCGACTGGGATGTGTGTGTTGAGGAGGTTGACGAGGCCATCGACCTGGGCCGGGCGCTTCGAGTCAGTGGTCAACAGATGCACCGAGACGACCCAGAGATCGTTGGGCCCGGGCATGTCGATCTTCGCCCAGACGAATTCGCGGTCGGGCGACGCCGGGTCTTCCCAGACGCCCTTGTCGATGATGGGCCACCGGCTGGCGATGCCGTTGGGAATGGTCGCGGCAGCCCCGGTCTCTCGGTGCCAGGCGAAGGATCCGCCGTCAGGCAGCGGGAAGGTGCTGTGGATGAAGCTCTCCAGCTCCGCGGTGGTGTTGGTGCCGAAGTTGAACTCTTGGAGCATCACGATGTCTGGCTTTGCTCCCTGGAGGATGCGTTGGCCGTGGCCCGGTTCGTACGACTGGGCGTTGCCGCTCGTCAGGTTGGAGGCCATGGCGCGAAGGTGGATCGGGGCGCTCGTTCCCGAAGGCACCGGGCAACCAGGGAGGCCACCGTCTCGAGTCCAGGGCCCGGTGTCTCCTCCACCACCGCCAGTAGCCGCTCCCCCGCCAGTCGCTGAGCCGCCACCCGTCGTTGAGCCGCCACCCGTCGCTGAGCCGCCGCCTACCGCCGAGCCACCTCCGGTCCCTGAATCCCCTCCAGTTCCTGCGTCGAGGCCGGGACTTATGGAGGCTCCCGACGAGCCACAGGAAACTACGAGACACGCGAGGGCGAGACCGAGCGAAGGACGAAGCATGGAGCCGGTCCACCATACGCGAGCCGCATGCACCGAGGTGGTCGACGTGATGACCGTCCTCCCCGGTCAGTCGAGCGGCTGCAGTTCGGCGGGTATCAAGGGCGGACTCGCCGGAGACGAGACAGCGCGCGTCCATGCTGACGCTCGCGTTGCCCTGTGGAGCTTGGTCTGCAGCGACCCGGCGAGTCCGACCTCGCCAAGTAGCTGTAGGTGCTCCAGATTGACCGACTCCTCCTCGGCGGCTCCGTCAAGTCGGATGACCAGCAGAAGGTCCGGCCAAGCGGACAAGTCACAAGCCCTGGCTGAGTTGTTGTAGAAAGTCTCCTGGGCGGACAGTGGCAGGTAGGACTTGCTCCTACCTGGGCGTCTTGTCGAAATTCATTCAGGAAACGAGTTCAGAGCCGTCGTTGCTTCCGACGCAAGCGAACACCAATTCGACGAACTGAAAAAGAAAGGAGGGTGCATCACATGGACACGCTCGTACTGAACGCCACGTACCAGCCGGTCGCGCGTATCCCTTGGCAACGGGCCATCACCCTCCTGTTCCTGGGCAAGGTCGAGGTCATCGAGGAGTA
>PMBV01000557.1:0-8532 GCA_003153055.1 Myxococcales bacterium
GTCATCGCCGACTTCGAGATCACCGCGGCGATGCTGAAGTACTTCATCCAGCAGGCGCACCAGCGGAAGTTCAACGTGAAGCCGCGCATCATCATCGGCATCCCCTCCGGCATCACCGAGGTGGAGCGCCGGGCGGTGCGGGAAGCGGCGGAGAACGCCGGCTCTCGCGAGGTGCACCTCATCGAGCAGCCGATGGCGGCGGCGATCGGCGCGGGGCTGCCGGTGACCGAGCCGTCGGGCAACATGATCGTCGACATCGGCGGAGGCACCACCGACGTGGCCGTCATCTCGCTGGCGGGCATCGTCTACTCGAAGTCGGTGCGCATCGGCGGCGACAAGCTCGACGAGGCGATCATCCAGTACGTGAAGCGCAAGTACAACCTCCTCATCGGTGAGCGGACGGCCGAGCTCATCAAGATGACCATCGGGACCGCGTACCCGACGGAGGAGGCGATGACGATGGAGATCAAGGGCCGAGACCTGGTGGCCGGGGTGCCCCGCACGCTCTCGATCACGTCGGACGAGATTCGCGACGCGCTCGCCGAATCGGTCAACGGAATCGTCGAGGCGGTGAAGATGACGCTCGAGCGCACGCCTCCCGAGCTGGCCGGCGACATCGCCGATCGCGGCATCGTGTTGGCTGGCGGCGGGGCGCTGCTCAAGAACCTCGACATGCTCATCCGCGAGGAGACCGGGCTGCCCGTCTTCCTGGCCGAGGATCCGCTCTCGAGTGTGGTGATGGGCGCCGGCAAGGCGCTCGAGTCGCTCGACATGTTGCGAGCAGTGGCGACCCCGACCTGAGCTTCGGTGCCCGTGGAGTCGGCCCAGGCATTTGCCCTGGGCCGCGCCTTGGCCTCAGAAGCTCCACTAGACCTAGAAGAAGAAGTGGGCGGTCGCCTGCACCCGGTTGTTCACCGCGTCGACGCCGTCGGCGTACCCGTCGACCACCCGCGCATAGCCGAGGGCCACGCGAACCTGCTGGGTCACATCGACCAACAGGCCGCCCTCGTACAGGTTGGAGTGGTTCCGCAGCGCCTTGGGGGCGGTCGAGAATTCCGAGGCGTTGCTGAGCTGGGTGTGACCCCAGTTCACGAACAACGTCGCGCGGCCGCTCGGGAGGACGTACTCGAGCCCGACGATGCTGGTAAGCCAGTGGGGCTGAACCAGCTTCCCGCTGGAGTCGTAGGCGACCAACCCCGAGTCGATGGTCCCGGTGAAGGTCGTGCCCGCGGGAAGCGCGCTGGAGACGCCGCCGGTGAAGCCGGTGTAGAGGTCGTTGATCGAGGTCCCCGAGACGAACTCGCCCACCAGGGTAAGTGAGTTGCTCTTGTCGCCCTTCACTGCCGGGATGATGGGGATGAGGGCGCTCAACGCAATGCCGCTGCCGAGCGCGAAGTTCGTCGTCGTCGACGCGCAGGTGGTCGCGGGCGCGGTGAAGGTGCACGGGACGCCCACCGCGAACTGCCGGAGCGTGCCCGACACGCCGATGGACGCGGGCACGAGGGAGGTGCCGGTGAGGTAGCCGGAGTGCCACGACTGCCACTTGTTGAACATGATCCGCGCGCCGGCCTGGCCCTCGGGCACCGCCGCGTCGCGCTGGGGAGGCCGCATGGCCGCGACGGCAAGCTCAACGTTGACATACTCGGTCTTGATCGTCTTCGAGACCCGCACCTGAGGCGTGCGGGCGTAGAGCTCTCCCACCGTCCCCGGCCACTGGACGATCGCCGGGACGAAGTTCGGCAGCCAACCAAACAGATCCCAGGTCTGCCCGAACAGCACGTCGACGATCGGCGTCTCGATCTTCCCCCACGCGTGGCGGATGCGAAGCACCGGGTTGACGAAGAACCCCGCCTCGCTCACCGTGCCGGTGGTGCTGGCGATGGTGCCGTTGCCTTCGGCCCCGAGGAAATCGAACTCGAGGTTGCCACTCACCCTGATGTCGCCCCAGGCGGGAGGCGCGACGCGGAAGCCAAACCGTGAGTCACGGATGGTGGCCTGGAAGCGCGGGTGGACCCCCGCGTAGGTGTCGGGCCGAGCGACCTGGCCGTTCCCGAGGAAGTCGTTGAAGCTCTGGGTGGAGTCCCACATGAGATCGAGCTGGGCGAAGCCGTACAGCGTCGTCTTCCACCCCGCGATGTTGACGGTGGCGCTCTCGGCCGGACGAGGCGCCAAGCCGTTCAGGTCCTTCATCGCCGAGTCGAACTCGTCCTGGCTGATGACGCCTTTGGCGAGGAGCAGCTTGAGCGTGGTGAGCTCGATGATGGGGGTGACCGGGGGCGCGGCGGCCGGCGGGGGTACCGGCTCGGCTGGCACGAAGACCGGAGGGAGGATCGCGGGGTTGGTGTTCACAGCCCCGAGCGGGGCGACCAGAGCCTTCGCTGGCGCCGCCGGAGCGGGGTCGGCAGCGAGCGCCGGAATGGCCGTGACGAGCCCCACCGCCAGAACAGACAATTTCGACGTCAATAGCATGACACTCCATTTCCTACCCACCCGGACGAGCAGGTAAATGCCATAGGAATAGTACGAGCCTTCGAGTCGGCAACCCCTCCACCGCGAGAGGCTTCAACCGCGAAACGAGCGTGGAAGCAATCGGTGGGCAGGTGAAGATTGCGAGACGAACGTCACGATTTGGAAACAGAGCCGGGCCGCGACAGGGCTTCCTCGCTCGGCGCGGCCCACCTCGGCGGTCGCGCATCTGACATGACGCGTTGAGACGATGGCCGGCCCGTGCGTCCGGGGGTCTTCGTTGGAGTGGTATTCAGGAATGAATTGATTACGTATCAACCCGCGTTCGGGGGTGGCGCGCCGCCACCAAGGAGACGGGTTCCCCAAAGATGCAAGCCAGCGCCGCCAGGAGCGACGAGATCATCCTCGAGACGAAGGGGTTGGTGAAGGAGTTCAGGGGCTTCGTGGCGGTGAACGAGGTCGACCTCTTGGTGACCCGCGGTCATATTCACGCCCTCATCGGGCCAAACGGAGCAGGGAAGACCACCTGCTTCAACCTGCTCACCAAGTTCCTCAAGCCGACGAGGGGGTCGATCTTCTTCAACGGGGTCGACATCACCAGTCAGGCTCCGTCGGCCATCGCGCGAATGGGCATCATTCGCTCGTTTCAGATCTCCGCCGTCTTTCCTCACCTCACCGCGCTCGAGAACGTTCGCGTCGGGCTCGAGCGCAAGACCGGAGCCTCTTTCCAGTTCTGGGCCAGCGAGAAGAAGCTCGCGTCGCTGGACGCCCGCGCGGTGGCGCTGCTGGGGCAAGTGGACCTCGAGGCCTTCGCGAGCGTGCTGGCGGTCAACCTGCCGTATGGGCGTAAGCGCGCCCTCGAAATCGCCACCACCCTGGCGATGGAGCCGGAGCTGATGCTCCTCGACGAGCCGACCCAGGGCATGGGCCACGAGGACGTGGCGCGGGTGACGGAGCTCATCAAGAAGGTCAGCGCCGGGCGCACCGTCTTGATGGTGGAGCACAACATGAAGGTCATCTCGAGCATCGCCGATCGAGTGACCGTGCTGGCCCGCGGCTCGGTGCTGGCGGAGGGCGGGTACGCCGAGGTGTCCAGGAACCCCGCGGTGCTCGAGGCCTACATGGGCAGCACCGACGGCGGCCTCAAGGGGGCGTCTTGACGATGGCGAGCCCTGAGGCCACCCCACCGGCTCGGGCGCTCGAGCTCGTCGGCGTCAACGCCTGGTATGGCGAGAGCCACGTGCTGCACGGCGTCGACCTCACGGTGAATCGCGGCGAGGTGGTGACGCTGCTGGGCCGTAACGGGGCCGGGCGCACGACCATCATGCGGGCCATCATGGGGCTCACCGGGGCGCGGTCGGGGTCGATCCGCGTGGGAGGCGTCGAGACGGCTTCGTTGAGCCCCCACCGCATCGCGCGGCTGGGCGTGGGCTACTGCCCGGAGGAGCGAGGCATCTTCGCGTCGCTCTCCACCGAGGAGAACCTGCTCTTGCCCCCGCGCGTGGGTGAGGGTGGCCTGAGCGTGGCCGAGCTCTATGAGATGTTCCCCAACCTGAAGGAGCGGGCCCACAGCCAGGGCACCCGACTCTCTGGCGGCGAGCAGCAGATGCTGGCCATCGCCCGCATTCTCCGCACCGGGGCCAACCTGCTGCTCCTCGACGAGATCTCCGAGGGGCTGGCGCCGGTCATCGTGCAGGCCCTGGCGCATCTGGTGTTGGCGCTCAGGGCGCGGGGCTTCACCATCGTGATGGTGGAGCAGAACTTCCGCTTTGCCGCGCCGCTGGCCGATCGCTTCTACGTCATCGAGCACGGGACGGTGGTCGACGAGTTCGCGGCCGAAGCGCTCGCCGCCAAACAAGAGCGCCTGCAGGTCTTGCTGGGAGTCTAGCTGAGGAACGCACTTCACCTCGAAACAGAAGGAGTCACTCATGAGCCACCGCCACACGCTGCCGACCCTCTTGGTCGGCGCCCTCCTCGGGTTCGGACCCGTGGCGAGCGCCCAGCCATCGCCGTCGGGTGGCCCGAAGTTCTCGGGCGACGTCATCCGCATCGGGTTCATTTCGGATCTCTCGGGCACGTACGCCGACATCGACGGCCCGGGCGGTGCCGAAGCCATTCGCATGGCCATCGCCGAGGCCGGGGGGCAGATCCAGGGGAAGAAGATCGAGCTGTTGACGGCCGACCACCAGAACAAGGCCGACATCGCCTCGAGCAAGGCCCGGGAGTGGTTCGACCAGCAGGGCCTCGACCTGCTCATCGGCGGCACCAACTCGGCGGCGAATCTGGCGATGGCCAAGGTGGCGGCCGAGAAGAAGCGGCCCTTCATCGTCATCGGGGCGGGCAGCGCCAAGCTCACCAACGAGGACTGCTCACCTTACACCATTCACTACGCCTACGACACGGTGGCGCTGGCGCGGGGCACTGGCTCGGCGGTGGTGAAGGCGGGCGGGAAGAGCTGGTTCTTCCTCACCGCCGACTACGCCTTCGGCCAGTCACTGGAGAGCGACACCTCGGTGGTGGTGAAGGCCTCCGGCGGAACGGTGGTGGGCAGCGTCAAGCACCCGCTCTCGGCGTCGGACTTCTCTTCATACATGCTGCAGGCGCAGGCGAGCCAGGCCTCGATCCTCGGGCTCGCCAACGCGGGGGGCGACACCATCAACGCGATTAAGGCGGCCGCCGAGTTCGGGGTCACCAAGACCATGAAGCTGGCCGGCTTGCTCATGTTCATTCAAGACGTGCACAGCCTGGGCCTCAAGGCGACCGAAGGGCTGTACCTGACCGACAGCTGGTACTGGAACCAGTCGCCCGAGGCCCGCGCCTGGGCGATGAAGTTCAAAGAGAAGATGAAGAAGATGCCGTCGTCGCTCCAGGCGGCGGATTACTCGGCGGCGACCCAGTACCTCAAGGCCGTGGCGGCGCTGAAGACCGACGACGCCGACTCGGTGCTCAAGTACCTGCACGAGACCAAGCTGTCCGACATCTACGCCAAGGACGCCACCGTGCGGCCGGACGGCCGGAACGTGCACGACATGTACCTCTTCCAGGTGAAGGCGCCAGCGGAGTCGAAGGAGCCGTGGGACTACCTCAAGCTGGTCGCCACCATTCCCGGGGCCGAGGCTTTCACCACCAAGGCCGAGACCAAGTGCAGCCTGTGGAAGTGAGTTGATTTTCGGAGCCGCCCCGATGACCGAGCTCTTCGGCGTTCCCATCCGTGCCATCTTGGGCCAGCTCTTGCTCGGGCTGGTCAACGGGAGCTTCTACGCCATGCTCTCGCTGGGGCTGGCGGTGATCTTCGGCCTGCTCAACGTCATCAACTTCGCCCACGGCGCGATGTACATGCTGGGCGCGTTTCTGGCCTGGCTGGGCATGACGTACCTCGGCCTCGACTACTGGGTGATGCTGGTGCTCGCGCCGGTGACGGTGGGGCTGTTCGGCGCCGTCGTCGAGCGCGCGCTGCTCCGCCGGCTCTCGAAGCTCGACCCGCTCTATGGGCTGTTGCTGACGCTGGGCCTCACCCTCATCATCGAGGGCGTCTTCCGGTCGTTCTTCGGCGTGTCGGGGCAGCCCTACCAGGTGCCCGAGGCGCTGACGGGGGCGAGCGATCTGGGCTTCATGATCCTCCCCAACTACCGGGCATGGGTGGTGGCGGTGTCGCTCACCGTCTGCTTCGCCACCTGGGTGGTGACCGAGCGCACCCGCCTGGGCTCGTACCTGCGCGCCGGCACCGAGAACCCGCGCCTGGTGCAGGCCTTCGGCATCAACGTGCCCCTCCTGGTGACGACCACCTACGGCCTGGGCGTGGCGCTGGCCGCGCTGGCCGGCGTCTTGGCGGCCCCAGTGCTTCAAGTGTCGCCGCTCATGGGCCAGAACCTCATCATCACCGTGTTCGCGGTGGTGGTGATCGGGGGCATGGGGTCGATCGCCGGGTCGATCATCACCGGCCTGGGCCTGGGGGTGATCGAGGGACTCACCAAGGTCGTCTACCCGCAGGGCTCGAGCACGGTCGTCTTCCTGATCATGGCCGTCGTCCTCCTGGTGCGGCCGGCTGGCTTGTTTGGACGGGAAAGATGAGCATCACCCGCACGCAGCTCGTCTATGTGTTTGGGCTGGGGTTGCTCGTGGCGTTGCCCTTCCTCGGCGCGTACCCGGTGTTCGTGATGAAGGTGCTGTGCTTCGCGCTGTTCGCCTGCGCCTTCAACCTGCTCATCGGCTACACTGGGCTCTTGTCTTTCGGGCACGCCGCCTTCTTCGGAGGCGCGGCCTATGCGGCAGGCTACAGCATGAAGGCGTGGGGCTTGCCCACGCCGATCGGGCTCGCCTTCGGGGTGCTGGTGGCCGCCGGCCTGGGCCTGGTCTTCGGGTGGCTCGCCATTCGCCGCTCTGGCATCTACCTCACGATGATCACCCTGGCGCTGGCGCAGATGGTCTACTTCTTCTGTCTCCAGGCGCCCTTCACCGGCGGCGAAGATGGGCTCCAGTCAGTGCCGCGGGGCACCTTCTTGGGGCTCTCACTCCAGGATGATCTGCGTCTGTACTACGTCGTGGTGGGGACCTTCGCGCTGGGGTTCCTCGCCATCGACCGGATCGTGCATTCGCCCTTCGGCCAGGTGCTCAAGGCGATCAGGGAGAACGAGCCGCGCGCCGTCTCGCTGGGCTACGACGTCGACCGCTTCAAGCTGCTCGCCTTCGTCCTCTCGGCGGCGCTGGCCGGGCTGGCGGGAGGTCTCAAGACCGCGGTCCTCGGCTTCGCCACGCTCACCGACGTGCTCTGGACCACCTCGGGAGCGGTCATTCTCATGACCCTGGTCGGGGGCATGGGCACCATGGTGGGCCCCATTCTCGGAGCGGCGATCGTGGTGGCGCTCGAGAGCAAGGTCGGCGACCTCGGCACCGCTCTGGCGCAGCTCACCGGCATCGAGTGGTTCAACGCTCTGGGTGAATCGGTCACCATCGTCACCGGCCTCATCTTCGTGGCCTGCGTGTCGGTGTTCCGCCAGGGGATCGTGGGCGAAGTGCCCGGGCTCCTCCGTCGCCTGCTCCCCGGCCGGACCTCGACCTGATCAAACAGGACCTCCTACCCACGCTGGTGCGAAAGGGCGTCGAGCGTGAGGTGCTCTCCCATTCGAATGCGGCGGAGCTGCTGGGCATGGACCTTCAAGAGTTCACCCCCCGGCCCCGGGGGGGGCTCATTGGCTTTGGTTCGAATCGACCCCGGGCGCCGCGGGGCCCTGGTGCTCACCGGGCGGCGCGTGATGGTGGAGATGCTCGTGGTCATGGTGATGATCATCGTCGTGGCGGTGCACCGTCCCGTCGGCGTGCACGTGCCAGTGGCCAGCCTCCGAGGCCTTGGGCTTCTCGGGATTCTCTTTGGGGACATCACAGCCACAGCCTTCGCACATGGTTCCTCCTGAGGAGCGGCATTCAGTTGGCCGCTGAGATCGACGTCCGCCGCTCGAGCTCCGTGGCGATCGCCGCCACCGACGTGGCGATCGTCTGGTCGAGGCGGTACAGGGGCTGACCCGAGCGGTCGGCCGTGGTGGCGGCGGCGGAGGCGTCGAGGAACCCGATGACCGGCAGACCCGGGCTGTTCTCCTCGAAGAACCTCCGGTCCGCGTCGCTCGTCACCTTGTTCCCCACCAGCATGAGCCTCGTCACGCCGATGTCCGCGGCGAGCACCTTGATCTGCGCGACCGTCCTGAGGCTCCGGTGGGTCGGCTCGGCGACCGCGACCATCGCGTCCACCGCCTCGGCAGTCCCTCGCCCGAGGTGCTCCACCCCGGCGTAGAGGTCGAGCAGCACCACCTCGTCGCGAGCCAGCAGCACGTGCCGGACGAGCGCCTTCAACATCGCGCTCGCCGGGCAGATGCAGCCGGCGCCGCCTTGTTGGACGGCCCCGAGCAACAACAACCGGACGCCCTCGTGCACCTGGGAGAAGCGCTGGGGGAGATCGCTTACCTTGGGGTTCAGCTTGAAGAAAGCGCCCGCGGCTTGCTCCGTGGTGCCGGTGCGCTCGGCGATGAGCTCCTTCATGTCGGCGATCGGCTTCAGCGCGAGCATCTTCTCCTG
>PMBV01000557.1:8537-31465 GCA_003153055.1 Myxococcales bacterium
GGCGGCGGGAGCAGCAAGGCCGCGGGGCTGAAGCGAGGCGAGAGGAGTGAGCCCTCGAGCGCCTCGACGGGCGTGCCCTTCTTCATGAGCTCGAGGTACACGCCAGTGCCGTCGACGTCCCCGTAGAACTGCCCTCCGACGATGCGGCCGTCGCGCAGCGCGAGCGTGCGCACCGCGCCACCTGGCATCTCCGCCACCAGCGTCCGGTCGCCCTCCCGTTCGCCGAAGGAGGCCACCGCGACGTCGAAGACCCGCACCACGTTCACTGAGTCCGGCCCGCGGAAGCGCGCGCGGATGCCCGCCAAGTTGAGCCCGGCGATGCGGCCGCCGTTGGTGGCGTTCGGCCAGTTGGCGAGGACAGGCTCGGGCCCGCTCTTCCCCTGGCTCTGGGCGACGTCTCCCGCGGCGAAGACTCCGGGGACGTTCGTCTCCATCCGGTCGCTCACCAGCACCCCGGCGGCGGTGGCGACCCCACTGCCGGCGAGCCACTTCACGTCCGGCCGCACCCCGGCGGCGCACACATCGTCAGGCGCCGCGTCACCGTATCGAGGGCGGTGGCGGCCTGCCCGAGGCGGGTGCGGACGCCCAGCGACGAGTAGAAGTCGGGCTCGCGGAGGAAGAGGCGCTCCCTCGGCACGCTGTCCTCGACGTACTCGGCCAGCGGGCAGGGCGAATAGAAGGGCGTCGCCTCCTTCGATACCAACGTCACCTCGGAGGAGGAGTCGATCTTCCGGAAGCTCTCGAGGGCCGCGATGGCTGCCGGCCCGTTGCCGACGATGACGACGCGCATGGCCGCTACTTGAGCCCGAGCGCCGCGCGCTTCTCGGCGATGTGAGCGACCATCCACCCCGCGGCCTTCTGCGGATCCGTCTCGACCCGCACCACCGCGCCGGTCAAGTCCTTGAGGTCCTCGGTGAGCAACTTCGTCACCAACGCAGAGCCCAGCACCCGAGGCGCCGGCGCGATGTGGCACGACACCCCCAGCGCGAGGAAGGAGCCGCCGATGGACACGGCCTTCTCCTGCACGAGCTCAGGCGCCGAGCCGACCGCCGGGAGCTGGCCCACCTTCACGCCGAGCCGGCCCGCCACCGCGGCCAGCAGGTCGACGATGCGAGAGTTGTCGACGCACGCGCCCATGTGCCAGACGGGCGGGAGCGGTCCGCCCAGGCCCGCGGCTTTCCCCACCGCGGTGAGCAGTTGTGGGCGGCGAGCTTGACCCCGTGTCGCATGCTGAGCTCGTTTCCCGTGCAGCACACGCCGACCACGTTGATCCGCTCGGCGCCCCCGGCCACCGCCTCGTTCTCGAGCTTCGTCGCCCACTCGAGCACCTTCTCGGACAGCACCGGGTTGTGCCCGTGAACGGCGATGTTCACGCTCCCCTTCTCGAGCACGCCGACCGCCGCCTCGGTCACCGAGACCTCCGGCGTTCCGAAGAGGATGTCTTGCAGGTCTACGCACAGTGTCAGCCCGGTCCAGCCGTCGACGAGGCTCACCTTGAGCAGCCGCATCATCATCGACGCCCAGTCGGCGTCGTTGCCCATCGAGGTGGCGTGCATCGCCGTCTCGATCTCGTTGTGCGGGTTCGAGTACATCAAGCCAAGCTTCTTCCACAGGCTTTGCTCGAGCTGCGGAGCGCGCTTCGACACCCAGTTGTTCGGCTGTTCGTCCTGCCGTCCGAAATCCTCGAGGGCGATGTTGACGAGATCGCGGCAGATGTCCTTCACCGGTCGGCCCTCCGTCGGCACGCCGAAGAGCTTGCCCAGCGAGCGCGCCTTGGCCTCACCCTTGATGACGTAGGGGGCCTTGCCGTCGAGCGCGTCGCGCAGCGTCAACAGGACGTGGCGGGCGTGACCCACGTGGGAGGCCGCTCCACCGACCGTCTCGCGCAGCAGGTTCCGGGCCACCATCGCGTCGGCGGTGAGGCCGCAGATGCCCTGCTTGGGCCCGTCGCCGAATGGATCGATTCGACACGGCCCCATGTAGCAGGTGCGGCAACACGTCCCCAGCTCACCGAAGTCGCACTGGGGCTTCATCTGCGCCAACCGCTCGCGAGCGGTGCTGATGCCTCAGCTCTTGGCGACACCCAACAGCGACTGCTCAACGACGGGGATCTCGACGGGCAGCACCACGAGCCCCTCGGCCGGTCGGTCGAGTGGTGCAGGGCCGGGCCCTCCTCCTCGGTCGACCGTGTTTCGGCGCATCTTGACAGCACCAATGATGATGCAATGATGCGCGCATGAGGACCACGGTCACCATCGATTCCGACGTTGAAGCGCTGCTGGCGCGGGCGATGAAACAGAAGGGGGTCAGCTTCAAGGAGGCGCTCAACGCGGCGCTGCGACTGGGGCTGATGCGCGAACAGAGTCGCAAGTCCTCTTTCGGGAAGCTGCTCACCTTCGACCTGCGCCAGCGAGCGGACTTGAACCTCGACAAGGCCCTCCAACTTGCGAGCGACCTCGAAGACGAAGAGGCGCTGCGCAAGCTGGCGCAGGGG
Source organism: Myxococcales bacterium (assembly GCA_003153055.1). Next base: position 11,032 of record PMBV01000557.1, read on the forward strand.
CGCTAGTAGCCGTGTTCGTACCCGACGTGAACGTGCTCTTGTACGCGACCAACCGGACCTCGGTGCATCACGAGCCCTGTGTTCGGTGGCTCGGGAACTCGCTCGCTGGCGACGCCCCGGTCGGCTTTTCCTGGCAGGTGCTGCTGGGCTTCCTCCGGCTGGCGACGAAGGCCGTCGTCTTTGCTCGCCCCCTCACCGTGCTCGAGGGCTTCGACGTGGTCGACGATTGGCTGAGCCGGCCGGCGAGCATGGTGCTGCAGCCGACCGAGCGCCACGCGCAGGTGTTTCGCGGGCTCTTGGTGCAGAGCGGCACCGCCGGCAACCTGACCACCGACGCGCACCTCGCCGCGCTCGCGCTGACTCACGGCGCCACGCTCGTTTCATGCGATCACGACTTCGCACGCTTTCCCGGCCTGAAGTGGCTCAACCCGACCACACCCTGAGCTCACGCCACTCAATCAACCGATCGTGTCGCGCGCGACCAGATGCAGGTCCGGACCGATCTCCTCGGGGGTGGGCGTCCTCGAATGGGCGGGGTCAGCCGCTCGGCACGCGTCCTGGAGCGAAGTCGACCAGGAGCAACGTCGCATCGTCTCGGTCGTGCCGGGCGTTGGCGGTCCGCTCGAGCTCGCCGCGAAGCACCTCGAGCCGGCCCTCGGGTGCCACGCCCTCGAAGCGGCCGCGGAGCGCGGCGAGCGCCTCATCGACCGAGCCCTTCACCAGGAGGTCGAGGAGCCCGTCGCTCGACAGCACGAGCTGATCTCCCGGCGCGAGCTCGAGGCGGTACGGCGGCGTCATGGGGCCCTCGAGCCCCAGTGGAGCGTGGAGCGGATCGAGCTGCTCCCTGAGCTGGCCGTCGACCGTGAGCACCAGCGCTGGCGGCATACCCGCGACGAACACCTCGCCTCGTCCTTGGAGTGGATCGATCGACACCAGCGTCATCATCACCGAGCGGGAATGTGGGAGCGACGACTGAGCGACCCGCCGGAGGTGGGCGAGCAGCTCCTCGAGGTCGGTACTTCGCCCGGCGTGCTCGTGGAAGATGGTGAGCAGCGGCATGAGGCTCACCGCCGCCGACAGGCCGTAGCTCGTGGCATCGGCCACCATCGCCACCAAGCGCTCGCCGCGGCCCCGCACCGCCGCGGCGATCTCCCCCGAGAACCGAGGTGCCGGCAGCGAGAGGGCGTGGAGGCAGGGGTCCTTGAGGCTCGGCCGGTCTGCCTGGCGCTGCATCACCTCGAGCGCGAGATCCTGGCCCGCGTTCTGCTCGTAGCAGAGCACCTCGATGCGGGTGACGTTGCTCTTCACCTGCGCCTCGACCACCTTCCGCGGGGTGATGTCTCGGCAGATGCCGACCAGGAGACGCTCGTCGCCCTGGCGGAGGTCGTTCACGCCCAGCTCGAGCGCGAACCTCGACCCATCTTTTCTCTCACCCACGAGCTCTCGCTGCCCGACCCCGATGATCTTCGGGGGGCCCCCAGCCGCGGAGCGCTGCATCGCTCGCTCGTGCTCGGCTCGGTAGCGCGCTGGCATCAACTGGCTCAGGTGGAGGCCGACGAGCTCCGAGCGCTCATAGCCGAACATCTTCAAGGCCGCCGGATTGCACGCCTCGATGTGGCCTTGCTCGTTGGCCACCAGGACCCCCTCGACCAAGGTGTCGGTGATGGCGCGCTCGCGGTTCTTGGCGTCCTCCATGGCCCGGTGCAGCGTCAAGGAGCGCACCAGCGCTCGCAGGCGGGCCGCCAGAATGGTGAGGGTCACCGGCTTCACGAGGTAGTCGTCGCCGCCGGCGTCGAGACCCTCGATGAACTCCTGTTCGCCCTCGAGGGTGGTGAGGAACACGATGGGCAGCCACCGCTCCTTGAGTCGATGGCGTAAGGCGCGGGCCGCGGCGAGCCCACCCATTCGTGGCATCTCGACGTCGAGCAGCACCAGGTCACACTCCTTGGCATCGAAGTGCTCCAGCGCCTCTTGCCCGTCGCAGGCGAGATCCACCTCGCAGCCGAGGCGCCCGAGGAAGGCGCTGAACAGGTGGCGGTTGGCCGCGGTGTCGTCGACCAGCAGCACCCGCAGCGGCCGGGGGAAGGGGCTGGGGAGCAGACCCGCGAGGTTCACCGCGACTCCCGAGTATGCCACCCAGGGCCGGTCAGGCACCTGTCCTGCTCCAGGTGGGACAGCTCGGTGAAGGCCACTTGACCTGGAATAACGAGCCCCCAATGGCGGTGCCACGGCTGACTCGCCCGCAACCGACGGGGCCGCGCGGTGTTCACCCACCATGCGCGAGACGTTCATCAGCCTCATCACTCTGTGTTCTTGTGCTGCATTGAACCCTGGGGTCGACGCCGGAGCCATCGAGGACGCAGGGGCTTGGGGAGACGCGGGACCTGGTGCGATTGCGACCTGTGGCGACGGCGCGCAGCTCGATGCGGGCGTCGTGGTGACGGCGACGGGAGCAATCCAAGGCGCCTTGCGGGACGGCGTCTGGTCCTACCTCGGCATACCCTACGCCAGCCCACCGACCGGGCCGCGAAGGTTTCGACCGCCTGAGCCGGCCGTCTGCTGGGCGGGGGTTCGTGACGCGACCGCCTTCGGGCCGGTCTGCCCCCAACTCGGAGACGATGGTGGCTTTCGTGGAGATGAGGACTGCCTGACCCTCAACGTGTGGACCAAAGGCGGGGAGGGCGCTCCGGTGCTGGTCTTTCTCCACGGCGGTGGGAACACCCAAGGCTCGTCGAGCGAGCCCACCTACGAGGGGACAGCGCTGGTCAATCGAGGGGCCGTGGTGGTGACGTTGAACTACCGGCTGGGCGCCCTCGGCTTCTTCGCCAACCCAGCCCTCGACTCAGAGAGTGACGCTGGCGTGTCGGGGAACTACGGCGTGCTCGATCAACAGTTGGCCTTGAGGTGGGTGAGAGACAACGTGGGGCGGTTCGGTGGTGATGCGTCGAGGGTGTTGGTGTTCGGCGAGTCAGCCGGGGGCGTTGACACCATCGTTCACCTCGTGGCTCCTGGCTCTCAAGGGCTCTTCTCGTCGGCCCTGGTCGAGAGCGGTGGCATCTACAAGCCCACGCTGGCGGAGGCCGAGGTGCAGGACCAGAGCGTCGTCACCGGCGCGGGCTGCGGCGGCGCGGCGGACCTCGTCGGCTGTCTCAGGTCTGCCCAGGCTGAGACGCTGGTGCGAGTGCCGTCGGAGGTGGGGCCCCTCTCGCCCGGCCTGCATTACGCGCCGGTCATCGACGGGGTGGTGATTCCCGCCAATCCGCTCGAGCTGGTGAAACAGGGCCGACACCACCACGTGCCCGTCGTCATCGGGAGCAACGCCGACGAGACCTCTCGCCAGGTGCCGCCAGTGAAGACCTCCGCCGAATACGAGGCGGCGATCCGCGCGATGTACTCGCCGGTGGCGACCGAGTTGTTGGCGCACTACCCGGCCGACACCTTCGGAACTCCGAGGGAGACGCTGGTTCGGGTGACGACGGACATCACCTGGACGTGCTCCGTTCGGCGACTCGCTCGGGCGCTGGCGGCGAACCAGACGCAGCCGGTGTTCCGGTACTTCTTCACCTGGAGGCCGCCCGGTGCCGTCGGGGCTGTCGTCGGTGCCAGTCACGCCATCGAGATCCCCTTCGTGTTCCGCACCTTCGCCGCGGTCGGCTTCACCCCCGACGCGACGGCGCTGGGGCTCTCCGAGGCCATCGAGGGGTACTGGACCCGCCTCGCCGCCACTGGAGACCCCAACCAACCGGCGGCGGTGGCTTGGCCCCAATACCCTGCGAGCGGAGACCCGGCGCTCGAGCTGGGAGCGACCATGAGGCCGCTGACCTCGGTTCGTACCTCGGACTGCGACTTCATCGATTCGCTCATCCCGTGAGGATTCGTGGCGTGTTGATCGAGACGCGCCCGGGGAGCCATCGCCGCCCGCGGAAGCAACCGTTGACACCCGTGGCCACCTGGAGCAGGTCCCCCGGCAGCAATGCTGGAAACGCCCCGCCCGGACACCACGAGGAGCATCATGAGCGTCAACGTTCTGCTCGAGAAGAGCGACACCCCCACCGACGAGCGCATCAAGGCCCTCTTGGGGGGAACGTGGCCACTGTACGAGGAGCTCCGGGGCCTCACTCAGGCCTGCCTTCAGGAGTGGAAGCACTACGGCAAGAAGTACGGGTGGAAGCTGAAGGTGCATGCCAACGACAAGACGTTGCTCGAGCTGACCGTGGCGCAGGGGTGGTTTCTCGTGGCGATGGCCATTCGCGAGAAGGAGCGGCAGGAGCTCAAGGCCGATCCATCACTGGCATCGTTCGATGTCGCCAGCCCGCCCGCCCAGGAAGGCTATGGAATCAAGGTCGAGGTCCGCGACGCTGCGTCCTTCGACCGCACCACGTCGCTGGTCCGGTTCATCATGTCTCAGCGCAAGCTATAGCGCGACCCTCGAGTGAGCCTGTCCCAAGCCGCCATCGCGAGCCAGGTGGCCGCGACCAGGGCCACCCAGAGCACGCCGTAGCCCCACCAGGTCGCCCGGTCCCTGAACAGCTGGCCGAAGAAGCCCACCCGGTGCTCGAAGAGCAACAGCTCGTGGAAGACGTAGGCCGAGAGCGACGAGGTGCCGAAGGCAGTCAAGATGGTCGCCGCGCTGGTCCTCGAGAAGGCCGCCCACCCTCGCTCCAACCCGCGGAACCCCGCGACTGCCCCGAGGACGTAGGTCCACCGCTGGGCCGACGCGGAAGGGTTGACCAACGAGCGCTGGTGCGGCGGGTAGGCGACGAAGAGCGCCGGCTCGAAGGCCCAGATGACCAGGCCCAGCCCGAGCAGCACCCCCCACCACCCCCAGAGCTTGGCAGGCCCATCGGCGCCGATGGTCACCCCGAGGGAGCCTCCGAGGAAGACGTAGCCGGCCCAGGGCAACAGGGGGAACATGGCTCCGGTGCTGGCGTCGAGGAAGCCCACGTGGTTGTTGAGGAGAAGCGACCACGCCCCTCTGATTCCCTCGCCCAGCGGCGCCACCGCGAACAGCCCCAGGGCCATCGCCAGCGTCACGCCCCGCGCCACCCGTGGCCTCGGCGCCAGGGCCAGCAGCACCGGGAGCAGGGCCAGCAGCGACAAGGCGACGCAGTGGAGGATATCGATGCGGAGCCACCACTTGGGCTCCCTCAGCACCGGGAACCAGGCGAAGTTGATGAAGCTCGCCGCCAGCAGCACCTGCCCGATGCGGCCCAGCGACCGCCTCGCCTGAGCCAGCTGAGTGCCTCGGCTCCCCGCTCGGGCCATGACCAGGCCCAGCGAGCACCCCGCGGTGAAGAGGAAGGTCGGCGCCACCAAACCGTCGATCAGCATGAGGGCGTGGAACAAGCGGCCCTGGCGAAGGCCCGGCTGCAGGAGCGCCAGCGCGTGCGTTTGGATCATCACCAGAACGGCCAGGCCCCGGAGCCAGTCGAGGGCAAAGAGCCGCCCCGGCGTCTCCATGGGCTCGCTGGAGCGGGCCGAGCTGGTTAGAGGTTCTCGCATGGACTCCATCGAATCTGGCGAATCAACCAAGCTCCCCGTTCCATGGAAGGAGCGGTCCGGACGAGATCTCCACTACCAAGAAGACGAGTGGTCCAGTGGCGCTCGTGGGGGCGGCAGGGTGCCCAACGACTTCGGGTGGCGCACCAACCCCAAGCAGCAGCAAGAGGAGAACGGCTCGGCCGACGCGATGCGACCTTTGAGCCGCTGACCCGACGGGACCGCGCGCGCTTCACGGACCAGCGAGGAAGCGCGCCAGCCGCCCGACCTCTTCTTCGGTGATGGTGTGCCCGCCGTCGAACTCGAGGAATTCGACGTTGGCCCCGGACTCCCGAAGAAGGTCGCGCAAGTCCCCGGCCGCCTGGAACGAGAGCAAGGGGTCCTGCCGGCCATGGGCCTGGAACACCCTCAGACCCGCGCGCGCCTTGGCCTTGGCCCGCCAGACGTCTTCGAGGAGCAAGGTGCCCGAGAGGATCGCGAGCCCGGCGGGTGGCTCCTCGAGCCGCAGCGCGACGTCGGTGGCGATCATCGCCCCCTGCGAGAACCCGCCCAGTGTCAGCCGCCCGTAGGGGAGGCCCTCGCCGTCGGCGACCGCCCGCGCCAGCTTGAGCACTGAGGCCCGAGCGCTCGCCATGCCCGGCGGCTCCGTCCGGCGAAGCTCACGGAGCCCAGCCGGGTCGCCAGTGAACCGTTCCATCGCCTCGCGGTCGATGAGCCACCAGGCTCGCGCGCCACCATAGCCTTCGAGCTCGAGGGGGCCGGCGGGGAAGTAGAAGCGCGTGTCCTCCAGGGCGGGGGCCCGCGCCACCAGCTCCTCGAACAGGGCCACCAGGTCGTCTCCCGGCGCGCCGAAGCCATGGCACAATATCGCGACCGAGGTGGGCGATCGCTTCGAGCGTTGGAGGACCTGCACGTCGAGCCCTGCGAGAGTGGTGCGCATGGTTCTCGCGTACGACATGGCGCGACAGGCGACAAGGGCTTGACCAAAGCGGGTGAGTGTATTGCTTTGTCTCCGTGCCCTTCGTTCTACGAATCATCCAAGGCCCGGGCGAGGGCGAGGAGCTCTCTTTCGAGGGGAGCGCACGCCTCGGGCGCACCGCCGACAACGATCTCGTCATTCGCGACCCGTCGTCGTCTCGGAGCCACGCCCAGGTGTCATCGAGGGAGAGCCACTTCTTCATCGAGGACCTCCAGAGCGCCAACGGCACCCAGCTCAACGACGCGCCCATCGAGGAGCCGGTCGAGCTCCACAACGGCGATCACATTACCATCGGCGACGTGACGCTGGAGTTCACCGTCGCCGAGCCCCTCGTGCCCGCCGACGACCCCTCGGCTACCACCAGCGACGAGGCGCCGCCTCCGCCCCCCAAGACGTCACCTCCTGGCCGTGCCACCCTCCGTCGCCCTCCGGTGCGTCGCGCCCCGGCCCCGGAGCCCGAAGCCGAAGCGCCCGAGGAGGAACCGGAGGAGCTCGACGCGTCGCGGACCGAAGCGGACCATGAAGACGAGCCAGACCCCGCCATCGAGGTGCACACGCTTCGCCCGCCGAGCAGGAGGAGCGGCGCCGTCGCTCCAGCACGGGCCTCGCGCCCGGACCGCGCCCCCGAGGTGATGAGCGCCGCCGAGCGGGCCCGCATGCGCCGCGAGCTCCAGGGCTCGGTGGCCGGCCGGTTTCAGCTCGTGTGGCTCTCGCTCAACGCGCCAGCCCGCATCGCCGTGTCGATGCTGCTGGCCGGCCTCGTGGTGGGGGCGATGGTCGGGCTAGTGATCCTGGCCTTTCCGCGGAAGGCCAAGGTGCTCATTGAGCCCGTCGAGCTCGTCCCCAACGCCGACCCCGTGACGTCCAGCTTCGGCCTGGGAGACGGCGTCACCTTCGAGCGGAGAGACCTCAAGGCCTTCGAGTTCAGCTTCGCCGCGGCCACCCGCGTGGTGGGCGTGCTCCACTACCAGGCCAAGTGGATCGCCAAGGGCGAGGTGACGGTGGAGCTCAACGGCATCGAGCTCGGTCAGGTGCCTCCAGACGTCCTCGACACGGACTCGCGCGAGCTCGACCTCGTGCTGGCCTCCAGGCTGGTGAAGGTGGGCGAGCAGACCCGCAACCAGCTGGTGTTCGACAGCACCGTCAATCCACCGGGGAACGAGTCGTGGAAAATCTGGAACATCTGGGTCGAGCTGATTCCCATTCCCGAGATGGCCCCCGAAGACGCCTGGGCCCGGGCGAGGGACGACATGCAGACGGCCGCCTATTTCTGGGAGGCGCGGGACATCGGCGCCATCAACCTCTTCAGGGCGTGGAAGACCTACCGCGATGCCTGGCTCTTGCTCGAGGCCACGCCCAACCCGCCGCAGGCACTCCTCGACAACGCCCGCACCCGCATGAAAGAGATACGCCCCGAGCTCGACCGCCGGTGCTCCGCCAAGCTGGTCGACTTCAAGCAGGTGATGCAGTCCAAGAACCCCGACTTGGTCCGCGCTCGCAAGGTCCTCGAAGATATCCCCAACTCCTTTCCCACCCGCGAGCACCCGTGCTTCAACTTGAGCCGCGCTCTGGTGCGTGATCTCGAAGAGGTATCCGAGATACCGTGACTCAACGTTCTGGTCTGCCTCGCGTCCACCTGACCGATGGAGGGGAAATGGGTCCTCGCCGACAATGCTCCACGTGAAGCCGGTGAGACGATCGAGGCGGAGGGCGTCGGGTCAGGTGGCCGTGGAGACGGCCATCACCATGCCGGCGTTCGTCTTCATCTTGCTGGGCATGCTGCAGCTCGGGCTGATGCACCAGGCCCGGGTGATGACGAAGTACGCCGCGTTCCGGGCGGTGCGGGTGGGCTCGATTCACAACGCCAAGAAGTCGGCCATGACGCAGGCGGCGCTGGCGGCCGTGCTGCCGTACGCGGGCCACCAGCGGTCGATGAGCTTCTTCAAGACGACCCCCGGCGACTTCAGCTCCGCGTGGACCGAGGCGACGAGAATGAACAACTCGCCCGAGGAGAAGATCGTCGAGGTCACCGTGTGCGAGCCGTACACCTCGCAGGGCGCACCGAGCGGCGACTTCGACGACCCAGAAGGAGGAATGGGCGCGTTGACGCCCGGCGCGGCCGACGCCGACTGGCGGCACTTCAACGCCGGCCGGCTCTCGGTGCAGGTGACCTTCTACCATCGCATGGTGATTCCCTTCGTCAACGGGCTCATCTGGCACGTGGTGCGCGGCGACGAGTCGACCCAGATGATGCGCACGCTCCGGCTGGGAGGGCAGGGGGCCGCCAAGACTCGAACCGGCACCACCTCGCTCGACGCTCTGGCCGACCGGGGCATCTACGTGATGCCGATCCGCGCCAGCTGGTCCATGCGAATGCAGTCGAACTTCCTCGGGGGCACTGACTTTCAGCTCCCTGGCCACAATGACTGCAAGGTCCCCTGGACCCACCCTTCGGAGTGATGACATGAGTCCTACCTTGCAACGAAAGCTCGTCGCGCGGTCCCGGGGGCAGGTGATGGTGCTCGGCGCGGTAGCGCTCTTGGTGATGGCCCTCATGCTGATGGCCAGCTTCTCGGTGTCCAATGCCATTCATGAGAAGGTTCGAATTCAGGCTCAGGCCGATGCCCAGGCGTACTCGCTGGCGGTGCTCGAGGCGCGGGCTTTTAATGTGACCTCTCATTACAATAGAGCCATTGTCGCGACCTTGGTGGCACAGATGAGCCTCCATTCGTGGATGGCCATTGCTACAGCCAATGTCTCTCAGCTCGAGTGCGAGAGCCGCGCGCTGTGGATGATCATTGGGCTCGAGACCGGCTTGTGCGTGTCGGGCAATGCTCACTGTTTTCACAAGGCGGAGGCCGAGTTTGACAAGAACCGCACCGACTCGACGCTGATACAGTGGAAGAGCAAGCTGCAGAACAAGGAGCAGCCCTTCAATGATGCCGTCAAGGCGCTCAAGGAGATGGCTGACTCGCTCCACGGTTCGCAGAATGATGTACTGAGCCGAATGTCTGGCCAGTTCGATACCAACCAAGGCGTGCTGGCAACGCTGAAAGCCAGCAATGCGTCTGCGTCGAACTACCTGGGCCAGATCGACGGGATCAATCGAGGGGAGTTCGCCTGCGCGCTCGAGGGCAGCTCCATCGACGACAGCTGTGCGGGGAGCCACAAGCGAGACAAGTCGAGCGCCAGCGATCGGAGCCGTGTGATGGAGAACGCCGCCAACGCCGCGCGACCCAGGTTTGGCACGCAAGGCAACCCGCCGTCAGTCTCACCTCGGAATTGGAACGACATTGGCAGCGAGCCCAGGGCGCAGCTCAGCCATGGGCAGTGGTCGATCTCGGCCCAAGCCAACAAGGCTGGGGTCGGTCAAAGCTGGGACCCAGCGAGCGATGCGGAGGGGAAAAACGTCGGCGCCCGGGTGGCGGTGTCCGAGTGCAGAATCGAACGTTACGAGGATTCCTTCGGGGAGGGGCGCTACAAGGGGGCGATCTTCTCGGACTCCAACGGAGGCATGCACCAGTACAACAGCCAGTTCGACAGGAACCACCGCGAGTTCAAAGGCGTGCAGATGGAGGACCCCTGTGGCGAGTCGAATTGCTTCGTCAACTTTCGGGCGGACCCAGACGTCGCTCACGATTTCGGCCAGCCCACGGTCTACGGCGGCGTCAGACAGAGCCTGCGCGCGTATCACCTGAAGAGCGACGGCGATTTCCAGTCGGGCGGGTTCCGTGAGCATGCCGGGTGGGAGCTCAATGACGAGGGGAAGGTCAGCGTCGAGTTGGTGAAGGGCGATCCCGCCGTCGTCAACTACGTCGCCCGCGGTGAGGGGCTCGCGGTGGCCAAGGCCAAGGTCTACTTTCATCAACTCGGACACTGGGAATCGCCGCCGAACTTCTTCGACCCGTTCTGGCGGGCCAAGCTGCACTTCTTCAGCCGCGATGAGATGGGGCAGTTGCTCGATCGAGTAGGTGACAGCGCGGGGCGGCAGCTCATCAACGCAGGCGCGCCAGTGGAAGGAGCAGGGCCATGAGGAATCACCGGCGACGAGAGCGCGGCGGCGCGGCGGTCGAGCTGGCCGTGCTCATGGTCATGCTGGTTCCCCTGGTGATGTACACGCTCTACCTGGAGGATCTGCTCTTCTACAAGCTCGACCAGGAAGAGACGGTGGTGTCCACGCCGTGGGACTTCGTGCATGAGGACTACCGGCATCGCGGGAAGGACTCCATCGTGGCGGAGGCCGGCCTGAGCGCGAGGCTGACCTACTGCGACCACACGTCAGCGTGGAACACCTACAGTGATGCCGACTCCGACTGCACGGATGCCAAGCATCACCAGGCCCTCGCGGCACACCAGTGCTGGCTGGCCAGCGGCGGTAAGCAGATGAGCTGCCAATGGGACTCGAGCGTCGGCGACGGACACGAGCTCGACAAGACCTTCCAAGGGTCTGGCGGCAGTCTGGTGCGCTGCAGCGCAAGGCTGGGCGTGCAGAACTACTTTCTGCCCGAGCAATTCCTCGGGCGCGCGGTTGCCTATAGCAAACGTTACACGGCGGCCTCGGGCTCGAGCGCGATTCACGACAACGCAACCAACGACACCTTTGTGTTCCCCGAGGAGGTCTCGTCGATGGTGCACGACTCCTGGGCGCTCAACTGGATAAAGCTCGGCCCCCAGAGGCCTCCCTTGACCGGGAACGGGAGCTTCAACCCCCAGAAGGGAGAGCACAGCATGTCGGTGCTCGACCCTGTGAACCACGCTGATAATACAGAGAGCGAATGGACCCAGTCGGTCCAGGCGGCCTTCAAAGCCAAAGGGAACGCTCAGACGGCGCAGGAGTTCGGCCAAGGCCTGGTGAGCGAAGAATTCCTCAGCGGTGACGCGCTGGTCGAGAAGTCAGGAGACAACGTCACCACGGTACCGCTGGCCTACAGCACCGACTATGCCCACCGGTTCGGCACCTTCTACCCGTCGGGCTATCGAGACGACCGGGTCCAGCGCACCCATCGAGAGAAGCTCTACATGGGGATGCCCCAGAATTCATGGTAGCCAAAGCCGCCAGCCAAACTCGCGCCGGTGGCCTGAGCGTCCTTCGTCTGTTGGCCGGAGCGGCAGTCTGTGGCGTCGTGGCGGGCGCGGTGCTGGGCCAGGTCAAGAACCGGCCTGATGCGCTTCGCCAAGCCGAGGCGGTGGTTGATCGGGTGCTGCCCGTCGGTGCGCCCGCTGGCAAGTCGGTCGACCTGATGGAGCCCGACCCGGCTTCTCTCCGCGGGATTCCTCCGTACCCAGCCTCGAGCCCGCGGCGGCTCCTGGGGGCCAAGCCGGGTCGAGGGTTGAACGCCATCTCGTGGTTCAGCACCCCCGACTCCCTCGACGGCGTCCTCAGCTACTACGAGCGGGAATACTCGAGCTCGGGCGTGCTGTACGTGACCCACCGGTGGGACCGTCGCCGGGGCTACGTGTCGTGGTTCGAGAGCGCCCATGCCCGAGACGACGGTGGCGTTCCGCCCTCGACCGAAGGCGTGCTGCACATGGTATCGGCCTCCCAAGAAGGGGGCCAGACCATGGTGTTCCTCTCGGCCACTGAGCCCGAGAAGCTCCTGGCCCAGGTGCCGGTGCTTCCGCTCGGAGCTCGGCTCCCACCGGGCGCAGCGCCGCAGGTGCTCGACCTGGGAGAGGTGGGCCAGCAGCGGGCCACCATCTTCGCCGAGTACCATCGAGCCGGCCGTGACGCGATGGCCGACGAGCTGACGACCCTCCTCCGTGAGTCGGGGTGGGCCATCGAGGAGCGGGCACAGGGAGCCGATGGGCGAATTCGCGTGGTGGCTCGTCAGGGCCAGCGCGTGCAACTGAGCGTGGTGGAGGGGACTCGCGAGCGCTCACGGGTGCTCGTGACGGTGGAGGAAGGACCGATGCGATGAGGAGAGACGAAATGAGAAGAGCTCCGCTTCCTCCCAGACGAGGCCGAGGCCCCCGTGGTCAGGCCATGGTGGAGTACTCCGTCATCGCCCATGCCCTGCTCATCGGCGGGACGCTGTTGCTCCTGCCGGTCGTCACGCAGGTGCTCAAGGCGCTGACCATCTTCTACGACAGCATCTACACCGTGCTCCAAAGCGCGGTCTTGTGACGGAGCACGACGCAGCGCACGTTTACGGCTAGAAGCCACAGGGCATGGAAAATGCCCCAGTCCAGCGTCAGCGCTCCCCTTGGTTCTACGTGTTGCTCGGCTGCGGAGGCCTCGCCGCCCTGCTCTGCATCGGGAGCCTCGTCTTCGTCCTCTTCGTCGGCAAGCAGGTGAAGAACATCTCCGATGGCGTGAGCGACCCCAAGGAACGCCAGCGCAACGCGTTGGAGCAGCTCGGTGCGCTCCCCGAAGGCTACTCGGTGCTCGCCAGCGTGAACGTCTTCGGCATGATGAAGACGACGGTCTTGAGCGATCATCCGCCGCTGGCCGACGGCGGGCTCACTCCCGGGGGGCGCACGTTCAACTACTTCCGCATCATGGCCAACGAGCAGAACAAGCAGACCCGCGCCTTTTTCGAAGGGGCCGACCCTGAAGGGGAAGGGCTGCGGAGGGGAGGCATTCAGTTCGACGCCAAGGCTGTCATTAAGCGCGGCGAGCTGAACGTCGACGGGCGGAAGCTCCGCTACGTGGTGTCTCGGGGGCGCATGCAGGGCCAGGCACCGGGGCTCACCAACGCGGTGCTGTTCGACTGCCCCGATGAGGCGCTCCGCATCGGCATGTGGAGCCAAGAGGACCCAGCCCCCGACGTCGTTCCCGAGAAGCTCGCGCTCTCCGACACCGTGGCCGACGAGGCTCAGCTCGCGCGGCTCCTGAAGCCCGTCAACCCCTGCGGAAGGTGAGCCTCCGATGCTGAGCGCCGTGCTCGCCGCAGTGCTCACGGTGTCGGAGGCCACGCCGCCGGGCGACGCCCCCTTCCTTGGCGCTGAGGCTGACGCCGGAGTCACCCCGCCGGACTTCGTCAAGGGCGAGCTGTCGATGTACCTGGGCAGCGATCGGCTGACAGTGAAGAACACCAGGGTCGGCGTCTCGGCCGGCGTCGATCGCTTCGGGCAGGCCTTCTACCTTCTGGTCGAGCCGATGGTGGATTTGCGCTTCTTCGACGGGAAACTGGGCATCGGCGTCGGGGCGCCGCTGAGGATCGAGCTGTTCGACTTCGAGACCGATACCTCGACGGGGGCCCCGGTGGGCGCGGCGCACCTGGGCACACTGCGCACCAAGGACTGGGACTCGGTGCACGACTTCGGCCGCATCCTCAAGTACGTCACCTTCGGCAAGAAGGAGGATCAGCTCTTCATCTCGGCGGGGCAGCGCTACGCCTCGTCCATCGGCCACGGAGCCCTCGTGCGCCGCTACGCCCCCAACATCGACATCGACTACCCCCGGGCCTCGGCGCAAATCGACTGGTACAACGAGTACGGCGGCTTCGAGCTGATGACGAACGACCTGCTCGAGTGGAACCAGCTCGCCGGCATCGCCTTCTTGAAGCCCTTCTCGTTCTTTCACCCCGAGAGCGTGGTGCTGAAGACCCTGTCGCTGGGCGTCTCGGGCGGCCTCGACTGGAAGGCGCCATGGGCGCTCTCCACCGATCCGGCCACCGGAGTGCGGCGCCTCGACAGCGATCAACGCCTCGTGGCGACCACTCGGGCGGCCACGCTGGTGGGCTTCGACGTCGAGCTCAAGGTGCTCAAGACCGAAGCGGTCGACCTCAAGCCATACATCGACTACTCGATGCTGGTTGGAGGCGACGGTGGCCTCACCGTGGGGCTCCTGGGCCGCTTCAACGTCGGCACCTCGGTGGTCAATGCGTTCCGGGTTGTCCTCGAGGGGCGCGCCCTGGGCAGCCGCTACCAACCCAGCTACTTCGATACGTTCTACGAGATCGATCGCTTCGTCCTCCGTGACGTCAGGGCGTCGGGGGCCTCGGTGGCCGAGCTGGTGCCCAAGCAGCGCTACCTCCTCGAGCACGGCCTGGGCACCCGGTTCGGGTACTACGCCGAGGCGTCGTGGGGTATCCCCGGGGCCGTCGGACTGACCCTCGCCATCGAGGGCGTCAGCAACGCCGCGCCGATGAGCTTCGTCGCTCACCTCGAGGTGCCGGTGCTGTCCTTCCTCCAGGTGTTCGGCAGCTACTACCTTCGCGGCGTGGAGCGCTTCTCCGAGCTCACCCAGGTCTCCGATGGGACCCTGGGCCTGTTCGGCTCGAAGGCCATCGCTTTCGCCGGGGCGCGCCTCAGGGTGCTCCCGTTCCTCTTCATCAACGGCCGCCTGTACAAGACGTTCCGTATGAACCCCGAGCTCCAGCGCTACGACAACCAGTTCGGCTTCGTGGTCGACCTCGAGCTGGGCTACGAGTTTCAGCCCAAAGCGCCACCGCCCGAGGCGTGAGGTTGGCCCTGCGCTCCTCCACACGACTCCCGGCTCTCGCGCGCCACTTCGGAGTGACGCGCCTGGCTCGCGTCACCGGGCTCGATCGCACCGGAGTCGAGGTGGTCGCCGCGGTGCGCCCCTTCGGCCACGTGCTTCAGGTCTCGCAGGGCAAGGGCCGTTCTCTCGAGCAGGCCCGCTGGAGCGCGCTGGGTGAGGCCGCCGAGCTCGCCGCCGCCGAGACCGTCGACCCGTCGCGGTTGATCTGGCGCGCCGACGACGACGGGCCCAGGGTGGCATGGGTCGAAGGGGAGGATCTCGCCACCAAGGCCATCACCCTCGTTCCTGCCCAGGCGGTGTTCTGCCCTCCCGCGGGCGACGTCTGGCTCGGGCCGATGATGACCCGCTGGAGCTCCAACGGGCTGGGCTTTCACCCCACCTCGCGCTCCAGGGCCGTGACGCACGGGGTGCTCGAGCTCATCGAGCGCCACGTCTTGGCTCAGGCGTTGCCCTCAGGGTGGACTCCCCGGGTCGCCACACGCCGACTGGTGGCGCCGCCTCCGCTGGCCCGCCGCCTGGCGCTCCACGGTTTCGCCGCCTTCCTCTTCGACTTGAGCGTGCCGTCGAGCGCTCCAGTGGCCGGCGCGCTGCTGTTCGATCTCCAGGGCGGCCCGGTGCCCCTGACGGCGGGCTACGCGTGCCGGCGTCACTTCGCTGCCGCCGCCGAGGCCGCGCTCCTCGAGGCCGCGCAGTCACGGCTGACGGAGATCCACGGGGCTCGAGAAGACGTGCTGGGCGGGGCGCGGGAAGCAGGGCTCGAGCTGCTCTCGACGCTCCAGCGCTCGGTGCCTCGAAGGCCCGCGCCACCCTCGTGGGCAGGGCCGCTGGCTCAAGCGGTGACCGGGCCGGTGACGGTGGTGACGCTGGCCCAGGCCCCCTGGGTGGTGAAGGCCGTGGGCCTCTCCATGGCTGTCTCGGAGCTCCTCTGATGCACGGGTGCATCGCGTTTCTCGGCCCCTCGCTGCCCCTCGCCGAGGCCCGACGTCTCGTCGATGCCGAGCTCCGCCCGCCTGCCCGCCAAGGCGACGTGTTCGAGGCGCTCCGCTCGCGCCCACGGGCCATCGCCCTCATCGACGGCGTGTTCGAGTCGGCGCCATCGGTCTGGCACCACGAGCTCATCGCCGCCGCCGCGTCGGGAGTGCACGTCTACGGAGCAGCCAGCATGGGGGCGTTGAGGGCCGCCGAGCTCCCGGGGCTGGTGACGCCCGTGGGGGTCATCGCCCGCCGCTACTGCCGCGGCGAGTGGATCGACGATGCCCACGTGGCCCTGCTCCACGCCGACGCCCAGCACGGCTACCGGCCACTGACGCTGCCCCACGTCAACGTCTGGGCCACCGCTCGCGCCGCGCTCAAGGCAGGGGTGCTCTCGCCTCGCCGAGCCCAGAGCCTCGAACGCGTCTCGGCGGACCAGTTCTACCAGGTGCGCACCTGGGCCTCGGTGCTCGACGCGCTGGAGTGGCCGGGTGAGGCAGTGGCCGCGCTCCGCCGCTTCGTCGAGCGCCGGGCGGTGGACTTGAAGGCCAGCGATGCCCGCCAGTGCCTCCGCCGCCTCGCGCGAGCGCCCAAGGCCAGCCGTCCGAGACCGGCGCGCTTCTCGTCGCTGGTACGCCGGGTGAGAGGGGAGCACGACACCACCTCCGGTGACGCTCGAGGCCCCATGGAGGAGGCCGGCGTGCGAACGCTGCTCCTCGCTGGCTTCGCTCGCATGGCCGGCCTCGAGGCGCCCGGGGA
Source organism: Myxococcales bacterium (assembly GCA_003153055.1). The sequence goes on from PMBV01000557.1 coordinate 27,687, forward strand.
GCAGGTGGCCGCTTGGCTGCGGCGGCTCCCTCATGACGGCTGGGCGGAGGACGAGCGTGTCTCGGCCGCCGAGACGTTGGCGCTGGAGGCGCTCGTGCTCAGCGCTCCCGAGTACTTCGTGTCTGACGGGCCGTCACGCGACGAAGGCCTGCGGCTCGAGCTTCTGCGCCGGCGAGCAAAGGGCGATTAGAGTTGTGGAGTGACTCTGCGGCTCGTGTCGTACAACGTTCGATATTTTGGCCACTGGCTCAAAGGCCTCGCCAGCACCGCGACCGCCAAACGCCGCATCGCCCAGGCGCTCGCGGCCCTCGAGCCCAAGGCCGATGTCATCGCGCTCCAAGAAGTCGAGACCCGCTCGATGCGGGCGAAGGTGGCCCATCGAGGAGCCCACCCCAGCGAGACCCAGCTCGAGGCCTTCCTCCGGCACCTGGGCGCCGCGCTCCAGGCTCGGGGCGTCAGCATGTCGTACCACGCATGGTACTTCCCCGCTCACACGTACCGGCTGGGGCCACTGACGCTGTACACTACCGGGCTGGCGGTGCTGGTGAACAGCGACACGCTCCACGTCACCCAAGACAACGGCCGTACGCCACACCACGTCACGCACCATAGGTCGCCGCGGCTCAAGCGAGTCAAGCAGACGCGCATCGCCGCCCACCTCGCGCTCGAGACGCTCGAAGGGAAGCCGTTTCACCTCTTCAACACGCACCTCTCGCTCCCTTCACCGCTGGCCCGGGAGTACTGGAGCCAGGAGAAGAAGATGGGCTTCGGGAAGAACCAGGTCGAGGAGGCAAAGGCCCTGTGCGCCTACGTGAGCGCCACCTCGAAGGGGCAGCCGCGGCTGGTGGTGGGCGACTTCAACTCGGCTCCGGCCACGCCCGTCTACCGGGCCCTGACCACCGACGCCAAGCTCACCGGCGCGCAGGAGTCGCTGGGGCAGGTCGACGCGACCCGCTGTGACAGCTTTGCCACCGCGGGTTTCATGGCGCTGCGGATGCATCTCGATCACGTCTTCGGCGGCGGGAACATCGAGTTCGTCGACCTCGAAGGGACGTACCCGTTCGGCGACCCCGGGAACCCGTTCCACGGGCTGTCGGATCACGTGCCGCTCATCACCCGTTTCGACGTGCGGTGAAGGGTCGCCGGGTATCGAGATCGAGCAACTCGTAGCGCTCGGGGCGGGCGTGGGCCATGCCGCCATCGGTGAAGTACAGCCGGGCGCCCTTCGCGCAGCCGGTGAGGTACCTCGGTGTCCCGCCCTCGATGACGAGGGAGCGCAAGGGGCCGTCGCTGGCGCTCTGGGCCTCGCACCACTGGGGCATGAGCTGCCGGCACTTGGCGTCGCGAATGTGGCCGATGGCCTGGGGAAAGGCGGCGGGCAGCTCGCGGGGGTCGAAGCGGCGCCGCGGCGGCCCCACGAAGTCGTCCGGTGGCGCATGGGCTGGATCGGCCGGGCGGTGCACCAGCGCGCCGCGCGCCACGCCCTGCTCGGCGGAGCCAGGCCGATGCAGCGCTCCGAGGTCGAAGGGGCCCAGGTTCCACGCGCTGGCCCTCTCGTCGAGGAAGGCGTTGAGGCCCTCGGCCGCCGTGGCCGCCGACGAGGCGTCGACTCCGACGGCGTCGAAATCTCCCTGGGTCATTCCCGCGTGATTGAGGAGCAAGCCCTGGTGCTCGAAGGCGAGGCGGAAGCGGCCGGTGCGCAGGAGCAGCTCGACCAGGCGACCCTGCTCGAGGGTGAAGGTCGAGTAGTCGCGGGCGATGGTCTCGGCGTCGACGAGGAAAGGGTAGGCCTCGAGGAGCCTCGTTTGGGCCTCGGCGTCGACGTTGCCCAACCGGTAGGCGCGGTCGGCCTGGGCACGGGCCTCGGTGAAGGCCGTATCGTCGGAGAACCGCGACAGCTCGTTGACCCGGGCGAGATCGTGGTTCCCCAACAGCAGCACCACCTGTTCGGGGGGGTGGGCCATGAGCCAGGAGACGAGGGCGATGGCGTCGAGCTCTGCCCGGGCGCGGGCCGCTGGTGGGCCCCAGTCGAAGTGATCGCCCATCGAGACGAGCTGCACCTGGGGCAAGAGGGTGCCCTGATTCGACAGCACCCCCGCATGCTCGAGCACCTCGAGCATCGTCGCGAAGGGCGCTTGGGGGTCGCCGATGGCGAGGTGCACGCGGAAAGGATCCATGGCCCATTCTCGCCTGTTGCTCGCTCCACGGCCATTCTCGTCGCGGGCCGGTTCGCCGCCATCGTTGATGATGACGGCGTCGGTGTATGTTGAGCAACCGAAGGTCGGTCCACCTCAACGGCGCGACAACGAGGAACGGGGGCTCGTCGAAATGCAGCGTGCGGATGGAGTGGACCTCTCTATTTGAGCTCCCAGGCCAAAGCTTGCATCGTTGCCGCATCGGAAGTGGATACCGCATCAGGTGAGGCTGGCGGTATATAGGTGTTGCCAGTCGGATCAACACCGACGAGCGCGATGAGGAACAGAGCGGCGGTGAAGTAGTGTCCCGTGTTGTTGGGATGGCTTCCGTCGCTCTCATAGAGCAGGATTGAAGGATACCGGATATACGACACCTGCCACGCATCGCCGACCCTGACCTCCAGCGCTCCCAATTGCTGTGCCATCCAGTGGTTGCCAGTATCGGCTGTTTCTTCGTTGTGGTAGTCCCACAGATTGGCATCAGTAGGTTTGCCGACAGCTGCCCACCCCAGTGCCCACGTGCTGAAGATTACCGTTCTTGCTCCTGTCTTCTTGATCGCGGCGTCGAAGTCCTGAGCATAGACAAGTTCTTGTTCTTTCGAGATACGGCCATAGGCATGCCAGAATGGCTCCAGCACTACGTAGTCCCATCCACCTTCCTGGATCTTCAGGAGACTTGGGCTTGGGCCAGTGCTTGTTGGATCTGGGTAGTCTGGTTTCGGCGGGATGTCGTCGTAGTGTTCGTTCCAGAGTCTTTGCAGGTCCGCGCCACCGTACGTGTACTCCTCTGCGTAGAAATTGAGCTTTGCCGTCTGCGCCAGGCCCATGACTTGAGCACTCAGATGGTGCTCATTGATGAAGCTGTTCCCCAGAAAGAGAACGCGAACCTGCTGACCAGCCGCGGTCACTTTCACTGTGGCTTCGGCGTACTTGTTGTTGTCCGCCTGGGAGGTTGCGCGCACGACATAGTTTCCCGCAGTCGTTGGTGCGGTGTACTGTCCGTTCGTGATCGTGCCGCCGGTGGCGGTCCAAGTCACTGCCTTGTTGCTGCTTCCTACGACCGACGCGGTGAACGTCTGCGTAGCTCCGACACCCAGAGTCGCGTTGGCAGGACCAACCGCCACGGAGACCGTCGTCGATGCATTCACGGTCAGGGTTGCCGCGCTGGATGTCACGCTGCCGACCGCGTTAGTCACCGTCACGGTGTAGCTTCCCGCGTCGGTCGTCAGTGCTTTCGTGAAGGTCAGGCTGGCGCTGTCCGTCCCGACAGCGGTGGTCCCCTTCTTCCACCGATAATGCAGGGGGCCGGTCCCCGCGGCAACTGCGGACAAACTCGCCATGTCGCCCTCGGTCACGGTGATGCTTTTGGGCTGGGTCGTGATGGTGGGCGCAACAGGGGCCGCGTTCACGGTCAGCGTCGCCGCGGTCGAGGTCACGTAGTTCACTGCGTTGCTCACCGTCACGGTATAGCTTCCAGCTTCGGTGGCGGTCACACCGGTAATCTGCAGCGAGCTGGTGGTGGCGCCCGATATGACGGCACCGGAAGTGGCGGTGCCGTTGTTGATCGTCGTCGTGCCCTTTTTC
>PMBV01000438.1 GCA_003153055.1 Myxococcales bacterium
GCCTGGTGCCCCAGGTGCACGCCGTCGAAGGAGCCGACGGCCACGCAGGCCGGCCGGTTCAGGTGCAGTTCTTCGAGCGCAGTGAACAGCCGCCTCATGCCAGTACCTTAAGGGGCCGCCACGCATTCTTGGTGGGGTCGAGGCGCAAAATGGCGAAGAACTCGCCGGCGGCATCATAGGCGCGCACCAGCTCCCCGGCCTCGGCGCTGCCAGGAATGGGCTGGCCATGGATAATGCGCGCCGTGTCTTCGGCCGAGAGGTGCAGGGCCGGCCAGTCGGCGATGGCGGTATCGGCGGGGCGCAGGTAAGGCCGCCAGGCCGGAGGGCTCGCCTCAAACGCCGCTTCCAGGTCGGCCAGGGTCACTGCATCGCTCACCGAGAGTTTGCCCGAAGCGGTGCGGCGCAGGGCGGTGAGGTGGGCACAGCAGCCCAGGGCCTCTCCCAGCTCCGCCGCCAGCACCCGCACGAAGAACCCCTTGCTGCAGCGCACCGACAGCCGCACCTGCGCGGCCGAGAAGTCTCGCAGCACCAGCTCGTGCACCGTCACCTCGCGCGCGGCCCGCTCGACCTCTTCTCCCGCCCGGGCCAGCTCGTACAGCCGGCGCCCCCCCACCTTCACCGCCGAGTACATCGGAGGCGTCTGGAGGAACGTGCCGCGGAACGCCTCGAGCGCTTGCTCCAGGCGCTCGGCTGACATGGGCGGCACCGGCCGCTCCTCGAGGATCTTCCCGTCGGCGTCGAGGGTGTCCGTGGTGGCGCCGAGCTGGAGCGTCGCGTCGTAGGCCTTGGTCGACTCGGTGATGAACTGGGCGATCTTGGTCGCCTCACCAAGGCACAGCGGGAGCACCCCCGTCGCCATCGGGTCGAGGGTGCCAGTGTGGCCGACCTTCTTCACCTTGAGGGCGCGCCGAGCCCGCTGCACCACGTCGAACGACGTCATGCCCGAGGGCTTGTCGATGACGAGCACGCCGTCCACGTCTGGTTACCAGCCTTCCTTGCTCCGCACTTCCTTCAGCAGCCGCTCGATCTTGTCGCCCTCTTCGAGCGAGGGGTCGAACGAGAAGAACACCTCGGGAGACACCCGCAGCTTCACCCGCTTGGTCACCTCGCGGCGCACGAAGCCCTTGGCGGCGTCGAGGCCCGCCTGGGTGTCGGCCTTCTGCTGATCGCCGCCGATCATCGAGTAGAAGACCTGGGCCACCGAGAGGTCGGGCGACACCTTCACTCCAGTGAGGGTGATGAATCCGATGCGGGGGTCCTTGAGCGCCCCACGGATGAGGAGGTCGGCCACCGCCGACTGGATCTCTTGCGCCACGCGCTCTGGTCGATTCGAGCTCACCCTTGCTGCTCCTTTGCCCGGCGCTGCCGGTTCAATCTTTTTCCCACTCTCGCCGGTTGCGCAGCCTTCGCGCTAGGGCCTTGGCATCCTCCAAGGACAGCTTGGATTGCTTGGCCGCGGCACCCTTGGCTCTGGCAGAAGTCGACGGAGAAGGAGGAGGCGCCTGACGCTCATGGCGATCCTCCCAGGCCCCCAGCCCCTCTGCCTCGGCCAGCGAGCGATCACCCTTGGGAATGGTGAGCGACCCAACCTCGTCGCCCGAGCCCCGCAGGAAGAGGTCCTCCCCGAAGGAGAGGATCTCCATCTCGCGGTTGGCGACCGGCGCCACGTACAGGTCCTCGATGAACTGGAGGATCTTGTCCATCATCTCGTTGACGTGACGCCGCTCGTTGCCCACCACCGACAAGGCAATGACGGCTCGGTTCCACACGTCGTTGTCCTCCACCTCGGCGAGGGCGACGTTGAACTTAGCCTTGACCCGGTCGGTCACCCGCCGCAGCACCTGCCGCTTGGCCTTCAGGGAGGCGGCGGCGGGAATTTCCAGGCTGACGCGGGCGACACCGACGAACATGAAAGACCCCGTGAGTCACCCTAGCTGAGCGACTGCCGAGTCTCCTCGATCTCGTAGGCCTCGATGACGTCGCCGGCCACCAGCCCGGAGAAGCCCTCGATGCCGATGCCGCACTCGTAGCCCTGGGCGACCTCTTTGACGTCGTCCTTGAAACGCCGGAGGCTCGCCAACTTGCCCTCGAAGATCTTCTTGTCCTGACGCCACAGGCGCAGGTGCGCCGAGCGCTTGATGACGCCCTCGGTGACGGCGGAGCCGGCGATGGTCCCCAGCTTGGGCACGTTGAAGAGGTTGCGGACCTCGGCCTTGCCCAGCTTCTTCTCGGTGCGGATCGGCTCGAGCAGGTCCTCCATCATGGTGATGATGGCCGCGAGCAGCTCGTAGATGATGCCGAAGGTCTGCCAGCTGACCTCCTTGTGCTTCGCCGCGGCCTCCGCCCCCGACTCGGGCTTGGAGTTGAACCCGAACACCACCGCGCCGAAGGCAGCGGCGTTGCCGATGTCGGTCTCGGTCATCATGCCCACGCCCTTCTGGACGATGGTGACCTTCACCTTCTTGGTCGACAGCTTGTTGATCGCGTCGGCGACCGCCTCGAGCGAGCCAGACACGTCGGCCTTGAGGACGACCTTGAGCTCCTTCTGCTCGGCGCTCTTCCGCTTGTTGAGCAGGTCCTCGAGCGTCTCGCGCGAGGTCTTGCCGGCTTCGGCCTGGCGCAACTTGAGGAGCCGGTGATCGACGATCTGCTTGGCGGCCTTCTCGTCTTCCACCGCGTTCACCACGTCGCCGGCCGTCGGGACACCCGACAGACCAATGACCTCGGCTGAGTAGCCGGGCAACACGCGATCGATGAGCTCGCCGCGGTCGTTCAGCATCATGCGCACACGGCCCGCATGGATGCCGCTGACGATGGCGTCGCCACGCTCGAGGGTACCTTCCTGCACCAGGATGGTCGCGATCGGGCCGCGGCCCTTCTCGAGCCGCGCCTCGAGGATGGTGCCCACCGCCGGGCGCTTGGGGTTGGCCTTGAGCTCGAGGACCTCGGACTGCAGCGAGATGTTCTCGAGCAGGAGGTCGAGGCCCAGCCGCGTCTTGGCCGACACCGGCACCATGATGACCTCGCCACCCCAGTCCTCGGCCAAGAGGCCGGCGTCGGCGAGCTCCTTCTTCACCCGGTCGATGTTGGCGCCGGGCAGGTCCATCTTGTTGACCGCCACGACGATGGGCACCTCGGCCTTCTGCGCGTGCGCGATGGCCTCCTTCGTCTGGGGCATCA
>PMBV01000374.1 GCA_003153055.1 Myxococcales bacterium
CGGCCACGGTTGCGGGAACAGTAGCTTCTCAGTTGACTGGCAAAAGCGCGCAGCTCGGGCAGAAAGTCGTAGCGACTTCTTCTCAGAAGCTCTCCTTTTAGCAAACCCTCCGAGCGGGGAATGACGATCAGCCCTCGTACCACTTCTGGCTCGCGTCCACTTCTGAGGAGGTCGCGCAGAACCTCGTTTGTTCGGCGATCGTCTAACCACGTCAACGCACCATAGATTCTCTCTCTATCGCTCGTGTCTTCCTCGGTCGGCAGTCTCTTTGAAAGCCACAAGGCCTGTTCCTCGTTCGGTCCGAAGTAGTCGAGCGCGTCAATCGCACACGAGCTCAGATCGCTGTCGTGACTACTAACGGCATGCTGGTAGACAACGGTCACCAGGGTACTCGGGCGTTTTCGTTGGTTCTTCGGCTGCCAATACCATCTTTCCGGCCGCACACCGTGCAATATCCTGCACACCGCGGCCCACTCATCAGTGGTTAGGCCCTTCTGGTGCGCCAGGACATACCTCTTCGTCTCCTCCCAGTCGATCTTCGCCAGTGCCTCAATCACCCAGCGCCTTCGTTTTCGATGCGTCTCGGCGTAGTCCTCGACCCGCCGCACCTTGTCTCGCACATCGAGATCCCTCCTTCTTGAGAACCTTGCAATGGAATACCGAAACTCCTCAGCATCCGATTCACTGTTGTCGTAGCCGTGAAAGCAAGGCGTGGGCAGCAGAGCCTCGCTATTGGGGAACATCGTCGGCCTGTATTCCTCGGGTGGCTCAACGCAGTCTGACTGCGTTGCCCCCCCCACGCCGCCCCACCGTCTGGGCGCTCGCACGGTTCGACAGCGAAGCCACCAAAGCCACGACCACCAACACACTGAGCCTCATTGGAATCTCCAAACGCTCTGAAAATACGATGGCGTCGGCACGAGTTGTGACTGGCTACTCCCTGTTCTTCTCGGCCGGTCAAATCGGAGCATCGCGTCCGCGCTCCATTGAGTGATTCGAGGGCTACTTCGTCGGGTGACCTCGTGCGTGTCGCACACCGGGCCCGACGTCGCGTCACCCCTCGGCACTGTCGACACTGGCTCGCGCACGCCGGATACTCGGTCAACTCAAGTGATCAGTAGGGTTAAAGGTGCTGTGGCACGACGGCCGAGGCTACGCGCTCTTCTACAAACGCCTCGACCGGGGCACCTTCTGGCGAGCACACCCCGGCCCGTTCTCGCGAGCGCTTCAGCCGGGGCCCGGTGACTTCGGTGGAAGTGAGCTCGATCCTCCCCGTTGACGACACTCATGTGGTCGACCGTGAAGAACCAAGGCTCCGGGTGCTCGCCGNNCGTCGTCCTGAAAGAGCCGCACCCAACTCATTCCTTCTTGCCTTTGTCTTCCTTGTTCTCCTTCTTCTTGCTCGGCGGACAGATGGGCGCGCCTGCCTCCTTCAGCTCCTCCAGCTTCTCGATGGTGGGGTCCAAGATGGCAATGGCCTCTTTCGCCTCGTGCTTCCGTCGCACGTCCTTCTCTGCCGCGAGGCGCGCTCTTAGGGCCTTGAGGTCAGGAAGGAAGTCGTACCTGTTGCGCAGGACAAGGCCGCTCCCAAACTGGCCATGATAGTTACACAGGTCCTCGAGCGCCTTGAAGTCCAATGGCCCGCGAAGAAATTCCCTGATGACCCCGTTGGCCACCGAGTCATTGCGGTGGGTCTCGGTTAGCAAAATATCGGTACGAATAAAGGGGCCCTCCTCGACGTCGAGTCGCTTGGCGAATGCGAGCGCCTCCTCGGCACTAAGGTTTGGGTTCTCGAACGAGAACAACATTTTATGCCGAACCGTTAGACTTTCGGAATGTAAAGCCTGCGCAAAGAAAAGACGCAGCAACCGCGGCGGACACTGCGGCCTCTCTCCGTTTGGGTCACTCGAGCAGCCTGCGGCATCAACCGCCGCCTCCCACTGCTCCGGCCCGAACTTCGAGGCGCGCTCATAAATGTACTCGTAGTACCGCTTCCGGTCGAGCGCGACCATGTAGCGAGCCAGGGCAACGCCTCGCTTCTCGCTTCGCCGCGCCTGCACCAACAGGTAGTCGAACTTCTGCTTGGGCGTCATGTCCGGGGGGTCCAGGAAAAGCGCCATTGCGCACTCGAAGTCCACGGACGGCCTGGCCTTCAGTTCATCCTCCGGAAAGTCTTCGAACTCCGCCGTTATCAAGTGATGCAACCTGGCGCATTCCCGCTTTTCATACACTCCACCCGGCACGGGCTCCCGGGGAGGGGTCTCGGCAGGCACCAACACAGCGACAATCGCCATACATAGAAGCATCTCGACTCCCCCTACTTGATGACGATGAACTGAGAGCAATGCACAAGGAGTCGGGTCGCGTCTTTAAACGAGGCCTCCTTCAGGTACTGGAGGATTGTGGCCTTGCTTGCGGCCTTGACCTCCCCGGTGGCCTTGTCATTTACGGCCCAAGGCGAATTTTCATTGCCCATCTCAGCAACAAACTCATCCCACCAGCCCTTCGACCCACTCAGCCCAGACATCCCTTCTAGCCTCCCGTGGTACGGGCACCATCCCCAGTTCAACTGCATTTCATGGCCGCACGCCGGACACTGGATAATCGTCACATTGAGGTAGTCCCACAGGTGTTTGACCGCCGAGTACGCCAACAAATTCGCCCGCGCCGCCCCCGTCACGGGCCCCTCCTTCGGCAACCCCCCGTGTTTCCCCACGAACCCCACCAACTTCGAACCATTCTCCGCCAAGTACTCCTTCACCGGCGCACTGAAAGGCGTCCCCGCGAGGTGCTGCGTGTCCGACAGCCACCTCACGTACTCATCCACCGACTGCTCCTCCGGCACCGCCCCCTTGTAGTCCCTCAACGCGTCGAAGAAGTGCCTCTCCCACTTGTCGATGGAGCTGTCCGCCCCCGCGTCATCCCTCTCCAACAACCCGCCCCTCGGCCCAAAGCAGTAATGGAATGGCGCCTTCGTAGTCGTCGACAGGTCCACTGGCCTCACGAAGAAGGCCTCAGCCACCTCCTCCTCCGCCACCGCCCGCACCTCGAACCCGTCCTTCCCCGCCTTCAACCCCCACTCCCGCTTCCGCAGCCTCACCAGCACCAGCTGGTCCCTCACCCGCGGGTCCTTCTGAAACTCCGCGCTCCGCTTGAATGGACTCGTGTGCGCCTTGATTCTGTCCTCCAACGCCTTCAAGTCGTTGTCCAACCGGTCCAGGTATGAGCCCGCCGCCTTCGCGTCGCCGGAAAGGTACTTGGTCGGGTCCTTGATCTTGTCCCAGAGCTTGGCCCCTTTCGCCTTCAGGACCTTCTCGAGAATCTCCGTCAGGATGGCCGCGCCGAGCTCGAGCGCCTTCCCCCGCCACACCGGCTCCGCCTTCCGCTTCCCCGATGCCTCGTAGTCCACCAACCTCAACGACAGCTCCCATCCGGCCGACAGCATCGTCCCAAACTCGGGGATGAAGGACAGGACGAACTTCCCCTGGTCGCGCGCCGTCACAATCTCGTACTTCTGGCTGTCCTCCTCGAGTTGCTTCTGGCGCGTCTCCAGGGCAGAGAGGCTCTCGATGGAGACCAGCGGGCTCCCCTCGAAGAGGCCGCTCAGCACGCCGCCCTTCTGGTCATCGGTCCGGTAGGTCACCAACGAGTCGATCGTCGACACCTCGATGGAGACGGAGCCCGGCAAGTTCAGCCCCATATAGGGCGGCACCTTCGCGACGCCCGCTGGCACGAGCCGAACCTTCAACCGACGCCGATGAGGAGTCGTGACATACAGCATGACAAGGTGCTTGCCTTTCTTGCCGCAACGTTCATCAAGGAAGGGGAAGGGCAGAAACGTGTGCGCGGTCTCTGGGCGATCGATGGCACCGCCTGGTTCCACGTCCACCTCTATGCTCAGCCCGAGCTCCCCGGTCGCCTTGTTCGACGTCCAGGCATCCTTGAGTCGCGCGGCCTCGGAGGCTCTCAGGTCCCGCTTCAGCTCGTATTCCAGAAGGACCGGCCGATGGCAGTAAGCATGTGCCTGCCATGCATCGTTGGCACGGTCGCCCTCGATCCGAACCTTCGTGTGCATCCAGTTCAGGTATCTCTGCGACGCCGCCGGGAACCCCTTGCCGACCTCAAACTGAAAGAAACCCTTCGAATCCATGACTTTCGCCTGTGGGATCGAGACGGTGTCGAACTCCCCGAGGTCCAGCTCTTTCTGCTCCCACATCGACGCCAGCAACTCCCTCACAATGAATCCATCAAAGACCGGAGCCTTATCTCGATAGTCCCGAAGGAAGTCGTAGGAGAATACGGGGACCTTCCCCTTCGGCCCGCCTGTGAACGCTAGAAGGTCACCCTTCGAGAACACCGCGCCTGGATTCGGCTGCTCATGGCCCTTCTTCCCTACGTGAATTTTCGTCTCTATCACATTGAGCCACTGAGCCGCCGCCCCTTCGCGAAAGAGATACTGCTCCTCGTAGCTGTTTTGGAGCTCGTTGANNGATGGCGAGCTTCTGGGGGAGGTAGGGCTTCGTCCGAAACTCCGCCCCTCCACCTTGGTGGCAGAGGAAACCATCGCTGGTCGTCGTTGTTCCAACACCTCCACCATGTCGACCGTATTCGATGAGGGCCTTCGTGCCGGAGTCGAGGAGGGCCACATACCCGGAGAGCAGGCCATTCCCGTAGTACGTCTGGAGGTTGTTCCCACACAACCCGACCGAGCCCAGCTGCATCCCCACCTCGATGGACGCAAAAGGAAAGTGCTTGCTGAGCCGCACCACGTTCCAGGTCGGTTCATCGTAGATGAATGGGTCCCGATACCCCTGAGGCGGAGGGGTCCGCTCGGACTCCGACCTGAGCAACCGATGGGTGGGGGGAGTCAGCTGCTTGAGGTACGCAACGGCACGGCTCAACCCCTCGCTAGCGTCCCTCGCCGCCTTGTTCTCGGTCTGGAGGAACTTCATCCGCTCCGAGACCACGCCGATGTTCAGGCCGTTCGCGCCGGCGCTCGACCAGAACCCCTTGTCGTATTGCTCCTTGATGTCATCGGAGATTGCCCACGCCCACCCGAGGAGGCGCAAATCGAAGTTGTCCTTCTTCTCCAGAGGCTCGAGCATCTGGTCCGTCAGCGGAAGCTTGAACACCAACTGGTACACCGTGTTGCCGGCGGTTTCCTGCTTCATCGAGACGGAGAGCGCGGACGGACCCGAGGCCTTCTCACACTCGACGCACCCGGCGAGCTCGCCGCTCGAATCCGGGAGGGTCGTCCCGCCCAGCTTCAGCTTCACGGTGAAGTCGACCGCGTTCTCTCTCGGCTTGGTTTCCTTCAGGTCATCTCGCTCCCGAGCTGCTCCCGCCGCCGGGGCGCTCGCCGTGAAGAAGTCCATCTCGATGGACACGTCCTTCCGGACCAGCCGATTCTTGGCGTTGACGCCTACCAGGTTCTCCACCAGCAGGTGCACGTAGACTTCCCCGCGGGTCTGGTCCGTCCCGTAGAAGGCGAGTTCCCTCGGCAGCTCGTCCAGATGACTCCGCTCGACCGGGTCGGGCGACTCGCTGAAGAAGGCTGCCATGATTTTCGGCTGGCCTTCGTGCACTACGAAGACAGGCATCGGTATTGGGGTCGTCGTCATCTCTCGCTCCTCGGGCACTCGCGGCCCCGGCTCACCAGGTCAGGTTTCGCCGCCGGCGCCGGCTTCCGGAAACTGGACGTCATAGGTGTCTCTCCAGGTGAAGGGTGCGATAAGCCATCCGTTGGCGTCGCTCTTTCCCTCGTAGAGCCGCTGGTGGTTCTCCAACACAAGGAAGGGCTTGCGGGCGATGGGCTGATGCGCGGCGTTGACGCAGCGCCCGAAAGGCAACCGTGGACGCTTCACTCGGAGGACGTTCTGGGTGTCCGTCGCCAGCTCGGTCTTCGAGAAGAGCGTGGGAATTCGGATGAGGCCCGGCTCTTCACGCCCGGTGAAGACGCGGCCCCCTTGAGCGCCGTGCGTCGTGCACCCCATCCAGAGCTCGAGGAGGCGGTCGACCTCCTTCGGGTCCTTCGTACCCCAGTTGAAGTAGGCGAGCTCCTCCCAGGCCATCGCGGCCTTTCGGGCCACGCTCTGGAGGGTGTCGCCGTCGCGCACCCGGTAGGTCTCGAGCTTCACCAGGTAGCGAATCCGCGAGGTGTCGGTGCGCCGCCCGGCCTCACCTGCATCACCGCCCTCGGTCCCCTCGATGGGCCCGGCGCCCCAGCCAACAACTACCCCCACCTCGTCGATGCGCGCCCCCTTGAACTCGGCCCGCACGTCGCCCGTCCCGCGCACGGTATGGGCGATGTGGATGTGGCCGCCGTCGTCAGTCCGCAGCGAGCGGAACCCGTCGGAGGCGGGCTCCTTCACGCCGAGGCTCAGCTGACCGACGGGGGAGCCATCCACGTCGAGGACGACCTGGACGTCGAAGGTGGCCGGGGGGCGCTCCTCGGCGGGCTGCTCTGCCGGTGGCTCCGGCTCCTCGGAGTACTGGGGTGGAACGGCGCGCTCCACCTCGAAAGCCACCACCTCCCTGCGGCGCACCGCCTCAAGCACCTCCTTCAGAAGGTACTGTTCGAGGCTTCCCGGGGGGAGGCTCGGCAGGCATGCCTGATGCGTCACCTCGCGGTACAGCTTCTCGATGACGCTCCCGCCGCGGAACGACGCCTCACTCGCGTTCATCTCGATGAGACGCTCGGCGTCCCAGGTGCTGAGCAGCTCCGGCGCGGGGTCGCCTCCAGTCAGCAGATGCAAATCCCAAGAAAGCAGGAAGCAGTATTCGCGAATGCTGTTCCTGACACGCGACCCGTACAGAGACAATTCACTGCTCGTCATGCGCCATCCCTCCCCAAGGCCGCGAAGCGTGCGTGTTTACACAAGGGGGAATCCTCACGCAACCACGGGCGCAGCCAAGGAAGCCCTTATGGGCCCGGGGTCGGCGGGCGGGCCCAGACCGGTTCGGGGAGCTCACCCGCGTACTGCGGAGCATCGCCCGCGCCAAACGCAGGCGGCCAGAGTTGCTGTAGGCCTGGCTTCGGGCCGTCCGCCGGCTGAGACTGGAGCATCCGGGATTCTGGACGGGTCGAACCCATGCACTTGATGCGGGCGTGGCTGGTCTCGATCGTGCTCGTCACAGCGGCCGGTGTTGGCCCGCACCTGAGCCCGGCCGTCGAGCGTCTCGCTACTCGAGCGCGTTGAATACGAGGCGGACCTCTTCGCTTGGGCGGATGGTAACGGTCGTCCGAACCCGCTTCTTTGGGTGAGTCATCTCAATCTCGTAGGTGCCCGGCTTGAGTTGGTACGTTCCCGACGCATACGCCTCGCCGAGCTGTCTCCCATTGGCGCTGACGATTGCAAATGGAATCACCTTCACCGTCAGGCGCCCCATGCGGAGCACTGGCACTGGTGCGACGGCGGGCTCCGGCGAAGCCTTGGGCACGGGGAGAATGGCGGGTGCGGCGGCAACTTCAGCAGGAGGCTGAGGCGGTTCTTCCACGGGGTGCGCCCGTTCGGCGTCGTGCCGAAGCGGGGCGCGTTTCAGCGGAGCGTCGTCGAGCTGGGCGACCGGGGCGGGGCTGGGCGCGGATCCAACACCAGCCGGCCAAAGCACCGCCGCCACCGCTCCGGCGGCGATCGTCAGCACAACCACGCCGCCGACAACGTACGGGAGGATGGGCCGACGCAGCCGAGCCGCCCGCACGTCCTCCTCCACGGCCAGCCGCTCCCCATCTGAGTCGTACCCGCCGGCGTCCGGGGCTCCGGTCGCTCCTTCCACGACCGCCGGTTTCGCAGGTGGCCGGCGCACCAATCGTTGGGAGGACGACGCGTGGCGTGGCATCCGCGTCGTGCTCACTCTCGGCGGAGCACGGACTGGTTCGGTCCCACGCCTGGCCACCTCGGGCTCTTGCGCGCCATCCTCCGAAGCGACGGGAGCCGTCCTCCGGGCCGAGTGTGACAGCGCGGGATGCTCTTCGGTGCTCTCAACCCGGGCAAGCTCGCCAGGCCCGCGGGTCGCACGGACTGGAATGGCGCCTGCGGGAGTGTAGGTGACGGTTCCCGGCGGCGGCCCCCTGCGCTCCACGAAGTCGGTGTCCCCGAAGGCGTTGCTGTCGTCGATGGGTTGAGGCTCGAGCGGCGGCTCCATCGAGCCCCGATGCTCGAACTCGCCCGGGAAGACCTGATGGAGGAAGTCCGAAACAGAGGTGTCCTCCACAACCTTGGCGCTGTGGATCACGAAGGTTGCCAAGGCCCGCTCGAAGTCGAAGGCCGACTGGAAGCGCTCCTCGAGGCGCCTCGAGAGCGCCTTCATCACGACATCGGAGACTTCCCGATCGACCCCCGGGCCCAGGTCCATGGGTGGAGTGATGGCACCACTCTGCACCGCCCTCAGCACCGAGACGTCGGAGTCCCCGGAAAAGAGCCGCCCCCCGGTGAGCAACTCCCACAAGACGATGCCCAAAGAGAAGACGTCGCTGCGAGCGTCGACTGGCTCACCGCGACTCTGCTCGGGCGACATGTATGCGAACTTGCCCTTCAGCATGCCAGGCGCGGTATTCGTCGTGGTTGCCTTGGCAATCCCGAAGTCGCTGATCTTCACTGCGCCGTCGAAAGACAGAAGGACGTTGTGCGGCGTCACGTCTCTGTGGACAACCCCGAGGCTACGCCCGCGATCACTCAGGGTATGCGCGTAGTGGAGCCCGCGAGCCACGTGAGCGCACACCTCGGCGGCCAGCGTTGCCGGCACAGCGAGGCCGAGCTCCCGGCACCGCTTTCCCAGCATCGCCAAGGAGACGCCGCGGACATACTCCATCACCAGGAAGTGCCGGTCCGCGTGCTTCCCGAAGTCGAATATCTGAACGACGTTCGCGTGGTTCAGCCGGGACGCCAGCTTCGCCTCGGCGATGAACATCTCGATGAACTGAGGATCGTTGCCAAGGAAGGAATGCACAACCTTGATGACGACGTCCTTCGCGAAGCCTTCGGCACCAACCGCGCTCGCGAGGTAGATTTCTGCCATCCCGCCCTCTGCGAGCTTCTCCTTGACGAGATATCGGCCGATGGATGTGCCACGCGAAAGCAAGCAACAACCCGCCCTTCACCAGACTCCAGTGGTGCTATTCCTCAACGCCTGCCATGCGGGAAATTCGCCCGACCGCGGCCCGAGCCAGCGGGCCGTCCCCCGGTCGCCAACAGGAGGTTCCCCATCTCGCACAACGAGGGGGATGTTGAACAGGTGCCTCGAGGGCTGGGCCCACCTGACACGACCTCCGGGAGCGTGGGTACGACTGCCCTCATGGACAACCCGATGTACGAATTGGGAAGCGCGTATCGCGGTTGCCGGCGTTGCCTGCCGTCCGCTGGTATTTGGGCCAGACCGCGTCCCCGTCGAGGCCGGGTGAGTCGACGATGAGGGCCTGGACGGTGCCGTCAGTGTACAGGACGTATAAGGTGCCGGTCGTCTGGCTGCCCGTACGGCTGCAGTCCAGGGTGGGATGGGCGGCTACTACCTTGCCAGCGGCCAATGAGGCGACCGACTGCCACTCCAACATGCCAAGGTTAGAGTCAAATACCATCAGGTAGCCGGCACTGGAGACGGCGTAGCCCAACTTCTTGGGGGAGGACGGCCGTGGTGCCCCGAGGACAGGGGTCGTCTTCAGAGTGCCGTGGAGGAAGGCGCCTACCTCACTCGTCGCCGAGCCTGTGGGGGTGAAGGCAACAAGCTTGTCCGTAGCGCCTGTGTAGCCCTTGGTGTCCGAGAGGAGAGCCTGGGCCCCGAAATCAAAGCCAACAGCCCCAGCTTGGAGGGAGCCGGCATAGCGGTAGATCCCCTGACTGACTCCAGACACGCCAAACATGGCTGTTGTGCCATCGGAAAGCCAGGCCTGCCCAGGAGCAACGGAGTAGGCGGAGGTACCGCCGACCAAGGACGGCGTTCCGAACGAAGGCGTTCCCTCGAGGCCAGACACCGGCTGCACCCATACGCCAGCACTGCTGCCCTGCCTCAAGAAGAGAGCCTGATTGCCGCTCACGAGGGTGTTCGCGGGGCTCTCAAGGGACCCGGGCGCGGGGGCGTCGAGAATGCCGGGGTCTGGGGTTTCGACGGCATCTGGGCTGCTCGCTGTCCTGAAGCGGGCGATTTCGCCTCTATTGGGACCGGAGTTAAAACTGCCAACTGCGGCGGTCTCGCCTGAGAGGGCCAAGAGCCCGAGGCCGGCGTAGGTCTGGGCTCCAGCGCTAGCGTTGACCATGTTCCGGCTGGTGGGAGTGCCGTCCGCCGCCAAGCGTCCGCCAATCCGCCCGTCTGGCTGGTTCGCAGCGAAGAAGACAACTTCGGTGGCACTCGTGTCGCTTGTCGGCCCCACGGCGAGACTCATGACGGCTCCGACTCCCGCATCCCACTTCACGGTCCCCTGAGGCGTGATCGCCAGAATGGTCCCGTTTGCGATGGAACCCAAATACAGCGTTCCATCCTGACCAAGCGCCGGGGACGCACGGAGCGAATTGTTCCCGTTGTCGGGTGAAATGTCCTTCTTCCATCTCGTCCGAGTCACCGAGAGTGTCCCGCCGTCACCAGGACCGGAATTCCCGAACATGTCCGTTCCGCTCAAGGCGACGCCGAAGGTGCCGTCCACAGCAGGAAATGCCGGCTGGCTGAAATCCAAAGAGAAGCACGCCACCGCGCCATCCGTCGCGCCGAAACCCGGACAACTCGACGTAGCAATCCGAGCCATCTGGGTTCCACCCAACGAGAGCCCCGCATCTCTGATGGCCTCGCTCGAAACGAGAATGCCCGGGACGACAGCGTCTCGCAGGTAGTCACCCCCATTAGACGCCACGACCAAACCGAACGTCGGAGGCGTCGCATCAACGATGTAGCTGTCCTTGATCCACGGCCCGCCGTCCTCCCAGCCCAGAATCACCTCGACAGGCCCCTGAGCACTCCCGCCATCAATTACGGTGGCAATGCTCTCAGGCGAGCCCTCCACCAAGGCAAGGGTTCCCCTGACTCCATTCGCTGTCCTGAAGGGCACGGTGTTTGGTCTCGCGCCCCCACTTGGCCTCGAGACGTTCACCTGTATGGCCACTGGCGCGCTCTTCCCTACCGTCCCGCCGTCTGGGCTCGAGGCAGACAATACGAGGCCGAGGCTCGCGCACGTGCCCCCATCCGTCGTTGGCAGGCACTCCTGCCATTGCGCACACGAGACGTTGCACATCTGGGTAATGACGGAAATAGTTGAATTCACCGCCTGCCAGCCTGCCGTCACCGACTGCCGCCCGAGAACATTCATTGGAATGAATTCGGCCTGAAAGACACTGTCGACTCTGCTCAGCGTCGACGGCCCGGACATGCCGCCGCCGACCGCGAACACCGGAATCGAATCCCGCTCCAGCACACCGCCGTCCCATTGCGTCACCTGGAACTTGAACAGGGTACGGGCCGTTCCGCCGATCACATGATCCTCCTGCGGCGCGACGGGTACGATGCTGACAGTCGTGCACACACCAATCGCCGGCTGAGTCGGCTTGCACGTCTGCCAGGCTTCGCAGCCCTGCTCGCCACAGAGCTGTGTTGACGGCCCCGCGTCGACTCCGGCGTCCGTTCCTGCGTCGCCTTCTGCGTCCGTCCCAGCATCGCCACCATCAGGTTCCCGGCCCGCGCCCTCGGGCAGGTAGCAAATCTTCAAGGTCGCATCGCAGACCCCGAGGCCAGCGCAGTCTGAATTACTCTGACACGGAGTGAGCCCAGTGCAGCCCACGCCACCGAGGAGTCCTACGACCAGGCCCACACATGCGCGCCAATTCATTGAAAAGCCCCCCCAACAACCAACGCCGCGCCGCCGCTCGTTGGCAACACAGTCGCCTTCATGGATGTCTCGTGTGTCGGTGCGAAGAGAACCAGGGCAGCTCCGGTCGCGGCGACGACAGCGCCCGCGATGATGAGGCCGACTCCGGCGCCCTGCGCATTCCGCATGGGCTGAACGGAGCCCAGATCAGCTTGGAGCGCATTCCCGCTGGAGTCCTTTCGAACCTGAGGAGCCGCGGCGAACGTGATGACGCCCGCGACGAGCGCCAGTCCGCCCACGCCGAGCACGGTATAGCCGATCGGCTTCCATGGGCCTGCTGGGGCCACCGTCACCTCCAAGGGTGGCAAGGGCGGAGGCCGAAGCGTGGCGTCCTCTGCCGAGCTTGCAGGAGAACCAGCCACCGCCACGGACGGCTCAACCGCCGCCGGAGCCTCGATGATGAGCGGCAGCTTCGCCAGCTCGAGTTGTTTGAAGAGCGCCATCGTCAGTGGCTTGAAGACTTCAGAAATCGAGTCCTTGCCTTTGGGGAGCTTGACGGTCACTTCCTTCATGCGCTTTCCATCGGACCGCACGACCCTCGCCATGATCTTGAGGTGAGGCCTCGGGTCGTCGCTCTCGGAGCCAAGCTTCACGAGCACGTACATCGCGAACCTGGTGACCGACTTCTCAGCGAGCTTGGCCAGGGCTTCGTCGGCCTCGTCCCAGTCTCGCCGCGTCGCGTCCTTGACGAAGGACTCGGTCTCTCTCTTCGAGGGCACCGTGACGCCGGGCTGACGCTCCAGCTCTTTGAAGAAACGAGCCGCGAGGTCTCCTTCGATCTTCGTGAAGTCCGTCGGAGGACTGAACTTCATCGGCGCAAGAACGACTGTCGGCTGGGTCGCCTCCCCGTACGCCGCCAGCGACGCCAAAATCAGGAAACCCGCGCATCTCGACACGGTTCGTCCTTTCGTTGATGCCACGTTATTTCTCACTCCGCGTTCCGAACCCCAGCGGCCCGGCGGAGCCCATCTAGGGCCACCTGGACTTTGAGGCAGTCCCTCTCGAGAATCCCCGTGTCGAGTGCGTCCTCAGCCGTCTTGAAGGCCGGCAACGACGCACTGGCCGTGGCCAGCAAATTCGAGCGTTCTTCTCTCGCGTATTGGATGAGCTCTGAATCGAAGGTGCACGCTTTGGGCGCCGTCACCACTGCCTTCGTCTTCGGGGCCACGACACCCACCGGCGCTTTCGCACGCGCAGGCGCTGGAGCCGCGACCACGGGAGCGGGCGGCAACGCTGCCAACTCGTCCTCGGGTGTCACCTTGGCAGGCTCGACTTTGGGCGCGATGGGTTGGACCGGCTCCACGGCAGCGACTGGCGCTGGCTCGGCTGGCTTCACCCGCTCGTCCGGCTGCATTCGCACGACGATCCCCAACCCCACCAGGAGCAGGGCCGCGACGATGGCCACCACAGCCAGCGGCCTCCGGTCTGGCCGCACGCCTGCTAGCGCCTCTTCCGTCGACATCCGCGGGAGTTGGTCGGTGTTCCGTACCGGCGGCTCCAGTGGGTTGGCCTTGATTTGCGTGGGGCCTTCGCGGAGGCGGTCGCGGAAGCGCTCGCGGAGCCGCTTCACCTGGTTCTGTGCCGCCGCGACGGTGGGCCGTTTCAGCGGCTCCTTCTCGAGGAGGCTCAGCATGAAGGAGGCGATGGGCTCTGGCAAATCAGGGGTGAACACGCCTGGATGCCTCGGCTTCTCCTTGATGTGCCGCCTGGGAAGTGAGGTCTCCGACTCGCCGGGCCGCTCTGGGAACGGCACCTGGCCGGTCACCAGCTCGTAGAGCACCACTCCGAGCGAATACACGTCAGACGCGGGGCCGACCACCAAGTCGCCGAACTGCTCGGGAGACGCGTAGACCGGAGTCCCTGCGCGGTTGGGCTCCTTCTCGGTACCGACGCCTGTCTCCTGGTAGGCCTTCGGGCGAGCGGCGGCAAGTCCGAGGTCCATAACCTTTACGACGACCCCCTGAGAGGCGTCGTTCACCAGGAAGAGGTTCGCCGGCTTGATGTCTCGGTGCACCAACCCCGCGGCGTGAATCGCCGAGAGCGCGGCCAGAACCTGCTGAGCCAACGCGAGGGACTCCATGTAGGGGATGGTCCCGAGGTCCCTCAGGTGTGCCTCGAGCGTCTGGCCACCGAGGAGCTCGAGCATGAGGTACGGCGCGCCTTCGGGCATGAAGCCGAAGTCGTGCATCGCGACGATGTTGATAGACTTCACTTCGGAGGCTGCTTGCGCTTCCTTCAGGAACGCCGCGTGGTCCGCTTCTTTGGTGGTGTCCGCCAGCACCTTCACCGCCCGGCGGAGGTTCGGGAGTCGCCGGTGCGACGCGGTGTAGACCCGCCCCATGCCTCCCTGGGCCAGGAAGCCGTCTACCCGGAACTCCCCGATGGTGACCCCGAGGAGAGGATCCACGTCCGACGAGAATTGAGCTGCGGGGACCGCGTCTCCCCCCGGAGAGGCCGTAACGCGGCCGAGCGGTTGCGTAATGTTGGGCCCCATTTGGTGGCGCACTATAGTGCCCTTCCAACGGGACGAGAAACAGAAGTCGCACCAGGGAGCAGTCTCTCGGGAGGATGTAGCCAAAAGCAGGCCCAAGTGCGCCTGATCACGGGAGTGCTGGGCTCAGAAGGCCCCAGGGCGAGGCCGAATGCTCTTCAGCATCGCGTCCCAGATTGCCAGTGCCTCCTCCTTGGAAAGGAACTGGCGCGTATCTCGCGGGTCCTGCTTCGTCGGGCGATGTGCCTCCATGGTCAACTGAAGCGTCGGCACCTTGTAGGTGGCATCACCGTAGAGCTCGAGGTGTGCGCTGAATGTGGTCGTTCCATTGTCGGGGTACAGACTGACGTGTTCCTGGCCCTTGCGGCCGTCAAGAACGACCTCGCGAGCGCGGACGACACTGATGGCCGAGGTCGCCTTGCCAGCCAGTCTGTATGCCATCGCCATCCGCGTTAGGAGTTGATCGTGCTTCTCAAATGGACCAGACACGAGTGACTGAATCTCGAAACGCCACCACAATTCCTCGATTCGCCCAGCCAACTTGAAGGTCTCGACCTCTCGCGGAGTGCGCCTCAGGAGACCGTTCTCGATGCACGCGCCTGGCCCGACCGGGATGACGTCAGCCCCCCGGAACTCAATGGAACCTCCGATGTCCTCGGTATCACTCTTGATGATACCAATGTCCTCATCGAGAGCCTCAAACCAAAGCCGCCACTCGGCCGATTCACGTCGCACAAGTGCCTCTACGATCGAGCTGGCGCGAGCTTCTGTGCTCTCGCGATAGATGAACAACCTACCTCGATCTTCAGGCAGCATCGACACCTCGCGCAATCCAACACCCTCCGCCTTGTCCCTTCGTGCAAGCAATGCGGCCTCATGGACCTCGAGACCGCTCACAAACTCACCATACGACGAAGCCGGCGAGTAGCTGGGCTCTATCGTGGTTGCGTCCGACTCCATGAGTGTCATAGCGACAGCCGCACCGGAAGGAATGGCGACAATGTATCTTCCAAAACACATCGTCTTCATTCCTCCGCGCAAGCCACTCATGGAGGCGCCTCTATTTGCGAGACTGGGGCCGCCTTGACTGAGAGACGCCGCAAGAACCACCGCTACTGAAGGCAGCGTCCCGCCCGCAAAGAGGAGCCAATCACGAATGGGGACCATCGAGACTCCAGAGTGTTGAACCGACTCGCACGGCGCCTGCCGAGCAATGAACAAACGGACCTTCGGTTTTGGAGGCTGCACCACAGTCACCAAGCCGGCTCTCCATTAATCAACAAAAGAAAGAACCCCATGCGGTCGATTTTCACGGCACTGCCTATGGAATCGAACCTCCGATGGGCGCACCTCGCGCCTTCTTCTCCTCAAGCACCTCGATTGCCTTCGCGACGTCTCTTTCAAGCTGACTTGCCTCCAGCTTCCTCCGCACGTCACCCTCCTGAGCGAGCCGTCTTCGAAGCTCGCGCAAGTCGGGCAGAAAATCATATCGATTTCGGTCGACGAGCGAACTCGTCGGCAGCCCATGCACGAAACTGCGTTCAAGGGGACCGCGGAGGGCGTTGCGAACCACAGCATTCGTTCGCGAATCATTGTGCTGCGTCTGAACCAGAAGAATCTCCTCGCGGACCGAAGGATCAGTTTCCGTCGCAAGGAGGCCCGAGAGGGCAAGCGCCTGCTTCACGGTTACACCAGCGCAATTCAGAGTAGCAATCATACAAACACGCGCCTCCAGATCCGACTCATGCCATACCCGCTCAAGAAAGAGCCGCAAGAAACGCTCTTGGTATTCGGATCCGCCATCTGTGCCTGTTTCTCCACCCTGCTCCTTGCGATGTCCCGCCGCAGCAACACAGACCGAATGCCATTCAGCGGAGGTCAACAACTTGTCCCTTTGCGACACATACGCCACAAATCCAGACCAATCAAGACTGGCAAGAAAATACACAACAACACTACCACGCCCCCCACTTCTCTCGCCCTCGTTCGCGAGAAACTCGAACTTCTCCCCGGTCGTCCAGCGGGGATCATCAATTAGTCGCCTCACAGCAAAACCAAAATCGACCTGTTCTTCTGAACTCCTCCTTATGGCCTCAAGCACGGGATCCTCCTTCGGCCCCACCGAAGGACTTCTTGCGGCCGCCCCAGGCATCTCGCTGTGCGAGCCGTCTTCCGAAGGCACGTCGGGCCTTATCACCTCAGCGTTGCAGCCACTTGCGCCAACCCCACCCCTGCACACGGCCAAGCACAGCAGCAGAACAGATAGTCTGGTCAGTCGCATTGGTGAGCAGTCCTATTTCGAGACAATGAAGTCAGAACAATGAACGAAGAGGTTTCTGGTCTTTGGGGTTGGCGTTCTTGAAATATATTCGATAAGACCCACATCCCTAAGATCCCAGGACTTCTTGTCTGCCAAATCTCTCAGGAAATCGTCCTTCCAGCTTCCGTCATCATTTGCGTCGCGAGCAACGTCGATCTCCTTTGAGCCAAATGTCTTGACCGGGTGATATGGACACCAGCCCCAATTTACCTGCATCTCCTGCCCGCAGGCCGGGCACCGAATCTGAAGTACATTGAGATAGTCCCATAGATGCATCACCGCATATACCGCAACGAGTTCGTCGTGCTGCTTTTGCGAAAGCGAGCCGTTCCTGTCTGCGCTGCTCAGGCTACCAATATTCGGAGCAAGCGCCGCAAGCCGGGCCCCGTTCATCCCGAGGAACCTTGTCAGGCTTGCATTGAATGGGATGCCCTGAATGTGACTCGGACCAGAAACCCACTTGATGTACTCTCCAAGGGTCTGCAGTCTCTCTGGGAGTCTTTTCTTGTACTCGATGAGGTTCTTGAGGTAATCATCTATCCACGGCTCAAGGGACGAGTGCTTTGAATGATCGTCTCGCTCGACAAGCCCGCCCACTGGGCCGAAGGCATATTTGAAAGGCGTGCGCCCTTGGCTCCGCAGGTTCACGTCTCGAACAAAGAAGCCGTCCACCATCTCGCCTTCAATAGGATCTACCGGCGCAATTGCATCCCCCCTCACCCGGTACTCCCATTCTCTTCGGAGAACTCGCATCAGGACGAATTGGTCCTTCACATTCGGGTCGGACTGAAAGCCAGAGCCCCTCTTGAACGGGCTCATATCCGACTCGTATTTCCTTCTGTAGTCGGCGAGATCCTGATTCACCTTCGCCAGGAACCCTCCGAGCGCCTTCGTGTTGTCAAATATGTACTTCGCAGGGAGCGCCTTGGCCCATTTGATCTCGAGAACGGTGGTAAGCAGCTCTTTCAAAATGGTTGCCCCGAGCTCGACGCTCTTCTCCCAGGGAAAGGGGCCCTTCTTCATTTTTGAATCGGCGATTCTGACGCCGATTTCCCACACGGCGCTTGTACCCGCTCCATACAATGGGATGAAGCCCAGGATGAACTTTCCCTGTTCAAGGGCGTTGTTCGTTACGTATTTACTAAGGTCCGCCTCCGCGGTCCTCTCCCTCGTCTCCAGAGGCCAGAAGGAGTCGATTGAGATGATTGGATTCTCCTGAAATAGCCCGTCAAGCTGCCGCAAAGAAGGCCACGTACTCGAGCAATCGACGCCCTTGGGTACGTCGTCCTTGGGTCGTATTGACGCGCCCTCCGCCCATGCAAACGGTCTTTCGTCGGCCTCGGTCGTCCTGTAAGTGACAACGCTTCTGGGTGTAGTGAAGTCGAAATTCACCACGCCCGCTATGTTGTTGTGCCGCGGCTGCTCGTCAATCACTGAATTTGAGAGCACTGACACGGCAAGATGAGTCAGCGACCTCGGCACGAGAGCCGTCGGATAGAGCAACAGAAGATGCTTACCCTTCTTGCCGCACCTGTCATCCAGGAATGGGAAGGCCAAATCGCCTTCAGCGACCCCATTCTCACTCATGACTCGGAATCGCAGACAAATCGTCTCATTCACCTTTTTGTCAATCCAGGCCTTGCTGAGCTTCTCGGCTTCATCATCCCTGAGGTCGCGCTCGAGCTCGTAGGCGACAAGGATGGGTCTGTGGCAGTATGGGTGGGCCTGCCAAGAGTCGTTGAGCGGATCGCCTTCGATCTTGATTTTCGTATGAAGCCAGCCCAAGTACCGGTCGGCCAAGCAGCGTGCTCCCTTCCCGAGCTCCAAGAGAAGGCCACCCGATCGGTCCCTGACTGTTGTGTCGATAATGGTCACCGTCTCAAAGGAGCCGAGGTCGAACTCCTTTTGCTCCCAGATGCTCGAGATGTGCGTCCGATTGAGAACAGTCCTCTCTGAGGCGACGGGCCGATAGTCGCGAATGAAGTCGTAGCTGAAGACCTGAGTCTTGGCGTTGGGTCCTTTTGTGAATCGACTCAGTTCTTTGCGTTCTAGAACCACCTCGCCCGTTGGCTGTGAGAGCGGGGCCGCGCCCGTCAGCGCGAAGCCTTGCTCTATTGTATTGAGCCACTGGGCAGCGGAGCCTTCGCGAAAGAGAAACTGTTCTTCGCGACTGTTTTGGAGCTCATTGACCGCGAACGGGTAACCCGCCTTGCCAATGTTCAGACTTTTCGGCACGAGCGGCTTGTCGAAGCCACTCTCCGCGCCGCTTGTGTCGCGCACAAGGAATACATCGTGCGTCCCGCCCGTCGGCATCTGCGATCCGAAGCCGCTCGCGCCCATATCTCGGACGCTGTCCCCAAGAAAGTCGGGCAGATCGAGGTACGAATGGAGCAGTGAGTTCTCATAGTAGGTTTCCAGATTATTACTGCACAGGCCGACGGCCCCGGGCTGCGCGGCAACCTCGAGCCCTTTGAACGGAAGGTGCTTGCTGTAACGCACGAGATTGAAGGTCGGCTCGTCGAAAACAAACGGGTCGTTGTGCTCGGGCGGGCGCTGCCCGATCGCATATTCGTCTCGCCGCCTTTGATCTCGCAGCATCAGGGCCCGAACAAGCAGCGGCAGTGCCCAATCCTCCAGGAAGCGAATACGCTCATGCTGGCTCGCCACATCGAGCCCTTGTGTTGTAACCCCGCAGAAGCCAGCTTTGTACTGCTTCTTTGTGTGATCCGAGACCACCCATGCCCAGGCCATTACCTCGAACGCGTAGGTCGGGGCGTCTTCGAGTGCCTTGACGTCATCCCTCGGAACGGCGACTTCGAAACAGAGGTCGTGGAGCTTGGCCGTCCCGCCCTCAGTCTGAGCGGCATCGCCGCCCACCGCCGTCACCAGCAACGGGGCTTTGGCGCTGCCCTTCGTTGACGAGACAGCGTTCGGAAGGCTCACTGAAGCTCCAGCGATCTCTTGTTCCCCAAACGCGAGTTCGACGGAGAAGGAGAAGAGCTCTTCGTCAAGGGCGACCCCATCGAGACTGTTCGTCAGATAGCCCTTTTTTGCTGTTTCGGACGACATTGCAAAGAAGTCGATGGCGAGCTTCACGTCTGGAAAGACGCGAGTGCTCCCGGCGTTGACGCTGAGGAGATCCTCGACCAAGAGATGAAGGTAGAGTNNATAGAGTGGGTCCTTCGCCATGTCGTCGCCATAGATGACGAGCTGCCTTGGAACGTCGGGCAGTTTGCCGTGCATCACGGCGCTCTTGCTCTTCGAGAAGAACGCCGAAAGGATGCTAGGCTGTCCGTCCAGCAATTGAAAGAGTGCAATCGTATTGTCGTCGCTCATCGCTGGCCCTTGCTGTCGGTGTCGAAATCGGCGTGATGGAATCTGACGCTGTACTGTTTGTCGTACTTGAATGGCGCGAGTATCCACCCGCTTGCGTCGGTCAGGCCATCATGTACTTGTTTACCATTCTTGAAAATGCGGTAGGGCCGGTCCGCGATGGCCTCGTGTGCGGCATTGATGCATCGCCCGAATCGCAGCTCTGGTGGGCGAACCCGGAGCACGTGCACCCTGCCGGTCGCCAGCCCCGGCTGTCGCCATTGCCGTGGGACGAGGAGGGTCCCGGGTACATCGGCATCACTGAAGGGGTACGGCTTGCCATTGGACTGTTTCTTCGTGCAGCCCACTTCCGCAACCAGGTGCTTGTTGACCTTCTCGAGGTCTTTGGTCCCCCAGTTGAAGTACGCGAGGTCTCGCCAATTGAGGTTAATCGACTCGGCGATGCCCTGCAGGGAGTTCCCGGTGCGCACCTTTAGGGTCCGGACCTCGACCACCGCCCGCGGCTGCCTCGGGGCCGATGGGCCTCCTTTGACTGGGGTCCGCTCTGCGTCGCCATCCCCGGCGAAGAGTGCGCACTCATCGTAGCGTACCCCTCTAAAGGAGGAGCGGCACTCGCACGAGCCCGAGGTGATGTTTTCGAGGCGAATGCGCCCGTTCGCGTCGGTCTCGAGGAAGAGCGCGCCTCGTCCTGGGTCTACAACCAAAGGAAGGTCGGTTACGGGCTCGTTGGTATCATCCCATACGACGCGCACCTCGAACCAGCGCGGCTCGGTCTCGGTGACGGGCTCGGGTTCCGGGACCGGCTCCTCCTCGTACCACCCAGGTGGCGGGGGCTCGTCTTCTTGGATTGCGACCAGCGAGCCATTCTCGACGGCATCGAGCAGGTCAGCGAGAATGATCTTCTCATGTTCGTCCTGAGAGGCGACCGGGGAGCGACGGATGCCGTCGTAGCGGCATATCGCGTCGTGCATGGCTTGATAGGCGAACGCGCGGCCCCGGCTTTGGCCCTGCTCGAGCACGCCCCTCGCCAACGGCTTCCACACCAACTGCCCCTCTTCTTCAGGGGCGAGGTGCCACCTGTGCATGAAGCGATAGATGCCCCGATGCCCCGGCAACGTCCAACTGTCACTCATCGATCTTTCTGGCATCGACCACTCCCCCACGGCTCCCGATGTACCGGGCAAACCCCTCGGGCCCGTCCCGATAAGGTGCATCGCACGACCCCGGCCCCTTCACGTGTGGAGTCCGTCGCGGCATCTGCCAGCCCTGTGCCAACTTCCCCCAACGCGCGAAGGGCTTTAGGTGACGACGGGGGAGTCCACAAGGATGGACTGATAGCGTCCAGCTTTGCGGACGGTAGACGTGTCGAGAGACTGGAGTGTCGCTTCTCGAAACCTCACATGACTTCGTTCCCAGACGCCTGCAGAACGCTCGCGGGCGAGAGCGCTTCACGCACCTCGTCTACCGCCTCGGGCGTCAGGTCGAAATGCTCAAAGAATTACCTCGTGTCGTCCGTTGGCCGGGAGATCCCAGATCAGCTGCTGCGCCGCCTTCGGAGACATGACCTCGTGGCCGCACTCATGGGTGGGGATCTCGATTGAGGCCGTCCTACCAGGCATTCGACGGCGCCACCCTACCGCGGCCGGCGTCATTCGCCTGGGCACTTCCCGGTGTTCGCCACCTTCGCGGTGCGGAAGCCGTGAAATTCCCCGTCGGCCCGGGGCCAACACGAATAGAGTCGCCGAGCCCTCGTGACCACGCGTTCACGCCCCATCATCTTCGTGTTGCTCTTCGTGTCTGGCTTCACCGGGCTCGCGTACGAGCTCTCGTGGTCGAAGCGGCTGGCGAATCTGCTCGGCAACTCCGGCCAGGCCCACGCCATCGTGCTCGCCACCTTCATGGGCGGCCTCGCCGCGGGCGCCTGGCTCTTCGGCCGCACGGCTGATCGCGCTCGCCGGCCGCTCGTCGTCTACGGGCTGCTTGAGCTGGGAGTTGGCCTCTACGCGCTGCTTCTCCCCTGGGTGCTCGAGCTGCTCGGGCAGGCCTACCTGGGGGTCGCGCCGGGACTCGATGGGCTGCCGCGCACCACGGCCCGCCTCGCCCTCGCCGGCCTCACCCTGGTGGCGCCGACGCTCCTCATGGGCGGCACGCTCCCGGCCATGATGCGGCACCTCGCCGAACATCTGAGCACCGCGCGGCGAGAGCTCTCTCTGCTCTACGCCGTGAACAGCCTCGGCGCGTCGGTCGGGTGCCTCCTCGCCGGAATGGTGATGGTGCCCGTGGCTGGCCTGACCACCAGCGAGCGCTTCGCCGCCGGCCTCAACCTCCTGCTCGGCGTGGGCGCGCTGGGCCTCGGGTTCCGCGCCCCCCTCCTCCACCGCGCGGCCATCGACCAAGCCCCCGACGTCGCCCCCACCTACGACGCCACGGCGGTGCGGGCAGCGCTCATCGGCACCGCGCTGGCTGGCTTCACCTCGATGCTCTACGAGCTCACCTGGATCCGCCTCCTCGCGGTGATCCTCGGGGGCACCTCGTACGCCTTCACGGTGATCCTCACGGCGTTCATCTTCGGGCTCTCCCTGGGCAGCTTCTGGCTCTCGACCCGACCCGAGTCCGACACCTTGAGGACCTTCGGCTGGCTCCAGCTCGGCCTGGTGGTAGCGGTCTGCGTGGGCCTGCCGACCTACTCCCGCTTGCCGTACTTCTTCTTGCAGCTGGGGAGCGTGCTCCGGCACGACGGCCAGGCGTGGTTCGTCTACCAGGGCATCACCTTCGTCTTCTGCGCCACCGTCCTGGTACCGCCCACCTTCCTCCTCGGCGCCAGCTTCCCCTCGGCCGCGCGGGTGGCGATGGCCTCGGTGGACCACGTCGGAGGCCAGCTCGGCCGGGTCTACCTGTGGAACACCATGGGCACGGTGCTCGGCTCTCTCATGGGCGGGCTCTGGTTGTTGCCGGCCATCGGCCTCGAGGGGAACGTCATCGTCGGCCTGGCGCTGAACCTCACCGCCGCGGGGGTCGCCTTGTGGTCGGTGAAAGACCACGGCTCGCGGCTGCTCCGCCTGGGGTCACTGGCCGCCGGCCTCCTGCTGGTCCTGGCGATGACCCTCTCGACGCGAGGGTGGGCGACGATGGTGGCGGCCTCGGGTCGCGCTCGCGAGTGGCGACGCGCCTTCACCAGCTTCCACGACTTCCGCGCCGCCGTGGAGGCCCGCAGCACCGTGCGGTTCTACCGCGACGACGTCTTCGCCAGCGTGCTGGTAGGAGAGCAGAGCGGAGGCCGCCGCTACCTGCGCATCAACGGCAAGGTCGACGCCTCCAACGGCGACGACATCGACACGCAGATCCTCGCGGGGCACCTCGGCATCCTCACCCACCCGTCCGAGGTGAAGAAGGTCCTCCTGGTCGGCGTGGGAGCCGGCGTCACGGCCGGATCGATCCTCGCCCACCCCATCGAGCGGCTCGACGTCGTCGAGATCTCCCCGGCGGTGGTCGACGCGGCCAAGTTCTTCTCGCCCGACAACCGCGACGCTCTCGCCGACCCCCGTTGCCACGTGCACCTCGAAGACGCGCGCACCTTCCTCATGCTCTCGAGAGAGAAGTACGACCTCATCGTCAGCGTGCCCTCGAATCCGTGGGTGTCGGGCGTCTCCGGGCTGTTCTCTCGAGACTTCTTCCGCGTCGCGCGCGAGCACCTGGCCGAGGGCGGTCGGGTGGTGCAGTGGATTCACACCTACGAGTCCAACGAGGAGATGTTGAGGCTGGTGCTCCGCACGCTCCGCGACTCCTTCGAGCACGGGACCACCTGGGTGGGGCCCGACGACCTGGTGTTGATCGCCTCGCGCGCCCCCCAGCGCCCTGACTTCGAGCTGATGCGCCAGCGCCTCGCCCGGCCATCGGTCGCGGTGGATCTCGCCCGCATCCACGTTCACGAGGTCACCACCCTGCTCGCCCGACAGGTGCAGTCCGACGGCTTCCAGAAGCGCTTCGGAGGAGAGGGGCGCATCAACACCGACGATCACAACCTCCTCGAGTACGGGTCTCCCATCGCCTATTTCACCGCCTCCGAGCTGCAGGTGCCCGACGAGCGCACCAACTCGAGCCACGGGGCGGCCCTCGAGCTGGCCCGGTGGACCCACGACCAGCCGCTCACGGCCGCGCAGCTCGAAGACGCCTGGCGGAGTCTGTCGTGGGTGCACCCACCGGAGGCCGCGCTGGTGCGCTCGATGGCCGAGGCCTGGCTCGAGAGCGCCCCTGGCTCGAAAGACGCGGCCGTGGCCGTCACGCGCTCGGCCCTCGCCAGCGGCGACGTCAGCCGCGCCCGCGCCGCGCTGGTCCCCTTCATCGCCCTGGGCGAACGCGAACCCGAGGTGGTGAGCCAGTGGCTGCTCACCCGCCGAGCCGAGGCCCGCCGTGAGGGCGCGCCGTGGCACCTGATCGACGTCTCCGACGCGGTCGAGCTCGGGCGCTCGGTGCTGGCGGAGCAGCCCGACGCGGGTGCCGTGCGGGAGCAACTCGAGAAGCTCGAATCACTGCACTGACGTACGCCTCACCGTCGTGACAGATCGCAGAGAGCCAGGGAGGTCGCCTCATGGAGCCCGGCCAGGCCCACCGCCCGCTCGAGGAGGCTCCGTTGCTCGTCGGCGCGCCAGCAGCGACTCCCACTGGGCGAGGAGCCCTCACCCCCAAAGCGCCGCTGCGCCTTCTTGGAGGG
>PMBV01000415.1 GCA_003153055.1 Myxococcales bacterium
GTGATGAAGGGGAGGTTGATCTCGGTGTCGGGCGCGCTCGACAGCTCGTGCTTGGCTCGCTCGGCAGCCTCCTTGAGCCGCTGGAGCGCCATGCGGTCTTTTCTCAAGTCGATGGTGGTCGAGGCGAGGAAGCGCTCGGCCAGGAAGTCGATGAGCTTGTTGTCGAAGTCTTCGCCGCCCAGGTAGGTGTCACCGTTGGTGGACTTCACCTCGAACACGCCGGAGTTGAGCTCGAGGATCGACACGTCGAAGGTGCCGCCGCCGAGATCGTAGACGGCGACCTTCTCGCTCTTGCCGTCGCTCTTCTTGTCGAGCCCGTAGGCCAGCGCCGCCGCCGTCGGCTCGTTGATGATGCGCAGCACGTTGAGGCCAGCGATGCGCCCGGCGTCTTTGGTGGCCTGGCGTTGACCGTCGTTGAAGTAGGCGGGGACGGTGATGACGGCCTCGGTGACCGGCTCGCCCAGGTAGTCCTCGGCGGTCTGCTTCATCTTCGAGAGCACCATGGAGGAGATTTCGGGAGGGCTGTAGCCCTTGCCGCGAATCTCCACCCACGCGTCGCCGTTGGCCGAGCCCACCACCTTGTAGGGCACCATGTCCTTGGCCCGCTTGGCCTCGCCCGAGTCGAACCGGCGACCCATCAGCCGCTTCACCGCGTAGACGGTGTTCTCGGGGTTGGTGACCGCCTGACGTTTGGCGATCTGCCCGACGAGGCGCTCGCTCCCGTCAGTGAAGGCCACCATCGACGGGGTGGTACGGCTCCCTTCGGAGTTGGGAATGACGACTGGATCTCCACCTTCCATGACGGCCACGCACGAGTTCGTGGTCCCCAGGTCGATACCGATGACTTTGGACATGTCCCCCTCAGCTCAATTGGACGCCGAACCAGAGCCCTCACCGCTCCGACCTGGCTCATTCAAAACGTCGTTCGCGGGAGCTGGTGGTGCCTCCGGCGCTCGCGACACCACGACCAGTGCTGGGCGAACCAGACGGTCATTCAGCGTGAAACCTTTGAGGACCTCGCTGAACACGTGGTTCGGCGGCATGGCCTCGGTCACCTCAGCCTTCATGGCCTCATGGCGGTTGGGATCGAAGGCCTCACCCTTGGCGCTGAAGGCCTTCACGCCGTGCTTGCCCAGCGTGTCCTCGAACAGCCGGCGGATCATCTCGACGCCCTTCTTGAAGCTGTCGAAGTCGGTCGCGTCGCGAGCGTGCTCCAGCGCGCGATCGAAGTTGTCGTAGACCGGAAATAAGTCCTTGAGGAGCTTCTCGACCCCGTACTTCTGGATCTCTTCTTTTTCCTTCGCCGCTCGGCGCTTGTAGTTCTCGAGGTCAGCCGCGGCTCGGAGCATGCGCTCGTGCTCGTCCTTGAGCTTGTGCATCATGTCGCGACCACGGCTGGTCGACAGCTCGAGCTCGGCCTTCAAGGTGGCCAGCTCGGCATCTCGCGGGTCATCCTTCTGTGCGGGTGGGGCCACGGGCTCTGTGACCTCGGGCACCGCGGGCTGGTCCGTGGGGGCCGGCTCGGCTCGTTCTCGGCGTTCGACGCTCTTGAGCGCCTCGTCGATGACGTCCTGGCCGATGTCGGCGTTGAACGTCCCCTTTTCGCCTGATGGGCTCACGCCAACCAATTCAACCACATCGGAGACTTGGCGTCGCGTCATTCGTGGCGACTGGAGCCGGGCTTGGCCTTACGCCCGAGCGTCTTCTTGGACCCTGTCTTCGCCTTGCCCGCCCGCTTCTTCGACGGTGCTGGGCCCACCGACTTCTTGGCGGGGGTGGGCGCCTTGGCCGGGGCAGGTGGTGGGGCCGCGTCTGGCGCCGGTGGATCGGACGGCGCGGTCGGCGCGGGGTCTTCCAGTGGAGACGGCGCGAGCATGCCCTCGGCCTTCTTGACGCCTTCCTCCATGACGGTGGCGACGTCCTCGGCCGTCTTGCGCACCCAGCTGCCCACCTCGGCCAGCCCTTCTTTCATTCGCTTCTGCCGCTGGGGGTCGCGAGCTTCGTCGACCAGCCGGCGGGCGTCTTGCTGCACGTCGTGGCTGAAGCGACGGAATTCTTCTCCCGTCTTGCGGAGAAACGCCTTCACCCGGTCGTCCCACAGGTCGCTCATGACCGCGTTCTACACCGGGAAAGGGGCGACGACTGGAGGGTCGGCGGAAATGACGCCTGACGTCATGGGGAGCAGAAAGTGCGCGGCTACGCTTTCGAGCGGTGGAACCGGTGCGAATCCGATGTCAACATGAAGGGGAGATGAGCCTTGAAGACCCCACCCGGGCGAACCCCGGGCAGACTCCCTTGATTCGGCGAGGGAATTGACGTGGCGCGGCTGGTCCGACACTTCATTGAAGAGCCTCGATCCTGCAGCTACCTGCCGCAGGTGAAGGCCTCGCTGGAGTACCGGCTGATGGTGGACGTGAGCCCGACCGAGCTCGAGAACCTGCTGCTGCGCGGGTGGAGGCGGTTCGGCCCCGCGTACTTCCGCCCGGCCTGCCGACCGTGCACCGAGTGTTGGTCGATTCGCATCGACGTGCACCGGTTTCAGCCGACGCCGTCACAGCGGAGGGCGCTCAAGCGGGCCCGCCGGTTTCGCATCGAGGTGGGGCGCCCGCGCATCGACCCGGCGCGGCTCGAGCTCCATGCCCGTTGGCACCGCACGCGAGAGACGATGCGCGGCTGGGAGCCCACCAACCTCTCGGAGGACGAGTACGCTACGCAGTTCGCGTTTCCGTCCACGACTGGTCGAGAGACGGCTTGGTACGACGGGTCCGACCTGATGGCGCTGGGGCTGATAGACCTGACCCCGAATTGTGTTTCGGCGGCGTATTTTTTCTATGATCCGAGGATCGCCCGGCTCTCACCTGGCATCGGGAACGTGCTGCTTTGCGTGGAGATGGCGCGCGAGATGGGCGCCCAGCATGTGTACCTTGGGTACCGAGTCGAGCAGTGCCCTTCGCTGACGTACAAGGGGCTGTTCATGCCTCACGAGCTCCTCGAGGGGCGGCCTGCGATGACCGAGCCGGCCGTGTGGCGCGAGGTGGGTGGCCCCGAAGCGCCGTGAGGTGACGGGGGACGGGGGACGGTGACGGGGGCGGGTGACGGGTGACGGGGGACGGGTGACGGTGACGGTGACGGGGGACGGGTGACGGGGG
>PMBV01000282.1:0-23229 GCA_003153055.1 Myxococcales bacterium
CTTCACCGTGTTGAGCATCGACAGGTGAGCGCCCCCGCTTGACGGGACGACACGGTGGGCCAGTAGACTCCGTGCAGCGAAGCGGTACGGGCGTCGGAGTGGGGCGGGGAACGGGTGGCGAGGAAAGCAACAGAGAGCGACGCGTCTGCGCCGAGGCAGCAGGTCTACGAAGCCAAGCCCGGAGCAGCCTGCGCGGCGCTGCCGTCAGGCTACCGTCGGCGGGACCCCGAGGCGACCGTGCTGCACGAGGTGGTGAGGGAGCACCTCTCTACCTTTCTGCTGGAGTGCGCGCAGGAGGGCGGGCTGCCCCGCTTCGTCGAGAAGGACTTCACGGCCTACCTCGAGTGCGGAGTGCTGGCGCACGGCTTCTCCCGCGTTGTCTGCTCCGCCTGCAAGGACGAGTTCCTCCTCGCCTATTCGTGCAAACACCGAGGGGTGTGCCCGTCGTGCAACGCCCGCAGGGCACACGACACCGCCATTCACCTCGAGGCGGCGGTGCTCCCTCGACTGCCGTACCGTCAGTGGACGCTCTCGTTTCCGATGCGTCTTCGCTTCCTCCTGGCCCGGGACGCAGCCGCACTGTCCGACGCACTCAACCTCTTCGTCCGTGCCCTCTTCACCTTCCAGCGGAGGAGCGCCCGTAAACTCGGCATTCCGACGCCCCACACCGGAGCCGTTGCCTTCGTTCAGCGATTTGGATCGGCCCTTCAGCTGACGCCCCATTTCCATGTCCTCGTGCCAGAGGCCGTCTTCGAGAGAGTGCCCCAGATGGGCCCGGAGACCGAGGCCCTGGTGGCGCGCCCCCACTCGCTGCCTCCGCCTGACGACGAGGAGGTGGAGCGCTTGCTTCGGACCGTGGCCCTTCGCGTCGTCCGTCTCTTCCGCAAGCAGGGCAAGCTGGACAACCTCACCTGCGACGGCGTGCTCGACGCCCTGAGGGCTCAAGCCACCCAGCAGCGACTCCCACTGGGCGAGGAGCCCTCACCCCCGAAGCGCCGCTGCGCCTTCTTGGAGGGCTTCTCGCTGCATGCCAACACTCGCGTGCACGAGAATGACCGCGACAACCTCCGTCGCCTATGCGCGTACGGTGCCCGCGGGCCCCTGAGTCTCGAGCGCCTCTCGTGGTTGCCGGACGGCCGCGTGGCCTACCGTATGAAGCGGCCGGCGGCGTCGGGCCAGACGGAGCTCGTCCTCGAGCCCCTCGAATTCCTCCGTCGCATCGCCGCCCTCGTCCCCCCGCCCCGCGTCAACCTGGTGCGCTTCTTCGGCTTCTTCGCCCCCAACGCAAGTCTGCGTAAGCACCTCGTCCCCAAGCCACCCAAGCAGGTCCCGTCCGTCCCCGCCGCGCCCAGCCCGCCCTCGACTCCGGCCACCAAGTACCGCGTCCCATGGGCCCAACTCCTCCAGAGAACCTTCGCAACAGANNCTTCGCCTCCCGGCCAGGCCCCTTCCTCGGGCTCCTGCGCGTGGCCCTCCCCAGTACGAGCTGTACGCCTGACCTGTCCCCTCCCTGCCTGACTCCCTCGACTGCCGAGAGCCGAGTTGACTGCCTTGTTCGCTGTTTCCAGGACCACCGCCACCCGCCTCGCGAACCTTCCCAACCTTCCGTCACCCTGATTCCCCTCGCATCGCTCGACGGGCTCCGGACGCCGGCTCGCAAAGGTCGGTCATCCTTCCTTGATCCTGATCCGGACCCGGCAAGCTGCGACTTCCCGGAGCTGTGCGTCAGGTGGCCTGAGGCTTCGTGGGCGCAGGGCGATCAGCGTCGGGGGCGTCGTGTTGCTGCTGGCGCTCACGGTGTTGCGCAAGTCGATGCCGCTGGTCCTCCGCTCGGAGGTGCGGCGGCTCATCGCCTCCGAGGTACACGCCCGGGGCGAGCTGGCGTCGCGCCTGTGTGGAGCGCCGGTCGACTCGGTCATCGCCGCCGATGCGCCGCCGGCCAACCAGTGGCCCGAGAGGCATTTCCCCTGGGCGAAGGTCGAGCTGCTCACCTGGCGGCCCGTGTTTCCCATGAGCGGGCGGGTGCTGGCCCGCGTCTCCGGCGTGGGCGTGGACCACCAGCTCCAGCCCCTGGGCGTCAAGACGTGCGACGCGGTGCTGGAGGTCTCCTTCGCCTTCACTTGGGAAGACAATGGGCGTTCAGTCAGCCTCCGAGGTCAGATGACGGAGCCGCCTCGGTTGAGGGAGCCTTGAGTGAGGGGCCCACGTATACGGAGTACTCGAAGCCGTCGGAGATCGAGAGCGTCGTCGACTGGAAACCGTTCTCCGGCGAGCGGAGGTAGTCGAGGAAGGGCCGGAGCGACTTCTTGAAGGTGAAGATGTTGTCGGCCAGCACCACGGAGCCGCGCCGCAGCTTGGGCCTGAGCAGCCGGAGCATCGGCAGATAGAGGTCCTTCCAGCCATCGAGGAGGACCAGGTCGATCGGTCCCTCGACGTCGGCGAGCGTCGTCATCGCATCACCGAGTCGTACCTCGGCGACGGCGTCGAAGCCGGCCCGCGCCAGGTTCTCTACCGCGACCTCGTGTTTCCCCGGCTCCAGCTCCGAGCCGATGACCCGCCCGCCGCCGTTGTCGGTGACCGCTGCGGCGAGGTAGAGGGTCGAGACTCCGAACGAGGTGCCGAACTCCACTACGCGGCGCGCGGCGACTGTGCGGCCCACGAGGTAGAGGAAGCGACCCTGCTCCGGCGAGATGGTGAGGAAGAGATCCTTCGCCGCCCCGTCGCCGAACGACTGCATCAGCGTCCGACCGCGCAGCAGGTCGAGCGCCACGCGGGGGAGCTTGGCTGGAAGGCGGAGGAGGTCACCACGCGCACGGCGGTGCAGCTCAGCGAGCAGCGCCCGCACCGCCGGGTGGTCGATGGATGCGGCCGTGGCGGGCGTCGCTTCGAGTAGCATGTGCTCGACGATAACGACGCGGAGGGGTGGCGCCAGGGCCGCCAACCCAACTCAACACAACTTCACACCCGCGGCGTGAGCTCGACCAGCACGGGCTTCGAGGGGCGCATGGTTGCCATCAGCTTGGGCTCAACCTGCTGACCCTCCGGGACTCGGCCGACTCGCGGCCCGTCGAGCGAGGTCCTCGAAGAAGGCGGCTCCGCTGTCCACCATCGACTTCGCCAGCTTGGACTCTCCGCACGCCGTTGTAGGTCTCGGCCTTGACGTAATTGGCCCGCCGGGTGGCCAGCGCGTGCTTGATGGCTCGAGCCACCGCACCGCCGCGGAGGTCCTCCAGCGCCTCACCCTCCTCCAACCCCGCAAGCTGCTCCCTCCCTTCCACGGCCCCTCCCCTCCTCAGCTCTCCCTGCCCTTGTGACGCGACGCGGTGGGATGCCAGGGGCTTCGACAGCCAGGGCGACGTCTGTCACTCACCCGCATTTCGGCCCATCACCGCTCTCGCTGTGGGGGTTCGCGGCCACCCCATCGCCTGCTCCCTCCCTGGCCACCTCCAGCTGGGTGCTCAGGTTCGCCGTCTACCGGGACCGGAGGTCGGTAAGGGCAGGGTCGCGGCCCCGTGCCATCCGGTTCTCGGCGTCACGTGGCGAGCCGACGCTGAGCAGGCAAGCAGAGCGCGCCGCGGCGCCCATCCGAGGCGCGGCTCACCTCAACGCGCCAGCGCCGCGGTGAAGAGGACTGCCGCGCTCAGCCCGAACGGGCCCATGACGACGAGAGGCACGAGCATCCGCCAGCGTGCCGCCGCGCCCGAGGCGATCGCCCACGCGGCGAGAAGTCCGCCCGCGGCGCCGACGACCGCCCGCGCGCGCTGCCAGTCCGGCTCGGGAAGGAGTGGCGCGAGCGCGAACCCGACGGCGGCGACCACGAGCCCCAACAGCGCAAAGGCGATGACGCTCCTGCGCGGGCCCACCATCGCCGGGATGGTGCGCTTGCCTGTCTCGCGATCCGCCTCCAAGTCCGGGAACGCCGTGCCCATCCGCGCCAACATCGTGTCCACGAAGAGCACGCCCGCGGCGGCCCACACCGCGCGGTTGATGCCGCCCGCCACGTGCGCGCCCGCGAGCGGCACGAGCACGCCCATCACCAGCCCCGCGTCGACCTCGCTCATTCCTCGGCGCCCCAGCATGAACGGGCGCCCGCTGTAGGCGTAGCCAAAGAAGAGGATGGCGAGGTAGAGCGCGCCCGCGAGGTGATCTCCCGTGGCGATCTCGGCCGCCGCGATCAGCACGACGACGACCGCGAGCACGGCGGAGACGCCCAGGAGTTGCGCGGGGGTGACCAGCCCACGTTGGATGGCGCGGCTGCCGCCGGTGAGCGGGCTGGGCTGGCTGCGCTCGTCGGTAGCGACGTCTTCGGCGTCGTTGACGTAGTGAGTGATGACGTGCACCAACAGCATCACCACCATGCCGATTGAAAGCGCGCGGAGATCGAGCGCGCCACGCGGCGTCCCTGCGAGCGCCGCGCCGAGGACGAAGAACAACACTCCTCCCAAATAGGCCGGACGAATTGCGACGATCAGACCGCGGTACGTCGAGCTCGAGGGCCAGTAGTCGTGGAGCCTCACGAAGGCTTCTATTCTCGGGTGTGGCCCCAGGAGTCAAGGGCTCAGCGGGCGACCCTCAGTGCCTCGTCGCCGACGAGGGCGCGCATGCGGGCGAGATCGAGCACGGTCACCGGCCGCGCTCCGCCCTCCCCCACCTCGCCGCCGCACCTCATCATACCGCCATGACCGAACCAGAGAAGCCTGGGCCGCAGACTTCTTCCGCGTCGCCCGCGAGCACCTGGCCGAGGGCGGTCGGGTGGTGCAGTGGATTCACACCTACGAGTCCAACGAGGAGATGTTGAGGCTGGTGCTCCGCACGCTCCGCGACTCCTTCGAGCACGGGACCACCTGGGTGGGGCCCGACGACCTGGTGTTGATCGCCTCGCGCGCCCCCCAGCGCCCCGACTTCGAGGTGATGCGCCAGCGCCTCGCCCGGCCCTCGGTCGCGGTGGATCTCGCCCGCATCCACGTTCACGAGGTCACCACCCTGCTCGCCCGACAGGTGCAGTCCGACGGCTTCCAGAAGCGCTTCGGAGGAGAGGGGCGCATCAACACCGACGATCACAACCTGCTCGAGTACGGGTCTCCCATCGCCTATTTCACCGCCTCCGAGCTGCAGGTGCCCGACGAGCGCACCAACTCGAGCCACGGGGCGGCCCTCGAGCTGGCCCGGTGGACCCACGACCAGCCGCTCACGGCCGCGCAGCTCGAAGACGCCTGGCGGAGTCTGTCGTGGGTGCACCCACCTGAAGCCGCGCTGGTGCGCTCGATGGCCGAGGCCTGGCTCGAGAGCGCCCCTGGCTCGAAGGACGCGGCCGTGGCCGTCACGCGCTCGGCCCTCGCCAGCGGCGACGTCAGCCGCGCCCGCGCCGCTCTGGTCCCCTTCATCGCCCTGGGCGAACGCGAACCCGAGGTCGTGAGCCAGTGGCTGCTCACCCGCCGAGCCGAGGCCCGCCGTGAGGGCGCGCCGTGGCACCTGATCGACGTCTCCGACGCGGTCGAGCTCGGGCGCTCGGTGCTCGCGGAACAGCCCGACGCGGGTGCCGTGCGGGAGCAACTCGAGAAGCTCGAGTCACTGCACTGACGTACGCCTCACCGTCGTGACAGATCGCAGAGAGCCAGGGAGGTCGCCTCATGGAGCCCGGCCAGGCCTACCGCCCGCTCGAGGAGGCTCCGTTGCTCGTCGGCGCGCCAGGGCTTCCCCTGCCTGATGGCGCCTCGTCGATGGGCCTCTCCAACCAGCGCGCCGAGGTATCGCGCGAGCGACGGAAGCTCTCGATGGTCGACGCGACCGAGATCGAGCTTGTCATCTTGAGGGGTGAGCCGCCGGACGAGCATCGGTCGTTCATCGAGGCGGGTGACGCCCACCATCTTCGGCGGCTGGGCGAGGCAACTGCACAGGGCGTCCCTCACGCGCTTGGCTCCGTTGCGGCGAGGAGGCGTGAGCAGCTGGTGTGACGAGGGCTGGCCCTGCTCCTTGAGATCGAAGACCCACCCGCCGTCCGAGCCTCCCTTCCCAGTCACCAGCACGGCAATCCGAAGCACCCCCAGGCTCCCGATACCGGCGACCCGAAACGCCGCGTCGAGCACGCGCAGCCGCTCAGCGGGAGGGCGCACGGCCACATCGAGGCTCTCGAGGTACCGCTCCATGGCCTCGGGAACCTGCCGCACCAACCTCGCCGGGAGGTTCCGGTAGCGAGGCCCACGCACGAAGCACCGCCGCCCCTTCGTCACGGTAGTACGGGCGTCGAGGAGCGCTTGACGAGGGCGGGCCCGAACTTGCTCCACCAGCGCCACGACGGAGGGTGGCACCGGCGGAGGCCGGAGTGTCTTCGGGGCATGGGCGTGCCGGTTCCATGCGTCGAGCAGCCCTTCGACCATCACCAGCCCCTCAGACCCTCGAGCCCCCAGCTCGCGGCCAGCGAGGATGAGGCTGGTCGCCAGCCGGAGCAGGTCGAAACGCCACGGCCCGATGGTCGCGTCGTCGAAGTCGTTCAGGCCGAAGGTGGCGTCATGCTCGACCGCTCCTCCGCCGTCGAACGCCGCCGGGCGATAGGCCCCGAAGTTCTCGAGGTGGAGATCTCCGATGAGCTGCCCCTCGCCATCGGGCCCCTCAGCCAACTCGGGCTGCTGCCGGAGCACCTCGTAGTAGAGCCTCGCCGAGCCCCGCAAGAAGGCGAACGGAGAGGCCACCATTCGAGCGAGCTTCCGCTCGAACAGACCGGGGAACCGGCGCGTCGCTTCGCGGTCCCTCGCCAGTTGCCATCGCGCCAGCATGTAGGGGTCGAAGTGGATCATTCGTCCAGAACCCCGCCAGGATAGAGGGGCGCCGAGGTCGAATGAAAGAAATCGGCAAGGAGGGGGGTGACTTCTGCGCGAAGCCCAGGTAGAAGGCCCTCACTCCTGCCAATAAGGTGCAGGTATCGGGGCGCATCACTCGCGGCCCGAACAGAGAAAGACAAGAAATGGCGACTGGTACTGTGAAGTGGTTCAACGACGCGAAGGGCTTTGGCTTCATTTCGCAAGACGGCGGTGGTGAAGACGTGTTCTGCCACCACACGGCGATCAACGCCGACGGGTTCCGCACCCTGGCCGAAGGCCAGAAGGTGGAGTTCGACGTCAACAAGGGCCCCAAGGGCCTGCAGGCGGCGAACGTCCGTCCCGTCTCGTAAGCGAAATCGTTTCCGTCTTCGCTGGGCCCAGTCTCTCACCCGAGGCTGGGCCTTTCGATTTTGCGGGGGTCGGAGATCGCCCCGCGTTGCTGGTTCCCGAGAGCGCCCTTGTGACCGAGCCTCTTACGGTGAGTTGGTAACCACCACCTCTTCAGCCGCTTCGTCCAATGAGGGCGGACCTTCGTCG
Source organism: Myxococcales bacterium (assembly GCA_003153055.1). The sequence goes on from PMBV01000282.1 coordinate 7,356, forward strand.
AGCCCCCTCGTCGGTCGGCACCGGGGCCTCTTGCCCCAAACACCTCGAGGAATCCGCACCAATTGCTTCTGCAAACCAATCGCATGAATTCCTTCCGCACCGGAAGAGACGCACACACAACTCGTCGAAGGCGCTGAACTCACAACGCTTTTCAAAAAACAATTGACGCCAAACAAGTGCTCATTACTTCGTGCATGTCGAATCGGGAGCGAGACGAGCGGTCGACCCCCCATCGAGTTGCTGCCAGCGGAAGGGATTCTCATGAGATCGACTCTCACGGCGCTGCTTTGTCTCATTGCCATTCTCAGCACCTCCGGTTGCCAAGGAGCGGGCGGGCCCACACCGTCCGTCGAGCCACCGACGCCCGTGCCCGAGGCAACCAACGTGCTCGCCGCCGAGACCTCGGACGACGGCGAGCCGCAGATGCAGGCCAAGCGGAACCACTCCCGCACCCCGCTGGCACACCATCACATTCGGCACCGGCAGCCGTTTGCGCGTTAGCACCAGCGTCACCAGACAGGAGCACCTTCAGCCATGCAAACCATGCAACGATACTCACTGGTCGCGATCACTGTGGTGCTCCTCGGAAGCTCCGCGCGCGCCCAGTCCTTTCGCGTGCAGTGTCCGGACACCACGTCACTCCACCCGGGGACCTGCGCTGGAGGGACGAACGCCGGGCTCAGTTGCCTTACCGCCACCGACTGCCCGGGCACGGCCGGGACCTGCGTGCCCATCGGCGCCGGGGCGAACCCCAATCACCCAGGTCAGATCAAGTGCCAGCACGTCGGCGGGGGCGACGGCTACGCGACGATGGGCGACGGGCACCAGATCTACCTCTTCGCCTTCAGCCCTCTCTCTGGCCTGTCGGACATCGAGGCGGGGCGACCTGGCACCCAGACCACTGACGTCTTCAACAGCGGTTACGCCGGGCCGAACTACGCCACCACGGGGACCTGCTCAGGAGGTGGCAACGCGGGGGAGTCTTGCCGCGTCGTGCAGGACTGCCCCGACCCGACCTCGGCTGGCGTCGCGTGCAAGTCGTCGAGCACCAGCTTGGCGGCGGCCCCGAACAACGCAGCCATCAAGGAGCCCGCGGCCATCATGGACATGGGCGTGCTCGCGGGGAACGCGCCCGCCCCGCTCATGGCCATCGACGAGGACGACGAGTTCTTCCTCACCTTGAGCAACCCCGGAATGATCATGCGACCGGATCTCTTCGAGCAGCACACGATCCACTTTCACGGGTACCCCAACGCCTCCTCGTACTTCGACGGCGTGCCTGACTCGTCAGTCGCCATCAACATCGCGGGCAGCTTCACCTANNCACATCACGCCCCCCGAACACTTGCAAATGGGCATGGTTGGGCAGCTCTATGTTCGCCCCCGGCAGAACCGGCTGACCTCCACGCAGCCACTGCGTGACGCGCTCATCGCCTCGAACCGGAGAGCCGCGGTGGACCCGCTGGCGACCGGCCTGGCCTGCTCCGACATTCTCTGTACTGGCCAGACGCCAGCCCCAGCCCCCAACGCAGCGGTGGGTGGCGGGCGCTACGCATACAACGACGGCGACGGCTCGACTCGCTACGACGTGGAGTACCCGATTCAGATGATGGGGTTCGACCCCAACTTCCACTACGTCGGCATGACGTTCAACCCAGAGGCCTTCGCCGACATGAAGGACAAATACTTCTTGTTGAGCGGCCGGAGCTACCCCGACACCGTCAACCCCAGCCCCATCACGACCATGTCGTCTGACGGAGTGTCCCGCCCCTCGCAGCCCCTGCCGAGCCTCATCACGCTCAACAAGACGGCCGGCCAGACGCGGGCGCTGTTGCGAATCTCGGACCTCAGCGTGACCGAGTTCACCACCCTCGCGACGATCGGCATTCCCATGACGGTCATCGCACAGAATGCCCGCATGCTGCGTGACACGGCTGGCAACAACCTCTCCTACAATACGAATTCGATCACCCTGGGAGGCGGGGAGTCGGCCGACGTGATCCTCGATGCGTCCGCGGTACCTCCTGGAACCTACTTTCTCTACTCAACCAACCTCGACCACCTGTCGAACGACGCCGAAAACTTCGGCGGCATGATGACCGAGATTCAGGTCAACTAGGAGCTGCCAATGCGCCCCACCACGATGCGCCACGGAACGCTGTTGGCAGTGCTCACCGCCGTCGGGCCAGCCTTGGCGGCTGTACCAGGCATTGCCGGCCCCTCCTTCGACCTGGTGGCCAGCGCCAGCTACGTCAGCCAACCCGACGGAGCGGCGATCTACTCGTGGGGCTACGGCTGCTCGCCCACCAGCGCGGCGCCCTTCACGCCCTTCCCCGGAGTCTGCCCGCCGATGCAGCTCCCCGGCCCGACGCTGATTGTCACCGAGGGCCAAGTCGTTCAAGTGCGGCTGACGAACAACCTGCCCCCGGCGGCGGGCAACACGTCGATTGTCTTTCCCGGCTTCGCCGTCACCACCACTGGCGGCGCGGCGGGGCTGCTCGCCCAGGAGGCAGCGAACGGTGGAGGCTCGGTGACCTACAGCTTCACCGCCACCACCCCAGGGACCCACGCCTATTACAGCGGGACGCAGGCCGACCTGCAGATCGAGATGGGCCTCTTCGGGGCGCTCATCGTGCTGCCGGCGTCACCTCCGGCCACCTGCAGGCCCCGGGGCCGCTTCTCGCTCGCCGCGTCGGCCTACGATCATCCGTCGACCTGCTACGACCGCGAGTACCTGTTCCAGTTGAGCGAGCTCGATTCGCGCATTCACGATCGCGCCCTCGCCCAGGTCCAGGCCTGCCCGGTGGGCCCGTGCCCTGCGATCGTCGTGCAGAGCGAGCCCTACCACCCGAACTACTTCCTCCTCAACGGCCGGTCGATGCCAGACAACATGGACACGTCGTACGCCACTGGCTACCTGCACCAGCCGTACAATGCCAACCCACACATGCACCCCGGCGAGCTCCTGCTGATGCGGATCATCGGCCAGGGCCGCTGGCAGCACCCCTTTCACTTCCACGGCAACCACGCCCGGGTGCTCGCCCGCGACGGAAACCTCCTCCTGAGCGCGGCGGACAACGTCTCGCTGGCCGGCCCTTTGCTGTTCACCACCCCGACCGTCTCGGGTCAGTCGCAAGACCAGATCTTCACCTGGACGGGCAAGGGCCTCAACTGGGACGTGTACAACCATCACCCCACCGACACCCCCCAGGTGCCCTGCGTGCCCGACGCGAGCGGCTACAACTCCATCGTCGGCAGCCCCAACTTCGGCGAGTGGTGCGCCGATCACCTGAAGCCTATTCCGGTGGTCCCCCCGGACCCGACCATCGTCGCCATCGGCCAGTGGTACGCCGGCACGCCGTACCTCGGCATGCAGAACTCCGGTGCCTTCACCAACACCAACGAACCTCCGGGCACGCTCAACCAGAACCCCACGCAGGAGTCTGGCTACGCATACATGTGGCACTCCCACAACGAGCGCGAGATCACGACCAACGACGTCTTTCCTGGCGGAATGCTTTCGATGTTGCTCATTGACCCGCCGAGCTGGTTCATCGACGAGACGCGCTGAGCCCAACTGATTGACACATCACAGGCCCACTCGTCGAGTGGGGAGGAATCCATGCGCCCGAATTCTGCAAGGAACACGTCTCTCTGGCTGGGGCCCGTCATCGCTCCGATGCTCTTCGCGAGCTTCTCGTGCGAAAAGAACGACGCCCAGCGGCTGTCGGCAGCGCCTGCGAAGGTGAGCCAACGGCTGGTCAATGTGCCCGGTACGGCCATCGAGTTGACCGCCCAGCGCATGACGACCACGCTTCGTGATGGCACGACGGCGCCGATGTGGGGCTTCTGCACCACCGGCACGTGCACCACGACGTGGGCCCCCGGGCCGACCATCGTCGCCACCGCGGGAACGAGTCTGCAAGTCAACCTCACCAACACCCTGCCGGTGCCGACCTCGCTGGTGGTGCCCGGACAGCTCGGAGGTGGCCTCGGAGCGCCGTCGAAGATGCCGAGCCCGCCTCACCCGGGCCAGAACTACACGACGTTCCCCGGCAACGCGCAGGTGAACCCCACCGGAGGTCCGGCCTTCGTCCCTCCCGCCCAAGGCCTTCGGGTGAGATCGTTCGGAGCCGAGGCGGCCGCGACCAGCGGCACGGTGAGCCTCACCTGGAGCAACCTTCAAGCGGGGACCTACCTCTACGAGACCGGCACCATGCCGTCGCTCGAGGTGCCCATGGGCCTCTATGGCGTGCTGATCGTCACCACGGCGCCGGGCACCGTGAGTACGACGACGGGCACCTGCTCGGTGACAACCACGACGGCCTGTACGAGCGCGGCCAACTGCCCGGCCGGTGAGACCTGTACGACGAGCACCACCACGAGCTTCGCGCCAGGCACGGCCTACCCCGGGGTGACCTACGACGACGAGGTGGCGCTGCTGTTCAGCGAGATGGACCCGGTTCAGAACGCAGCGGTCGACGCGGCGGCGGTCGCCGGCACCGACGTCAGCCTCCGCTTCAACGACCCCGCCTGCACCGCCACCAGCCCCTGCTACCCGGCGGCGGTGAACTACGCGCCCACCTTCTTCTTCATCAATGGCAAGTCCTTCGACCGCACCGCGCCAACCAACACGGCCTTCACGGTGGGCGACACCGCGACCTACAGCAGCGGCAACATCCTCGTGCGGTTGCTGAACGCCGGCTCGCGGACACACGTTCCCTCCATCGTCGGCCTCCCCATGAATTTGGTGGCGGAAGACGGCAACCTCGCTCCGGGGAACCCGAAGGTCCAGACCGAGGTCTTGCTCACCGCGGGCAAGACCCTCGACGTGCTGCTGAAGCCAGCGGCCGGCACGGGCGGCACCACGTACGCCTCGGCGACCCTGCCCGTCTTCGATCGCTCCCTCAGCCTCAGCACCGACAACAAGCCCTTGGGAGGAATGCAGGGCTTCGTGCTCATCAACCACGCGGCGGCGCCCAGCACGACCGCGATCGTCGCCGGAGTCACCGTGGTGACGCCTGTCGCGGGAGCGCCAGGGAACCTCCCGGCGGCCCTCACTCCCACCGCCAACGCTGACACCTTCCAGGTTCCCTTCAATGCCAGCCTCGCGGGCGACGTCACGGCCAACGACATCGGCGTCGCCAGCGTGGCGTTGGGCGTAGGGCCGACGCACGGCACCCTCGTCCTCAACCCAGACGGCACCTTCACCTACACGCCTACCACCGGCAGCAGCGGCGTTGACCAGTTCACCTACATCGGCAACGGTTTGGCCAGCCTCACCGCCACGGTGACCTTGAATGTCGCCGCGCAGCTCTCCGGCGCCCCGGTGGCCGCCAACGACAATTACACCAGCACCGTCGCGACCCGGTTCTCCTCTGCCAGACCAGGCGTGCTGGCCAACGACAGCGATCCCCACGGCTTCCCACTCGTCGCGGGGTCGGCGACCGCGGGCGCCGGGTGTGCCTCGGTGACCGTGAACGCCGACGGCTCCTTCAGCATCACCGCGATCGCCAACGCGACGAGCTGCGTCTTCACCTACCAGGCGACGAACTCCCAAGGAGTCGTCAGCAACGCCGCCACGGTGACGGTCGCGCTCGGTACCGCCTCCAACCTGTCGGTGGCCGTGGCCGACGCCACGAGCGGCGCCGCCATCGCCGACTACCGCTGGACGTTGCAGGAGGATCTCACCTTCAAGCACGATCTCTCGGCCACGCCAGCCCTCAACACGCGCACGGTCGGTACCAGCTTCCATCGGAGCCACATGCCCATCGTGGCGACCGGCTGCGTGGGCCCGGTGAGCTGCGGCAGCGGGCAGTCGGTGCTCGATTCGACCACCGGAACCCGGGTCGTCACGACCGACGCCATGGCGTTGGCACGCCAGACCACGCCAGACCAGACCGTGCTCGACCCCACGAGGCATTACTACCTCTCGGTGCTCCCCGGAAACGCCGCGACCTCCACGGGCGGCAACACCATCGGCGGTGCCGAGGTCCACTCGCTGGCGGCAGGGGGCTGGGCGCCGGTGAATGTCAAGATTCAGGCGAGCCCGCTTCCCACGGCGCAGATGAGCGTCTACACCTATGAAGACAACCAACCCACGAATGGCCAAGACGAGCCGGTCGAGAGCCCACTGGGTGGCTTCAACCTCATCTTGATGGACCCCGCCGGGCGCACCGGCGACGTGGCAGGTCAACAGACCTACGACGCCTTCAACATGCCGCTGTCGAACGCGTTGTTGGGCCGGCCAGGCTGCCCCGACGTGCTCAACCCGGGCACCAACGGAACCGCGACGTCGGCGACCGGCAACCTGGTCGGCGCCGTCTACACCTGCCCCAACGACCCGAACGAGGGCACGCCGTCGGCCGACCCGGTGAAGTACGCGCTCGCAGGGCACGCACTGATCAAGAACCTCACTCCCGCGCGCTACGACGTCATCGCCCACCCCGGAGCAGCCCGCGCCGCCGTCGGCGAGGTCTGGTGGCAAACCGAGACGCTCGAGGGCACGGCGGCCCAGGACGCCTTCGTGGGACTCAACGAGCCGGTCTACTTCCAAGAGTTCGGCCCCCCAGGCCCGCACGTTACCATCGGCTTTGTCAACCCAGGGCACGTGGCCGCTTTCGCTCAGGCCAATCGGCTCACCGGGAGCCACACCGTGACTGGGCAGATCACCAGCGCGCATATGTCGCACCCCTCAGCCGTCACGCTGTGGGACTCGCAGTCGTACGACCTGCTGTCGGCGACCACCTGCCAGGTGGTGCTGAACTCGCAAGCTGGCACTGGGCCGGCCGTGGCGACGGCCCAATGCAAGCCAGACGGCACCTTCGTCTTGAACAACGTACCGCCCGGCACCTTCGACCTGGCAATCTTCGACGAGTGGCTCGACCAGATTATCCAAAACACGGCGGTCACGGTGCCCGCGGCGACCCAGACCGTGTCGATGGGCTTGATTCCCGTGCTCGGCTGGTTCACCCAGTACGATCAAAACATCTTCATGGACACCAATGGCAATGGGAAGATGGACCCGGGTGAGTCAGGCATCTCCAATGTGCCGCTCACGGTGAGGTACCGCGACGGATCGATCTCCAACCGCGCGCTGACCGACAGCACCGGGAACGCGATCCTCCCCGAGCTGTTCCCCCTCTTCAACTGGTACGTGGCCGAGGCCGANNGCCGACACCACGCGCTTCAAGCAGACGGGCGTCCACATCATCGTGGACAGCGGCGGGAAGCCCGACACCACCGGCTCCGGCGCGGGGCTGTGGGCCTCGACCTACCCGACGGGCCAGTCGAGCGATCGCGTCGACCTGGGAACAGGGCAAGACCCGCGCCCCACCACTTTGTTGACCGGAGCCGAAGCTCAACCGGCCTCACTCACCTATGGACTCCAGGGATTCATCAGCCAGCGGAGCCGCGTCGAATGGGGTCGCACCACCTACGCCCCGGGTGAGAATGGCGGCATCACCGGCAATATCGCGTATGCCTCGACCCGACCCTTCGACGACATGCGCTTCAACGTGCAGAATATCTGGGCGCCGCTGGTGCCGCGTGTCACCGTCAACCTCTACGCCCAGCAGACCTTGCCCGACGGGACTCAGACCCTGAGTCTGGTCGACACCACGCAGACCACCAGCTTCGACGACTACGTCAACCTGGTGTTTGGCGCCGACGGCCTCAAGTACCTCCTGGCCAGCGACGGCCGGCTCCGCGACCCGACCACGGGCGCCCTGGCTCCGGCGGCGGCCTCCCCCGCGGGGAAGCAAGTCAACCTCCAATGCCCGGGGCAGCTGCCAGGCACGACGGCTCCTCCGCCGTGGAACACCGCCGCGGTGGACCCCTTCACTGGCTTCACGCTCGCCATCAACGCGACCAGCACGGATCAGTTCCGCTGCTTCGACGGTTGGCACAACTGGAACCAGGTGCAGGCGGCGCCGTACGATGGCTACTTCAACTTCCCCAGCCGAGCCTACATCGCGGCCCACCCGCTGACGGCGACCCAGCGAGCCACAGGTCAGACACTGGTGAGCTTGGCGGCTGGCACCTACGTGGTCGAGGAGGTCACGCCTCCGGGCTACGAGGTCGTCAAGGAGGAAGACAAGAACATTCTGATTGGTGATGCCTTTATCGCCCCGGTGACCCAGCAGTTTGGCGCGCTGGGCAACATCTTCATCTTGCCGGACCAGGCGACGGTCGGCAGCGGACAGTACGCGGGCACCTCGAACAACCCGGGCACCGGCGACCCGGGCTTCCAGAGCAACCCCACGGCGAGTCTGGGCGTCTCCAGTACCTCGAACACGACCAGCTTTCCACCGTGTGTCGGCGACGTGCACCGGGTGCCCGACTATCTGAGCCTCTTCCCCCAGGCGCAGCAGGTGGCCCCGTTCGCGGGCATGGATCGCCCGCTGTGCAATCGCAAGCAGGTGGCGCTGGGCGATCAGATGCAGGCGAGCGCGAACTTCTTCATCTTCACCGAGGCGCCGGCGGCCTCGAACAACACCGGCATCATCCTCGACGACGCCACCTCGGAGTTCAACGCGCTGGCGCCTGACTTCGGAGAGAAGGCCTCGGTGCCCTTCGTACCAGTGTCGGTCAAGGACTTCACTGGCATGGAGATCAGCCGCACCTACTCGGACCAGTGGGGCGCCTACAACATGATGACGCAATCGAGCTGGCTGGTGAACCCGCCGACCCCGTCTGGCTTTGGGCCGAACATGTTGATCACCTGCATCAACGACCCAGGCCCCATTCCCGACCCCGTGACTGGACAGCTGATCACCGACCCGCACTTCAACGGCGCGTACAGCAACTTCTGCTACACCAACCCATATATGCCAGGGCAGACGACCTACCTCGACACCCCGGTGCTGCCCATCGCCGCGTTCGCCTCGGGCTACAACCAAGCCGACTGCGCCCAACCGGCCACCGCGCCGGTCATCAAGCGAGTCGACAGCAGCGCGGGCTTCGGCCCCTGGCTCCCAACGGGCGGAGGCACGCTGACGGTCACCGCCATGGGCGACCAGATCGTTCCCAACCCGGCCTACTCGGGGCCCTTCGCGACCGCTGGGCTGACCAGCCAGACCACCGTCACCCGCCACTACGGCTTCGGGAGCGCCCGCGGCAAGCTGATGATCGGCAATGTCGATCTCACCACCCGCACCTCGTGGACCGATGGGGCGCTCAGCGTCAGCGTGCCTCCTGGCACTCCGACCGGTGAGCTCTCGATCACCACGGCCGCGGGTCTGTCCTCGGTCGACGCCGTCATCGTCACCATCGGCGGCGCGGCGCCCACCCGGGTGACCGCGAGCATGAAGATTCAAGACGCGGTCGACGCGGCTCGCCCAGGCGATCTGATCCTCATCGATGCCGGCACCTACAACGAGCTGGTGATCATGTGGAAGCCAGTGCGGCTCCAAGGGGTCGGCGCTGGCTCGGTCATCATCAACGCGGCGAAGTACCCCTCGGTGAAGCTGGAGAACTGGAGGCCACGTATCAACAGCCTCTTCTCAGTGGACGCGGTCACCGGCAACCAGACCGGCACCGCCCAGGTCGACCCCCTGCCGACCCAGGAGATCACCGGAGGCGTCGTGCTCCTCGAGCCGAGCGTCTTGGGTTCCGAAGAAGGCGCGGGCATCACGGTGGTGGCCAAGAACCTCAGGGCACGACAGTGCTCGGGTGGCGCCACCAGCACCATCGGTCACCGGGTCACCGAGAGCAACTTCCGCTGCGCGCCGTCTCGCATCGACGGGCTCAGCATCACTGGCGGCGATGCCGGCGGCGGCATCTACGTCAACGGCTGGGCTCACGGCCTCGAGATCTCGAACAACCGAGTCTTCGGCAACGCGGGCGCCTTCCACGGAGGCATGCGAGTGGGCGTGCCGTACCTCGAACTCGAGACGCTCCCGGCCGGAAGGACCAGGGGGCGCATCACCGGCCTCGGCTACGACGTCAACGTGAAGATCCACCACAACTCCGTCACCAAGAACGGCACCGTCGAGGGCGCCGCGACGTCGGGTGGCGCGGGCGGAGGCATCTCGATCTGCGCCGGCACCGACGGCTACTCCGTGGATCACAACTTCGTGTGCGGCAACATCAGCAGCTCGCACGGCGGGGCCATCGGTCACGTCGGCTTCAGCCAGGGCGGCACCATCGCGTTCAACCAGCTCCTCTTCAACCAGAGCTTCCAGCAGACCGCCTCGACCCACGGAGGCGGCATCGCGGTGGTCGGCGAGCCACCGGTGGCGGGAGCGGTCGGTCTGGGAACCGGCGACCTGACCATCGACGGGAACCTCATTCGGGGGAACTTCGCCGAGGGAGGCCAGGGCGGGGGCATTCGCCTGCAACAGGTCAACGGAGCCGATGTGACGGCGACCCCCAACGTGCCCTTCCTCTGGCACCAGGTGACGATCACCAACAACGTCATCGTCAACAACGTGGCCGGGTGGGCGGGCGGCGGCATCTCCCTCGCCGACACGCTGAACGCGTCGATCTCCAACAACACCATCTCCTCCAATGACAGCGCGGGAATCGCCGGAGTGGTGCTGGCCGGTGGCCTGGCGCTCCCCGCCACCACGCCGGGACAGGCGGGAGTTGGCTACCCGAGCCCGGCGGGCATCGTCTCGGAGCTCACCAGCGCGGGCCTGCTCACCCAGATCACCTCACCACTCCTCAGGCAACTCAACGCCATCTCTCGCCCGACGCTGTTCAATGACATCATCTGGCAGAACCGCTCCTTCTACTACTCCGGCGATGGACGACTCTGTGTTGGAAACAACCGCGCCGTCGGCGGGTGCGCGACGCTGGCAAACCAGGCCACGACCGGCCAGTGCGTGTCAGGCGCGCGGTACTGGGAGCTCGGCGTGCTGGGCGACTTGAGCACGACGCCCGGGGCTCAGCGGCTCAACCCGCTGTTCTCAATCATGACCAGCACCACTGGCTACCCAGGCATCGGGAACCGCACGGCAAACCCGAACCTGGTCAACCAGTACTGCAACGGCTCGCGGGTGGTGCCCGAGCTGGGCGGAGTCATCAATCCTCCCAGCGTATTCAACCTCCAGGTCGCGGCCACCATCGACGAAGGCAACAACTACGTCAACCTGAGGTACGGACCTCTGTACGCTCAGAACCCCGCGAACGGCGCGAACTTCGGGAATTACCACCTCGTGGGGACCGCCTCGCCCGCCTACAACAGCGCAACGGCCAACGGCGCCACCGACCACGACATCGATGGGCAGTCGCGACCATTCGCCGGGCAATGGGACATCGGCGCTGACGAGTGGCGGCCGTGAGCTCGAGCCTGACTCAGGGAGCCCTCATCGTGACGGGGGCGCTCCTCATGGCTCCCATGGCACGGGGAGAAGAGAAGGCCCCGCCGAGGGCCAAGGCGGGACCGAAGGCGACGACGACGCGCGAGGGCGACTGGCACGCGCGACGAGGGCCCTACTTCCAGAGGAACTGGGGCGTCGACATCGTCGGAGTGCGCCGGGTGTCCTCAGGACTGATGCTCCGATTCGACTACCGGGTACTCGACCCGGAGAAGGCCGCGGTGCTGGCCGATCGAAAGGCCCGCCCGTACCTCATCGACGAGGCCACCGGGGCGGCGCTGGCGGTGCCGGCGATGGAGAACATCGGGGAGCTGCGCCAGACGGCCCCGCTCGAGGTGACTCGAACGTACTTCATGATCTTCGGAAACCCCGGAGGCCTGGTGAAGCACGGCGGGCGGGTCACGGTGGTGGCGGGAGCGCTCAGAGCCGAAGGGATTGAGGTCGACTGATGACAACTGGAGAGCTCCATGACTGAACGAACCTCGAGGCGTTTCTGGCTGACGGTGGTCGCCCTGACGGGGCTCTCGACGAGCTGCGGCAGCCCGGCCGAGCGCGCCGCCGAGTCGATCATCGAGAAGAACGCCGAGGCCCGCGGAGGGCTGAAGGCGTGGCGCAAGGTGAAGGCCATGTCGATGGCGGGGAACCTCGAGGCTGGCGTCGCGCGAGATCCGCTCAAGCTCGCCGAGTCGTACCTCCGCACCAGGACCGAGACGAAGGCCGAGGCCAGACATGCCCAGCTCCGCAACGCCGAGGCTGGCGCCCCCAAGCAGGTGCTGTTGCCCTTCGAGCTCGAGCTGAAGCGACCGCGAGCGACCCGCCTGGAGGTCAAGTTCCAGGGCAAGACAGCCGTGCAGGTCTTCGACGGAGCCCACGGCTGGAAGGTTCGCCCGTTCCTCGGGCGCAGTGAGGTCGAGCCCTTCACCGACGAGGAGCTGCGGCTCGCCTCGCTCCAGGCCGAGCTCGACGGGCCGTTGATGGATCACTCCGCAAAAGGCAACAAGGTCGAGCTGGCGGGCACCGAGAAGGTCGAAGGCCGCGACACCTTCAAGCTCAAGGTGACGGCGGCTTCGGGCCAGGTGCGCCAGGTGTGGATCGACGCCAAGACGTTCCTCGAGGCGAGGGTCGACGGGACCCGCCAAATGGATGGAAAGCCTCGACAGGTCTTCACATACTACCGTGACTACAAGACCGTCGACGGCCTGATGATTCCGCATACGCTGGAGACGATCGTCGAGGGCGTCCACGGCTCGGAGAAGATCCTCGTGGACCACGTCTCGCTGAACACGGAGGTGGCAGATGCCCGCTTCTCGAAGCCGGAGTGAGGCGCTCGTCCTCCTCGTCGCGTTGGCTCTTCCCTCCGTGTCTCTCGGCTCGGAGCCGCGGGTCCAGAATCACCTCGAGGCCCGCGCGATGAAGCGAGCCACTCGGTCCTCGCTCGACGTCGCGCTCCCCGAGGTGGACCTGGTGCGAGACGACGGCCGGGTGGTGTCGCTGCCCGACGAGTTGAACGACGGAGCGCCGGTGGTGTTGACCTTCATCTTCACCAAGTGCGGGACCATCTGCCCAGTGATGAGCCAGACGTTCGGTCGATTGCAGAGCACGCTCGCGGGCGGGCGAACCAAGGCGCACCTGGTCTCCATCTCCATCGACCCGGAGTACGACACGCCGGCGCGGTTGGCGGAGTACGGGAAAGGGGTGGGCGCGGGCCTCCAGTGGCACTTCTACACTGGGACGGTCGAGGCGACCCAGGCGGCCCAGCGGGCGTTCGCGACCTTCCGCGGCGACAAGATGAACCACACGCCGGTGACGTTCCTGCGAGCAGGCCTGGGCAGCCGATGGGAGCGCATCGACGGCTTCGCGTCCTCTGACGAGCTGGCTGGCGAGCTCCACCAGCTACTCGTCGTCCGGTGATGGCATTGCGCACCCTGACGCTTCTCGTGCTGCTGGCGGTTCCGGTGGCGGGAGCCGGAGCAACGCCCTCGTCGAGCGCGACCGAGCGACTGTACCGTCAAGGCGTGCTGCCGTCGGGGAGGCTGCTGTCTGGCGACCGGGAGGGCATGATGGTCGAAGGGGCGACCGCGGCCTGCGCCACCTGCCACCGCCGGAGCGGGCTCGGGAGCTGGGAGGGCCAGACCGTCATTCCACCCATCATCGGTCGGTACCTTTTCAGGCCCGGGGCGCGCAACGTGGAGGACGTCGACTTGCCGCACGTGCAGGGCTACGTGCCGCGCCGCGACGCTTACACCGACGCGACGCTCGCGAGGGCCATTCGCGACGGGGTCGATCAGCAGGGCAGGAAGCTCAGCTACCTGATGCCGAGGTACAAGCTCGATGACCCGACGATGGCGTCGCTCATCACCTACCTGAAGGCACTGACCAGCGGCGCGGTGCCCGGAGTGGAGGCCGAGACGCTGCACTTCGCCACGGTGATCACTCCCGACGCCGATCCGGTCGCGCGCGAGGGGATGCTCGGGGTGCTGCGACAGTTCTTCGCCGACAAGAACGCGGGGTACCGTGGCAGCACGCCGCCGATGCGCTCGACCCGCGGAGTCATGTACCGGGTGGATCGCAAGTGGCAGCTCCACGTGTGGGAGCTCTCGGGGCCACCGGACACCTGGGAGTCGCAGCTCGAGGAGCGGTTGGCGGCGACGCCGGTGTTCGCGGTGATCTCCGGCCTGGGGGGCGCGACGTGGGCCCCCGTGCACCACTTCTGCGAGCGCGAGGCCGTGCCCTGTCTGTTGCCGAACGTGGACCTGCCGGTGTCGGCGGAGCAAGACTTCTACCCGGTCTACTTCTCTCGGGGCGTGCTCCTCGAGGCGAACCTGATCGCCCGACAGCTGCGCGAGGATCAAGCCCACCTGAGGCTCCGCCGGGTGGTGCAGCTCTATCGGGAGGGGGACGTCGGGCAAGAGGCGGCGCGGACGCTCGGCGCCTCGGCACCGGGGCTCGAGGTGGTGACCCGGCCGTTCAAGGGAGGGGACCTGAAGACCGAGCTCTCCGCGTCGTTGCTTGACACGCGGGCCGACGACGCGATTGTTCTGTGGCTCCGACCTGCTGAGCTGGCTGCCCTGCCCTCCCCGCCAGCATCGGCGGCGGTCTACGTGTCGGGGCTCATGGGCAAGCTCGAGTACTCGCCACTCCCGCCAACCTGGAGGGGGCTCGCGAGGCTCACGTACCCCTTCGATCTCCCCGAGCAGCGGAGGGTACGCATGGACTTCCCGCTCGGGTGGTTCAAGGTGCGGAACGTTCGCGTGGTCGATGAGCGCGTACAGACCGATACGTATCTCGCCTGCGTCATCCTCTCGGAGACCCTGGGCCACATGCTCGACAGCTTCGTGAGGGATTACCTGGTGGAGCGCGTCGAGGTGTTGCTGAGTCACCGACTGGTCAATGGGTATTACCCGAGGCTGGGACTCGCTCCCGGGCAGCGCTTCGCGTCCAAGGGCGGGTACCTGGTGCACTTCGCCTCCGCCGACGGTCGGCGTCTGGCAGCCGATAGTGGGTGGATCGTCCCGTGAACGGCCAGCGTCAGGTCAGAGCTTCCCGACGAAGGACGTGACCGACTGCGGAGCGAGGGTCGCGGTGAACCGCCCACCCGAGACTGAAATGGCGCTCTTCGCCGCGAGGCTGTCGCTCGACGTGGTCGCGAAGGGAGTGAAGCTGCAGGGCGCGTCGCCCGAGACGAAGAGCGAGAGGTTGGTGGTGCTCGTGTTCTTGTTGGCGGCGACGACCACGACGGTGCCGTCCGTGGGGTTCACGAACGCGGTGAGGAGCACTCCCGAGGGCACCGTGCCACTCGTGCCGATGCGCTTGAAGCCGGGGCGAGCGAAGCGGCTGTAGTTGCCCATCACCCAGAGCCGCTTGCTCGGCTGGCCAGTGCCCTTGTCCCAGAGCGCGCCGTTGTCGGTCCCCGCGGGGTAGACCCACCAGTAATGCCACGCGTTCATGTTTGCGATGGTGAGCGCGTCATGAATGAGCTGTGCGACGCGAAGGGCACTCCCCATGCCCGGGTCTTCCTTGCCATCGGTGTCGTAGATCTCCGTCTCCCAGAACTCCTTTCCTGCTTGGGCGATCTCCGGGTGGGCCGAGGGGGAACAGCCGTATTCGTGCGTGGCGATGATCGAGATGTATGGCGATGCCTTGGCGTCGTTCAGGAGCGCCGGAGCGAAGTTGGGAAAGCCACACCAATTCTGGGTCTCGGGCCCCATGATTTTGACTCCCGAAGAGGCGAGCGCGGCTCCCATGTAATTGCCGATGAATGAGGCCATGGTCGCGCCGGTGTAGACGCACGACTCGTAGTCGACGTTGGCGTCCGGTTCGTTCTGCGCGGATACGGCGTAGATCGGCACCCCGTTGTCCTTCATGGTCTGAACGAACTTGGCCAGCCGGTTCGCGAAGTCCTGGCCGTTGGTGAGCGTGCCCATCACCGAGTTGTTGTTGCTCTTGTCTTCTGGCGGCGGGGTCCAGGGTGTCGCCCAGACGGTCGCGCCCCGGGCCACGGCGAGCTTGGCGATGTTGGTCTCGCTCGTCGTGCCGTCGGGGGCGATGCGAAT
>PMBV01000282.1:23315-24413 GCA_003153055.1 Myxococcales bacterium
CGCCGCCGCCCGTTCCAGCGCCGCCACCCGTTCCAGCGCCGCCGCCAGAGGCAGCACCTCCACCAGTGCCACCCCCTCCCGTTCCTGAGTTCCCACCGCTCCCACCTGCCGCGTTGCCACCTCCTGTGCCTCCGCTCCCACCAGCGCTTGGGAGGCTGCCCCCGCCACTCCCGCCTCCACTGGGGTTGGGACCCGAGCCACCGCCTGACGCGTGGCCGTCGCCTATTTCAGAGATCAGGCCCTCGCAGCACCCAAGGCCGATAGCCAGGAGCAGCAGCCACAGGAGACGCGTGGGGGCCCGGAGAGTTACCAGTGGAGGGCCTCGACCATCTTGGCCTCGAACCGTTTACCGAAAGCCACCTGCGCATCATGGCTGAAGTGGAGATGCCATTGCGTATCAGCGGGATCCAATGCCAGCCCTTGAGCAGAGACCACGTAGGCGTTGGTTACGACACTCGGCAGTTTGTTGACCAGGACGTTGTGGCCAGCGCAGCCGCCATCATAGGCCAGCTCACCCGCGAGGAACGGGATATTCCCAAGCCCCAGATCGGCTCGTAGGTCTGTCACCAATGTATTCACTTTTCCAGGCCAGCTGCTGTCACCGCTGTTGGACTCTCCCTGATGGAAGAGGATCCCATCGATGACGCCTCCCGCTTGCTGCGCGAGCTTCGCGCGTTGGAGGATCCAATTGTACTTGGTGCCACCATTCTTGAGGAACGTCTCGATCTTCTCGCCGCTGATCGCGCACGGGACAAGCCCGATGGTGTCGCCAGCTGGAATGACATCGACCAGGGTCTTGGAGAAATAGTCTCCGGGGCCAATTGCGCCATTCCAGCACTCGTGGAGAGGCGCGACGGCGGTGTCCCATTGATCCTGCTTTCGACCGGTCGCGGCGCAGGCGTCGAAGCCCAGCACCTTGATCCGCGGGTTCTTCACCTTGTCGGCGTCGAGTGCCTTGGGATAGCCAGCCATGTTGGATTGGCCGAGCAGGAGGAACACGTGGAAGGTACTTCCTCCGCCCGAGCCGCCACTCGAGGAAGCGCCGCTCGAGGAAGCACCACTCGACGAACCACCACTCGACGAACCACCACTCGAGGA
>PMBV01000007.1 GCA_003153055.1 Myxococcales bacterium
GCCAACGTCACCATCCCCGCGGGCACCGTCATTCGCACCCAAGAGGTGACTGAGCCGGTCCGCTTTCAACTCCTCTCGCCCGCCGTCATCGCAGCCGGGGCCCAGCCCCCGCGTGTGACAGCCGTGGTGGAGCACTCCAAGACGTACACGCAGCTCTTCGATGCCCGAGGCCTCTCGGACTTGGAGCTCCACCTCGACTTCGCGCCGTACCTGGATGGCTCGGCCATCATCGCCACGCCGCAGGGGGCCTTCACCGAGGTGGACAGCTTCCTGGACTCGCGCCCCAACGACAGGCACTTCATGGTGCTGGTGGACCAAAACGACAGGGCCACCGTCCGCTTCGGCAATGGCGTCAGTGGCACGGCGCCCACCGGGACGGTGACAGTCACCTACAAGACGGGAGGCGGGGCCATTGGCAACGTCGACGCCGAGCGCCTCGTCGTCATCGAGGGCGCCTTCAAGGACGCCTACGGCGCCGCGGTCCAGGTAGCAGTGCGCAACCCTCGCCCAGCCTCCGGTGGCACCGAGAGGCAGACGGTGGCCTCGGCCAAGCTGCTCGCCCCTGAAAGCCTCCGGACGCTGACTCGCTCCGTGTCCCGGGAGGACTTTGAGTTGAATGCCCGGCGCCTTCCCGGAGTCGCCCGCGCCCTGATGCTGACGGCCAACGAAGACTCCAGCATCCAAGAGAATGCCGGCATCCTCTACGTCATCCCCCAGTCCAAGGCGCCCGGCGCCATGCCGACACCGGCCCTTCGGAGCCAGGTGCTGCGGCAGGTGACGGAGGTGTACCCCTGCACGCTGACGTTTCAGGTGAGTGTCCAGGAGCCGGTGTACCGGCCCCTCGACGTGGCCGCGCGCCTCTTCCTCAAGGCCGGCTTCGCAGGCAACGACGTCCGCGACAGAATCCGCGCCAGCCTCGCCAGCTACTTCCAAGTCAGCCAGCCCGACGGGACACCCAACCCCAACGTCGACTTCGGCTTCAACCTGAAGGACTCGCAAGGCAACCCCGTCGGAGAGGTGGCTTGGAGTGACGTCTTCAACGTCGTGCGTGACACGCCAGGCGTCAGGAAGATGGGCGACGCCCGCATGGACTTCACCCTGAATGCCCTGCCCGCCGACGTGAAGTTGCGCCTCAACGAATTCCCAGCGCTGGGCCGGGTGACACTCATCGATGGCAGTACAGGCGGGCTCCTCTGATGCCCCTCCTCAACCCCAGCTTCGAGGATGCGGGCCTTCTCCCAGGCGCGGCCGCGTATTGGACGCTGACGACAGTGACGCGCCTCGAGGTCATCGCCGGCTTCGGCTCCAGCCCCCAGGAGGCCTGGGAGGACTTCGAGCGCTGGCACGTGCACCTGGCCGCGCTGGACGACGTGCCGGTGGTGCTGGCCTTCTTCGACGAGAAGACCCAAGGCTTCGAGGACTTTCTCGGCGGTTGGGAGAATGCCGTCTACCTCCTGGAGCTGCCGCCCGGGCAACTCATCACCTGCGCCTTCGGTGGCGGAGCCGCCGAGGACTGGGAGACGGGGTGGGGCAACGTCCCGTACTGGCGCGACTGGGCGGACGTCCCCTCGGTGACTGGCGCATTCAACGGGGAGTCGCGCGAGGGCTTTGAAGACGGGTGGCAGTTGAACGAACTCTACGCCTGGACGTGGGCGGTACTCGGCACCAGCGCAGCCCTCTTCGACGACGGCCAGCAGAGAGTCGAGTCCTTCGGCTCCTCGTGGCCGGCGGCCACCACACAATGAAGGGACACCATGGCATCAACTGACTGGGCTTACCTCAACGACGGACTCGACATCGCCACGGTGGACAGGGGCGTCACCGCGGGCATCGCTCGACCCCCGGGAGGCGGGAACTTCGTCTTCGCCTTCAACTCCCTCACCGCGGACCAAGGTGCGGTGGGCCTCTTTACCGCCCTGTCCGGTTTTGCATTTATGGCGAAGGGCGGCTCCATCCGAGGAGTCATGCAGCGGGGGCCTGGAGGGGGCCCCACCGGTTTCTCGCCCTTCCTCTTCCTCTGCTGTCAGGGCCTCTCCGTCAACGACAAGGCGTACCTGTTGGGCCTGTCGGACGATGAGCCACACCGCATCGCCCTTCGGAAGGGCACCGTGGCAGTGGGGCTGCCCGATGCGGATGGCCCCGGCGTGCTGCTCAAGTCCGAAGCCAGCTTCACGCAGGGTACCTGGGTGCACCTCCGGCTCGACGTCATCGTCAACACCAACGGCGACGTGGTGCTGAAGGTGTACCAGAATGACGTCGTCGCCCATCCCCTCGGCACGGCGCCCGACTGGCAGCCGGTGGCCGGGATGGTGGAATTCATCGATGACGCCCTGGGCATCAACTCCGGGACGCAGCCCCTCGCTTGGGGCCGCGGAGGCTTCGGCTTCGCAGTGAAGGACGTGACGAGGCGGGGGTACTTCGACCACCTCGAGCTCCTCCGACAGGTGTGAGGCGATGCTGACGGCATTCACAAGTCGCCTGGGGCTTGGCCAGGGACGCCTCAAGACGTCGAAGGCAGGCATGGGCGAGTACGCCTTCGTCCTGGGGGACGTCGAGCCGGGGCACTACTTCCAACTCGCCCCGGGGGACTACTCGGCGGTGACGCAGGCAGTGGACGTCACCGGCATCAGCCTGGTGCGGGTGCTGCTGCGGCTCAAGGTACCGGCCAGCATCCCGGCGGACTTGGCATGGGAGGCCTCAGTCACGGTCGACGGGGCGAAGAAGGCGAGGATGACGGCGGTGCCCGGGCGCGAGCGGCTGATGACGGACCTCGCAGCCAACGTGTCCAAGCTGACGGGTGTGCACCTCGTCGGGGTGCGGCTCGAGCTGGTGGCCAAGTGAGGGTGCGGGCATGAGTGCCGTCGAGCTACCGGCCCTGTACGTCGACAACGTCGCCCTCGTCGAGGGAGGCCCGCGGCTGGTGCTGCTCAACCGGCAGCCATGCCCCGGGGAGACGGGCGTCCCCATCGACGCAACCCTGGCGCTGGAGCTGCTCGACACCGGTGTCAACGGGGTGGATGCCCTCGCCACTCGGGTGTGGGTGGACGGGGCGGTGGCCTTCGACGGGGGCGCGCCCAACCCGGTGGCCCCCGGTTTCTCCGGGGCCCTCTCAGGCGTCATCCAGACTTCCGACACGGTCCGCATCGCATTGAAGCCCGTCGTACCCCTGGAGAGTCTCAGGGCGGTGACGGTGCGCGTCGT
>PMBV01000206.1 GCA_003153055.1 Myxococcales bacterium
TACGGGGCGAGCGAGTGCAACCTGCTGTTCACCAATGGCTTCAACGTGCCGCGGACGGCCGGCTTCACGCCCCTGTCGTACGCGGTGGTGAAGATCGACCACGGCACCCAGCGGCCGTTCAAGGATATCCGCGGACGGCTGGTGAAGGCGAAGGCCGGTGAAGAGGGCCTCCTCTTGGCCGAGGTGACGCCTCGGGCGCCCTTCGATGGCTACACCGACCAGCGCTCGAGCGAGGCGAAGCTGCTCCGCGACGCCTTTCAGACGGGCGACTGCTGGTTCGACACCGGTGACCTGGTGCGGGAGCAGGGCTGGCGCCACGTGGCCTTCGTCGACCGGCTGGGAGACACCTTCCGCTGGAAGGGCGAGAACGTGTCGACCGCCGAGGTCGAGGCGGCGCTCCTCGAGGCCCCGTTCGTCGAGCACGCGGCGGTGTATGGGGTCGAGGTCCCCGGGTACGACGGCCGCGCCGGCATGGCGGCGATCACCCTCAAGACGGCGCTCGAGCCCGAGGCCCTGGAGCGGCTCCTGCGAGATCGACTGCCCGACTACGCCATTCCGCTCTTTCTGCGCATTCGGCAAACGCTCGAGACGACCGACACGTTCAAGTTTCGCAAGGTCGAGCTCCGCGACGAAGGCATGAACCCCATGCGGGTGCAGGAGCCGCTGCTGGTGCGCCGTGACCAGACCTACCTCCCGCTCGACGCCGACCGGCTGGCAGACATCACCGAGGGGCGCGTCAAGCTCTAGCTCGGGTCGAGGGGCGTTCATTCAAGATGTCTCACAACAAACAACCGAGGTGAGAGATGCCACACTACAAAGCGCCGCTCCGCGACATGCGCTTCTTGCTCAACGAGGTCTTCGACTACCCGGCGCACTACGCTACCCAGCCGAGCGCTGCCGACGCCACCCCGGAGCTGGTCGAGGCGATCCTCGAGGGCGCGGCCACCTTCTGTGAAGAGGTGCTGGCGCCGCTGAACCTCTCGGGGGACCAAGAAGGCTGCACCCTGAAGGATGGCGAGGTCACCACGCCCAAGGGCTTCAAGGAGGCCTATGCCCAGTACGTCGCCGGAGGGTGGCAGGGCCTCGCGCACCCCAAGGAGTACGGGGGCCAGGCGCTGCCGATGTCGCTCAATCTCATCAAGTCAGAGCTGATGGGCACGGCGAACTGGTCGTTCACGATGTACCCCGGCTTGAGTCTCGGGTGCATGAACACGGTGTTTCAGTTCGGCACCAAGGCCCAGAAGGACCTCTACATGCCGCGGCTGGTGAGCGGCGAGTGGGCCGGCACCATGTGCCTGACGGAGGCTCAGTGCGGCACCGATCTCGGGCAGATCAAGAGCAAGGCCGAGCCGCGCAGCGACGGCAGCTACGCCATTACCGGCACCAAGATCTTCATTTCCGCCGGCGAGCATGACCTCGCCTCGAACATCATTCACATCGTGCTGGCGCGGTTGCCCGGCGCACCCAAAGGCACCCGAGGCATCTCGCTGTTCATCGTGCCGAAGTTCCTCATCAACGCCGACGGCTCACTGGGCGCGCGCAACGCGGTGACCTGCGGCTCCATCGAGCACAAGATGGGCATTCGCGCGTCGGTCACCGCGGTGCTGAACTTCGACGAGGCCGTGGGCTATCTGATCGGCGAGCCGAACAAGGGCCTCGAGGCGATGTTCACCTTCATGAACACCGCGCGCATCGGCACCGCGGTGCAGGGCCTGGCCCACGCCGAGCTGTCGTATCAAGGATCGCTGCCCTACGCGAAGGAGCGCCGTTCGATGCGGGCGCTGTCGGGCAAGAAGGAGCCCGACCAGGTGGCCGACGCGTTGATCTGGCACGCCGACGTGCGGCGCATGCTGTTGACCCAGCGGGCCTTGGCCGAGGGCGCGCGCGCGATGATCTACAGCGCCGCCAAGCTGGCCGACGACATGGCGGTGGGGGTGGCCACCGGCGACAAGGCGAAATACGAGAAGTTCGACGACCAGCTCGGCTTCTTCACGCCCATCTTGAAGGGCTTCATCACCGAGATGGGGCTGGAGTGCGCCAACCTGGGGATGCAGGTGTTCGGCGGGCACGGCTACATCAAGGAGCACGGCATGGAGCAGATCGCCCGTGACGCCCGCATCGCCACGCTGTACGAGGGCACCACTGGAATTCAGTCGCTCGACCTGCTGGGCCGCAAGGTGCTGCTCACCAGCAAGGGCAAGTGCATCTGGGACTTCACCAACGAGATGCTCGCCATGGCCACGCCGCACGTCGTCTCGAAGGGCTCCGTCGGCTCCATGGCGCGGGCGTGCGTCAGGCGGGCGGTGGAGTGGAAGGCGCTCACCTTGCGAATCATGCTCCGCGCCTCGAAGGACCGTGACGCGGTGAGCGCCGCGTCGTTCGACTACCTCATGTACTCGGGCTTCGTGATGATGGGGCACTCCTGGCTCAAGCAGGCCCTGGTGGCGAAGGAGAAGCTGGCCGGGGGAGGCAAGGAGACCCCCGACTTCTACACGGCCAAGCTCCAGACGGCCGAGTTCTACTTCGAGCGGCTGCTGCCCCGCGCCGACGCGCACCGCAAGACCATGCTCTCGCCCAGCCGGGTCGTCATGCAGATGGACAACGAGCACTTCAGCTTTGCCTGAGGTGTCTCCTCGCGCCCCGGCGCCTGGCCTCGGGGCGCAGCACGGAGGAACGACACGATGCGCGACGAAGAGAAGGTGACCTCGGGTCAGGGAGCGACGGACGGCCGGCGGCCCCTTGGCGTTCGTGTCGCGCGCGCGGGCCTCGGTGCCCTGGGGGGCTGGAGGTACGTCGGCGAGGTGCCCGCGGTTCCCAAGGCGGTCTGCCTGGCCGTGCCACACACCGACAACCTCGACGGGCTGTTGATGGTTCTTCTGGCCCAGTCGGTTGGAATGTCGATCTCCTGGATGGTGAAAGACGCCTGGACCAAGCCTCCCGTGGGGTGGCTGGTGCGGGGTTTCGGCGGCGTGCCCGTCGATCGCCGCAAGGCCAACGGCATGGTCGGGCAGATGGTCGCTCAATTCGAGCGCCAGGAGCGGCTGTACCTGGTCATTCCTCCCGAGGGCACTCGCACGCGCGCCGAGCACTGGAGGTCTGGCTTCTATCGCATCGCGCTGGGGGCCAAGGTGCCGGTCGTGCCGGGCTTCCTCGACTACCGCACCAAGGTCGGCGGGTTCGGCGAGCCCATCGAGATGACGGGAGACGTGCGCCACGACATGGATCGGCTCCGTGCGTTCTATGGGGTCGACGCGGCTGCCATGGCGCGGCACCCGGAGAAGTTCGGGCCGATCCGTTTGGCCGAGGAAAGTCGCTGACGCCGACAGCGCGTCGCGTCATCGCCGAGAACTTGGACTTCACCGTTTCGCCTCGGTTCTCACACGTCCTAATTTGAACTTATATTTACCATTTGGTAGGTCATCGCTTACCAGATGGCCAAGGTTCAAGGCACCGGGAGTTTTTAGCCCAAGAGGAACGAACGATGACGCGACACGCTGATCACGTTGTGGGGAATCTCGAGGGCACCGGCCTCACGCCGAGAATCGCGGCCGCCTTCGTCGCGCTCTGGGTGGCGGGTTGCACTTCGTCTTCCTCCTCGGACACGACGTTGGCCGACCTCGTCTTGACCCCGCCCGGGCCGGGGGTGGTCTTCAGCTATCCCGTCGATGGCCAGTACGACGTGACCGCCGGCACCGTGATGTTGCTGACCTTCTCCGACCCCCTGCCGGTGCCGCTCTTGGGCGCTGACGCGGGCATGGGGGGTTACGGCGCGTGCTCCAAGGCCGGCAATCAGGTGCTGGGAACCTTCTGTGTCGAGGGGCCCAGCGGCTTCGTCGACGGCCTGCTCCACCTCGATGGTGCGAGGCTGAGCTTCGCGCCAACGGGTGGGTTTGCCCAGGGCGCCACCTACCGGGTCTACGCGCGACCGGCGATGCTCGACGGAGGCACCAACCTCCCTGCCGCCGCGCCGCTCCTCACCTTCCACACCCGCGGCGTCCGCACCCTGGCTGGGGCGGCCGCGAGCCTGCTGACGTTGAACGGCTTCCCGCTGTTAGCCGACGGAGGCACCGCGGAGCCGATGCTCGACGAGGTTCCACTTCGCCTGGTCTTCTCCGAGCCCCTCGACCCGGCCACCCTGACCTCGCAGAGCGCTCGCCTGGTTCATCTGGCTGATTCGACGTCTGTCGATGGGCAGCTCGCGACCGATGGCATTCATCTGACCTTCGACTCCGCGGCGACGCTGACCGCGGGAGACGCCTACCGGTTTGTCCTCACCACCGCGGTGCACGATCTGGGTGGAGAGCCCATCGCGCCGGTGGCCATCGATTTCGTCCCCCGCCGCATGGCCGTTCCCGACGCCGGGCTCTACCCGCTCAGCCTGACCGTCGAGCCACCGTGGGTCGCTGGCGTCGCCCAGCCAGAGTCGAAGATCGCGTCCTTGTCGGCGAACAGCACACTCCTCTCCGCTCCGCTGTTGGGGACGAACATTCTCGGGGTGACGAGCGGCGGGCTCGACACGCTGGTGGGAGACCCTCAGGTGATGGGCACTCCGATTCCGATGATCATCAGGCGGGGCCAGCGCCTCGACCTCACCTCGCTGCCGATCCGCTTCGGCGGCGTGCTCGAGGCGGGGCTCGCGACCGGCGTGGTGCACTTCACGATGCTGACCGATGCATCTGGCTTTCTCTTTCGGAACCCGCTCCGCGCCGCCGAGCAGGAGCCCGATGACGCGCAGTCGCCGGTGTACGTCGAGCTGACGATGGACGCCGTGGTGACCAGCGAGGACCCGCACGGGAACGTCATCGCCACGCAGACGGTGATGGGCATTCACCTGATGGGCCTCTCGACCCTCGACGGTGACCAGCTCGCGATCGAGAACGCCGGCGCCATGGACTTCAGCACCCTCGGCATCAACGTGGCCCCGGTCAACCTCGCCATGAGGTTCCGCACCGGCGCGAAGGCAGCGGTCGCGCCGCTCTCGGTGCCGAGCCTCATCTCGTCGTTTCCCGCGGCGAGCGCGACGGGCATCTCACCGGGTGACCCCCTCGAGCTCAACTTCTCCGCCCCCCTCGACCCCGGGTACCTGCGTGACGGGGTGGAGCTCACCCTGGCCGAGGGCGCCACGGTCATACCGGTCACCACCCAGCTCCAGGGCGGGACGGTCGTCATTCGTCCGTCGAGGCGGCTCGACGATGGCGTCGCGGTCAGGCTCACCTATACGGGGCTCAGGTCGCTGGCCGGCGAGGCGGTGGCGAACGGCACGCTGTCGTACACCACCGGAGTCATCACCTCGACCATGGCGGCGCCACCCATCATCACCGGCATCTCGCCTGGCGCGCCCTGTGCGATCACCGGCAACGCTCCGGGGCACTGCGCGGGAGGGCTCTCGAACGACACGAGCTACCAGCCCTTCTCGCTGTCGAGCAATCGAGACATTCATGTGCAGTTCAGTCAGCCGATGGACCCCGCCTCTCTGACGCTGGGGACCGGCTGTGGTCAGGGCAGTATTCGGGTCGAGAGCCTCAACGCCAACGGCCAGTGCGCCGGCGTGGTGCCAGGCACGCTCACCAAGCGCGACCGCGAGCTCCGCTTCCAGTCGAACCAGCCTTGGACGGTGGGGGGCGCCTATCGTCTCACGCTGGTGGGTGGCAGCGACACGAGCTGCGGCGCTGGGGAGATCTGCGGGCGAAACGGCCAGCCGCTGAACACCGACCCACTCGCTGGGGCCAAGGCTGCCAAGGCGGGCGGCCCCGACGTGGTCATCACCTTCACCGGAGCGGCCGCGACGCCCGACAGCTATCAGCCCCTCGAGAGCGAGCCGTTCGCCGACATGAACGGCAACGGCTACCTGGACGCGGCGGAGACCCCCAATGACAAGAACCGGGTGGTGATGGAGCTGGGCGGGTTCGGCGGCCTCATCACCAACGCCAGTTTGGTGGGTGATGACTGTATGGCTGATCGGCCCGGCCAGCAGGTCTGCTCGTATGTGCACGCGACCTTGCCCTCATCGGTCGGGGGTCTCCTGGCCCGCTGCCCGGTCGATGCCTCGGGGCAACCCGCGACGGCGACCAAGCCGTGCATTCAGGTGCAAGTCTACCCGAACTCGATCATCGGGACGTCGATTACAATGAACACCACGGCGCTCGGGATCATTCCCATCACCAACGTGGCGACGGGAGTGATGGTAATGCGACTGCGAGAGATGGGTGCGCCCATCTACGGCTACATCTTGAATGAGCCGGGGGTCGCCGACCCTCAGTTCGTCATCACCAACAACGTCTACTTCGACAACCCTGACATCTCGATTCCGCTCGCCACCGAAGACCTG
The DNA here is from genome assembly GCA_003153055.1 of Myxococcales bacterium. The sequence goes on from PMBV01000206.1 coordinate 6,329, forward strand.
CACAGCAAGGAGCTGGTCGTCACGTTGAAGGGGCCGGTGACCTTCAGGCCAGACGGGCGAATGGACGTGGCTCTCAAGAGCACTGGTGAGGTCACCGTGAGGGCAAACATCTCGGCGCTCTTCATTCCAGGCACCATCGACCTCAAGATCCCCGCGGGAGAAATGCGGATCACCCTCGCCGGGCCGCTGCTGCGATGAGGCCAACGGTGCGACGAGGAGCCTGCCTGCTGCTGGTGTGCCTGATGCCGAGCGCCGTCGCGTTCGGTCACTCGAGCACGACGAGGCTGGCGAAGGTGGAGCGGGGCATGCCTGCCGAACCCGAGGATCCCACCGCTGAAGTCGACGTGTCCCCAGCGGCGGTGCCACCTCCGGCCGCTGGCGTCGCGGTGCCCACTGAGGCGGTGCCGTTCGCGAAGGGCGACAGCTGGTACGGCTTCTACTTCCGTCTCGGCGGGCTGTTCATCGCCCCGACCGGCCGGAGCAAAGAAGTGGAGTTGGTCAACGTGAGCCCGATGGCCCACCTGTCGGGAGTGACCGACGGGCCAATCGCTGGCTCCTGGTCGTCGTTGGGCAGCAACCTGATGGCCGCCGCGACCATCGGCTGGGCGCCTCCGATCCTGAACCGGCAGCTCTCCATCGAGACGATCCTCGCGCTCCCCTTCGCGCAGAAGATGTACTTGGGAGGGACGGTGGCGAACACGTCACTGGCGCCCATGGCCCTCGGGGTGCTGCCAACGGGAGTGCCGCCGCTGGGCTCCGAGCTGGGCGAGGTGACGGTGCTGCCCCCGGTGGTGACGCTGGTGTACCGCTTCTTCCCAGCCTGGCGAGTTCGTCCGTACGTCGGTCTTGGAGCCAGCCTCCTCATCGTGATGGGGGCGAAGATCACCAACCCGGTGATTTCGGAGGTATCGCAGCCCAAGGTCGAGATTCCTCCCAAGCTGGGGTGGGTGGTGCAGGGTGGCGTCGAGGTTCGCCTGTTCGGGTCGTTCTTTCTCACCGGTGACTTCAAGTACATCGGTGGGCTCGATCTCACCGCGAAGGTGAGCAACATCTGGGTGCGGTTGCCGAAGCTCCCGCTCTATGGAGCCACGAGGGTCGGGGACAACATCGTGAGGGTCTCGGTCAATCCAATCGTCGTGCAGCTCGGAATCGGCATGAACCTCTGACCCGATACTCGAATCTCCGTCATCCTGTCTTCGCCACTCCCTCCCGCGGGGTCCGCTGTTGGCCCCGTGGGCTCACCCGAGGTGACCATGAATCACCCTGCCGCGGCCGTGTGTGTTGTGCTCTTCTCCGTGATGGCCCCCGTGCCTGGTTTGGCGCAATCGGCCGATCGATTTCAATGGAAGCGCGTCGGAGAAGAGTCGGGCTGTCAAATTGTCACCAGCGTGGTCGCCGGCAAGAAATACGTCGCGGCCAAGGCGACCTGCACCGTCAACGCGAGGTTGCACGACATCGGGGCAGTGCTGAGGGACATTCCCCACTACTCCGAGTGGATGCACGACTGCACCGCTACGACCATGCTGCGCGTCGTGGACAAGGCCGCCGACACCTATGTCTTCTGGTATCGGCAGCACATTCCTGTTTTTGCAGACCGCGACATGGTCTTGAGGAGCGAGGTGTCTCATGGCGAGGTCGAGGGCAAGGAATGGTATTCAATCATCGCCGCCTCGACCAATGAGATGACCCACGACGCGGGCAAGGGCTACGTGCGGATGCCCTCGTTCGACTCCGAGTGGCAGCTGGAGGAGATCGACGAGGAGCACACCCGGGTGAGCTTCATGATCAACCCCGATCTCGCCGAGGGGCTCCCGATTGGCCTGACCAACGCCATCATCACCCAGATGCCGTTCAAGTCGATTCGCGGTTTGACCAGGGTCTTGAAGGAGCACCAGCAGCTCTTCAGCTCGACGATTCCATAGCGGGTCGAGGCGCGATGGCGTCGACCTCATGAGCCTTGCGCCCGAGCAGCACCGCCCTGAGCTTGCCGACCGTGCCCAGGCCGAGCAGCGCTGGGGTCGCCACCACGCAGAGGGGGCAGACCGCGCCAATCAAGGCTCCGGCTGCTCCGATGGCTCCCACTGCCAGGCCCGCCTTGAGGAACTCATTGGCGGTGTGGTGGGTGCGCTGGCTCTGGCGCCACAGCTCGCTGGCAGGCGGGCTCGTGGAGGGCTTCGGGTGAGGGTCGAACTCGCTCATGGGCGTGTGAGCCAGAAGAATCGTCTGGAGATGTGGCCGGCTCTGACCCTTCGACAACTTCCTGGAGATTTCAACATGTTGCCAAACAAGAAAGTGCTCACGGCGATCCTCTTTGCGGCGGGGGCGTTCGTGCTGTTGGGGGCCGGAAAGTCGGGCGTCACCAGTGACGAGGCCCATCAGCTGGTGAAGCAAGGGGCGTTTCTGCTCGACGTCCGTACGGTGGGGGAGTTCTCCTCTGGCCACGTCGAGGGGGCCGTGAACATCCCGGTGCAGGAGCTCGAGTCGAAGCTCCAGAGCCTCCCTTCCAAGAAGGACGCCCCGATCGTGGTGTACTGCCAGAGTGGGCGGCGCAGCGCGATGGCCAAGGAGATGCTCGAGAAAGTTGGGTACACCAAGGTCTCGGATCTGGGGGCGATGTCGAACTGGAAGTGAAGGGCCCCTTGCGTCCAGCGCGAGCCTGATGGAGTGATGGGTCCGAGGACCCATGTCAAGCTCGCTCGACCCCACACTGGCGACCGTGGTGGCACCGGTCGGCAGCGGCCGCGTACTGGTCGCGGTCGACGGGCTGTCGAATGTCGCCGCGGGGCCAATGGCCCTCCGCATCGAGGGGCACCTCCGCGAGCGATTCCCCGGCCACGAGGTGACGGTCGGCGTCACCACCTGTGAGTCAGGGGAGATCAGCCTGCGCCGGGAGCTCAGTGCTGCCCCCGCGTTTCGTGCCCCGTCGCTCGCCCTGAGCGGCGTCGAGGGTCAGCACAGCGCACTGAGGGCGGTGCTCGAGGAGGCCGTCTGGACCTCGGCCCGCGTTGTCGCCTTGGTCTCGGCGGAGGCGCACGACGACTCGGCAGACTGGCTGGGCACCTTGCTCGGCCCCATTCTCGACGGGGGCTTCGACTTCGTCAGCCCGGCCTACCTGCGGCACAAGGGCGACGCCGCCATCAACACCGGCATCGTCTACCCGCTCACCCGCGCGCTCTACGGGCGCCGACTCCGCCAACCGCTGGGAGGCGAGGCGGCGCTCTCGCTGCCCCTGGCCACGCGGCTCCTCGAGGATGCTGACTGGGGGCGCGACCCGGCCACCGCGGGCTCCGACGGCTGGCTGGTCGCCAAGGTGCTCGCCACCGAAACGCGAGCGTGTCAGGCCTGGCTGGGGGCCTGGCCGCGCCCCGACGGGCCGACGGAAGACCCGAGCCAGACGCTGGCACGCATACTGGGCATGCTGTTCCGCGAGATGGAGCGACACGCCGCGCGCTGGCAGCGAGTGGAGGGCTCGGCTCCGCTCCCCACCTTCGGCGAGCCTGGGCTGCTCGACGGAGGGCCCCAGCCGCCGATCGATCGCTTCGTGGCGGCCTTTCAGTTGGGTGAGCGGGAGCTGGCCTCGCTGTGGGGCCTGGTGTTGTCTCCGGGGGCCCGGGTGGCGCTTCGGCGCGCGGCGGCGGTGCCCGAGCGGTTTCGACTCGATGACGCGACCTGGGCTCGCATCGTCTACGACTTCGCGGTGGCCCACTTCGCCCGGCTGGTGGAGCGCCGTCAGCTGCTGTTGTCGATGACGCCCTTGTACCTGGGCTGGGCGGCGAGCTTTGCCGCGGAGACGCACGGGCTCGACGTGAAGGCCATCGAGGACCGGGTCGAGCAACTCTGCCGAGCCTTCGAACAGCAGAAGCGTTACCTCATTTCGCGGTGGCGGTGGCCTGACAGCTTCAACCCTTGAAGGCGCTCGACTACCTACCCACTCTCGCTCGAGTGGTAGCCGGCCTTCGGCGCGAGAGAGCCGCCAATGACATCGAAGGGACTTCGGCTTCGCCAATGGCCGCGCAGTACCGCATGAGAGTTGAGACTCTGACGTCTGCGCCCGCTTCGAGCTTCGAGACAACGGACGCCGAGGTACCCATCTTCGCGGCCACCAGCGTCTGACTGACTCCGAGCTTCTCTCGGATGGCGGCCAAGAAGCGCGCCGTCTTCCGACGCGCCTCAGCCTCGGCCACCAAGCGGGGGAACTCAGGGTTCTTGCCCGTCCGCTCGGCTACAATCTCGTTCAGGAAGTCCTTGGGCATCGCTCGCCTCACCCCGTGAGGGTATGACGCCCGTGTCTAACCGTCAATCGCTATAGCTCCAACGCTATAGCTTCGTCGCAACTACCCAGACCTACCGTGACCGTGCTCGACTTCTCCAGTCGGCGAGACGCTGCTCGGCGAGGTCGATGATCCTCGGAGGTGTGCGCTGCGTCTTCTTGACGAACGCGACGAGCGAAAGGAGCACTTGGCTCTGCGCCCCCTCACTGGCGAATAGGATCCTGAACGAACGGGTACTGGTGCTTGCGCGGACCTCGTAGACGTCCCCTCGCAGGTGCCGCGCCGCCTCCATCCCCTCCCGCGCGACCTCCTTCATGGCGGCGACAACCTCCGCGACCTCTTCATCGGTCAGCGTTTCGATGAAGGCGTGTACGGGGCGAATACCAGAACCACTCCGATAGTCGCGCCACCGACGCCGCGCCTTCCCCTGCCTCCCCGAACTCTCCATGACCTTCACGCTACCATTCACCTCCGTGGCCACCAGCTTGCCATTCGAGAAGGCGATCGAGCTGAGGAGCGGCCTTTCGAACCGGCTCTCGCGGGACGTGGAGGTACCCCGGGACGCGGAGTGTCGCCAGAGGATGGCTTGCACCTCGCGGTGGCCCACTTCGCCCGGCTGGTGGAGCGCCGTCAGCTGCTGAGGACCGGGTCGAGCAACTCTGCCGAGCCTTCGAGCAGCAGAAGCGTTACCTCATTTCGCGGTGGCGGTGGCCTGACAGCTTCAACCCCTGAAGGAGGAAACGGCCATGTGGGAAGAAACCAAGCGCGTCTTCCTCGAGTCCATCGGGCGCACCGTGACGGCCATCGCGACATTTCTTCCTGCGCTCCTGGCGATGATGCTGCTCCTCCTCGTCTCGGTGGTGTGCGCGTGGCTGGTGGGCTCGCTGGTGCGCCGCCTCTTCGGCCGCATGGGGATCGATCAGCGGATGCGGGCGTGGGGGGTCGCCGCGCCGGCCTCACAGGGGCACTCCAAACCTTCGGCCGTCATCGCCCGCTTCGCCTACTGGACCGTCATCGCGGTGGGGGTCCTGGTGGGCCTGAGCGCCTTCGACGCCACGGGGAACCTGGCCAAGCAGCTCCTCGGCTATGCGCCCAAAGCGCTGGCCGGGCTGGGCATCTTCGTCGCCGGCGTCACCGGGTCACGCGCGGTCGAGCGCGGCGTGCTCATCGGCGCGGTAAACGCCGGCCTCCACTCGGCGCGGCTGCTCGGCCTGGGCGCCCGGTGGCTGGTGGTGGTGCTCGCCGCGGCCATGGCGCTCGAGCAGTTGGGCGTGGGCGGCACCATTCTCATCGTGTCCTTCTCCATTCTCTTCGGAGGCATCGTCTTCGCCCTGTCGCTGGCGGTCGGGCTCGGTGCTCGGGGCACGGTGGCGCGCTCGCTCGAGCGGGTGTTCAGCGGCGTCCCGGAGACGCAACGGGAGACCAAAGAGCCCCAGAGCACGCAGCAAGAGTTCCAGCACATGTGAGGCGTGATGATCGAACCTCGTCGGCGCACCGGCGGCATTCTCCTGCACCCGACCTCGTTCCCCTCGCCCTTCGGCATCGGCGACCTCGGCCCCGAGGCCCACGCCTTTGTCGACTTTCTCGCACGGGCTGGCCAGGGGCTGTGGCAGGTGTTGCCGCTGGTGCCGACGGGCTACGGCGACTCGCCCTACCAGGGGCTCGGTGCGATGGCGGGCAACCCGCTCCTGGTGAGCCCCGACGTCCTCGTGCAGGAGGGCCTCCTCAAAGTCGAGGAGCTCACCCAAGCACCGGTCGATTCCGAGGAGGTGGACTTCGGCGCCGTCATCGCCTGGAAGACGAGGCTCCTCGGGCACGTCGCCGAGCGGTTCGACGCGCGGGCCACCATCGAGCGCCGTCGGGCCTTCGAGGGCTTTCTCGAGGCCCAGGGCTGGCTACCCGACTTCGCGCTGTTCGCCACGCTCAAGCAGGCCCACGGGGGGCGCGCGTGGACCCAGTGGGACCCGGAGCTCGTGGCGAGGAGGCCAGAAGCCCTCGAGCGCGCCCGGCAGAGGTTCGGGCCCCAGCTTCGCGCCCAGGCGCTGGCCCAGTTCTTCTTCGCCGAGCAGTGGGTCGCGCTCCGCCGACGCTGCGAGGCGCAGGGCGTCAGGCTGGTGGGCGACCTGCCCATCTACCCGGCCCTCGACAGCGCGGAGGTTTGGGCGAGGCGGGAACTCTTCGAGCTCGACGAGCAGGGTGCTCCCACGCTCGTCGCCGGAGTCCCGCCCGACTACTTCAGCACTGACGGGCAACGCTGGGGGAACCCGCTCTACCGGTGGGCCGATTCCCCCGAGGCGTGCGTGGCCTTCTTCGTCGAGCGGGCCCGGGCGGTGGCGGAGCAGGTCGACCTTGTACGGCTCGATCACTTCCGTGGCCTCGAGGCCTACTGGGCCATTCCCGCCGACGCTCCCACCGCGGCTTCGGGCCAGTGGCAACCAGGGCCCGGCGCGGCGCTCCTCTCTGCTTTGCAGACCGCGCTGGGCGGCCTCCCCTTCATCGCCGAGAACCTGGGCGTCATCACCGAGGCGGTCGAGTCGCTGCGGCGAAGCTACCGACTCCCGGGCATGGCCGTGCTTCAGTTCGCTTTCGGTACGGACCCACAGGCCGTGAGCTTTCGCCCCCACGGCTACGGGCGAGACCTCGTCGCGTACACCGGGACGCATGACAACGACACTACGCTGGGGTGGTGGCAGAGCGACGGAGGCGACTCCACCCGCTCGGCCGACGAGGTGCGGCGGGAGAAGGACTTCGCTCTCCGCTACCTGAACACGCAGGGCGACGAGATGAACTGGGTGCTGCTCCGGGCGCTGTGGGCGTCGGTGGCCGACACGGCGGTGGCCCCGCTCCAAGACGTGCTTGGCCTGGGCAGCCGGGCTCGCATGAATCGACCCTCCACGCCCAGTGGGAACTGGCGCTGGCGGTTCACCCGGGGCGCGCTCACCGAGGTGCTGGCCGATCGCCTGGGCGAGCTATCGGCGCTCTACGAACGAACGGCCCCGGGGGCCCGCGTGAGCTCGAACCAGTAGAAGCCGTAGGCCCCCAGCGACAGGAAGTAGGGTGCTTTCCCGATGGTTGGGAAGGGCGTGAAGCCGAGGAGCTCGGTGGGCGTGGCTCCCTCGAAGGCCGAGAGATCGAGCTCGGCCGGCTGGGCGTGGCGTGAGAAGTTGGCCACGCAGAGAATGACGTCGTCACCCCACCGGCGCACATAGGCCATGACGCGCGGGTTCTCGACGTCGACGAACTCGAGGGTGCCTCGCCCGAAGACGCGGAACTGCTTCCGCAGGCGGATCATATTGCGCATCCAGTGGAGCAGGGACGACGGGTCTCGCTCCTGGGCCTCGACGTTGACGGCCGAGGCTCCGTAGACCGGATCGCTGATCGGCTGCGAGTAGAGGGCGGTCGGGTCGGCCTTCGAGAAACCGGCGTTGCGATCGCTGCTCCACTGCATCGGCGTGCG
>PMBV01000526.1 GCA_003153055.1 Myxococcales bacterium
GCTTCATGCACGGCATGGGCTACGCGATGGCGGTGGAAGACTTGATGAAGGTGGAGATCCCCGAGCGGGCGCGGGGGCTGCGACTGGTCTGGGCCGAGCTGTCTCGAATTCACAGCCACCTCTTGTGGCTGGGGCTCGCCGCCGACGCCTTCGGGTTCGAGAACCTGTTCATGCACTGCTGGCGTATTCGCGAACAGATCCTCGACATCTTCGAGCGAACCACCGGCGGGCGGATCATCTTCTCGGTCAACCGCATCGGTGGGGTGAAGCGGGACATCGATGACAACACGCTGGCGGGGATCGTCGCGAAGCTGGGCGAGGTCGAGGAATCCTTCGTGGGGGCGGCCCGCGTCTTCACCGAGGATCCCTCGATTCGGCATCGGCTGCGCGGGCTGGGCGTGCTCACCCGGGAGGACGCCATCGCGGCGGACGCGGTCGGGCCGATGGCTCGCGCCTCGGGGCTGCCGATCGACGTTCGCGCCTCGGGCCCGCTGTATCAAGGGCTCGAGGTCGAGCCCGTGGTGGAGGTGGAGGGAGACTGTCTGGCTCGATGCCTGGTCAGGGTGCGGGAGATTCCCCGGTCCATCGGGCTCATTCGGCAGCTCGTCGCCCGCATGCCTCGCGGGAGTCACCCTGTCGACGTGCCGGTGAAGGGGCTGCCGAAGGGCGAGACGTTCATTCGCCTCGAGCAGCCACGGGGCGAGGTGGTGTATTACCTCAAGGCGAACGGCACCCGGCTCCTCGAGCGGTTCCGCGCCCGGACGCCGACGTTCGCCAACATTCCCGCGATGATCAAGTTGGTGAAGGGGTGCGAGCTGGCTGACGTGCCCAACATCATCCTCACCATCGATCCCTGCATCAGCTGCACGGAGCGCTGAGATGCCAAACCCCTTCAAGATTCCGATGCTCGGGCAGTCCCTGAAGAACCTGATGTCGCCTCCAGCGACGCGGCGGTACCCGGCGGAGGCCAGGGTGCCGTTCGAGGGCACTCGCGGTCATGTCGAGATGGACCTGTCGACGTGTGTCTTCTGTGGGCTGTGCGCGAGGAAGTGCCCCAGCAAAGCGATTGTCGTCAGCCGAGAGCAGAAGACCTTCGCCCTCGAGCACCTCCGCTGCATCGCCTGCGAGGTGTGCGTGGAGGCCTGCAACAAAGACAGCCTCAAGATGGCCGTGGAGGCGCCGCGGGTCTACACGGCGTCGGAGGCCGGCCCGCAAGGGACCAGCCCTCGTGGTCGCGAGGAAGGAAAGGCCGCCGTCAAGCCCGTGCCAGAGTCGACCGCCGCGTAGCCTGAGCCGAGCGTCAGTGACCGGCTGGCTCGGGGTCCAGGTCGTCGCGGTGGCGGGCGGCGCGTAGCTCTTGACGTAGAGCCCAGAGAGCGTCTCCGTGGCGCAGGGGACGAGTCCAGTCGGAGCGCAGGTGGCGTCGCCGGTGAGCGCATAGGTCGCCAGCGCTTCGGTGCCTCCGGTGGGGACCGGCATGCCCACGCCGGTCAGGCTGACGGCCTTGGGGCTGCCCGAGCTGGGGGCGAAGGAGATGGTCCCCGTGTAGGGCGCTCCGGTGGTCGGGGCGAAGCGAACCGACAGCCAACGGCGGAGAGGTCGAGGGCGTCAAGAGTCCGACGACGGGACACTCGGGGGCAGGCGAGTCTGAACGAGCCGGAGCGCGGAGCACCAACGCCCAAGGCTTCAGCCGTTCCTCGGGCCGCTGGGCGCCAGCGTGGGCTGTTCGCTCAGCGCCACGCACTGGTGCACCACGCGCCCCCCTGCGTAGTTGGTACTGCTGGTCAAGAACACCTGCCGGCCCGCGACGCTGAAGGGTCGCCCCTCGGTCAACAGCGGCACCAGGCCCGCGTCTTTCTCGAGCGTGCCCAGGAGCTCGGCGTCGCTCGAGAGCACCAACGCGCTGGTGCCCGAGACCACCACCGAGAAGGGTATCGCGTGGGTGTAGCGGCCGGGGCTGGGGGCGAGCAGCGAGGGCGGGGCCACCGGGGCCTGGGCCTGCTTCACCTCGAGCTTGATCATTCGGGCGACGGCGCTGGGGCCGGCCGCGCCCACGGTGCTGACCCAATCGAGCAGCCGGTTGCGGACCTCGGTCAGGTTCTCGGCGTGGGCGATGGGCTCGATGCCTCCGGTGCTCTGGATCGCCTTGACGAGGCTCGAGACCTCCTTCAGGTAGATCTTCTTCTGCGCGTCGGGAATGTAATACATCACGACGAGGTGTACTGGCTTGCCGTCGGGGGCTCCGTACTCGACGCCAGCCTGCGACCAGCCGATGGCGCAGAAGAGATCGCCCTCGGCCCTGCGGGTGCGCACGTGGGGCACGCCGACGCCCATGCCGATGGCCGTGTTGTATTCCTCCTCGCGCTTCTTCACCTCTTCGATGGCGTCGGTGCCCACGCCGATGTCTGGGTTGGCATCGAGGACGCGGGCGAGGAACTCCAGCGCGTCGTCCTTCTTGGTCGACGGCAGCTCGAAGAGGCGGCCTTCCTGCAGGGCGGTGAGGATGCTGCGCATCGGTGCTCCAGAGGTTCGAGAGGGGGCCCTCGCGGGTCAGTCGACGCCGAAACGCCGGGCAAACCAGCGCTTCACGGTATGGGTGAGGATCGCGTACGACACGAGGAATGCCACCAGCCACCCGAAGTAGCTGGGAGGGAGCGCCACGAAGCCCAGCATCGGCGCCAGGGGCGAGAAGGGCAAGTACAGGCCCGCGGCCATCACCACCAACGTCGTAGCCAGCATCGTGCCGCTGGCCCGACTCTGCACGAAGGGGATCTTCTGCGTGCGGATGATGTGGACGATCAACGTCTGGGTGAGCAACGACTCCACGAACCAGCCGGTGTGGAACAGCTGCTCCAGGTGCGTGTTCATCTCGGCCGTCGAGCCAGGCTTCCCATAGGCGATGGCCCCGAAGCCGTAGAGCATGAGGAAGAAGGTCGCGTAGTCGAACAGCGAGCTCAAGGGCCCCACGAAGATCATGAAATTGCGAATCGACGTCACGTTCCAGGTGCGCGGGCGGGTGAGGTATTCTTCGTCGACGTTGTCGAGTGGAATGCCGACCTGCGAGACGTCGTAGAGGAGGTTGTTCACCAGCACCTGGAT
>PMBV01000514.1 GCA_003153055.1 Myxococcales bacterium
CGCGTAGGCCCGTGAACGGTTACGAAAAATGCACAGTGGCTCTTGTCACATGGATAAGCAGGGCAGGAGAATGAACAGTTACCGGTAGGTGACTCCTGGATGGAGACATCGAACTGAAAAGACACGAGGGTCGAGCTCGTGCAGTACCCGGTACCGACCAGCAGCACACTTCCGTCGGCAGGAGCCGTGAGCGTCAGCGCGAGCATGTTCGTCGTGGTGAACCCGCTCGGCGAGGAGGGGGTTGTCAATCGGGCCAGCTTGAAGGCCGAGTTCTGAGGTGCGCAGGCCCAGCCGCTCCCGTTCGCCCGAAGGACTTGCCCGGCTGGGCAGGCGGCGAGAGCGATGGTGGGCTGGGTCCCACCACTCGAAGTGACGGGTGATGTCGCGCCGACGCTGGTGACGGCGCCTCCGCCGCAGGCAACCGTGCCGTTGGCACCGATCGACTGGATGGCCTGAGCGCCGGAACAGGTGCCGCTCACCCTGACCTGAGCGCCGCTCATCCTTGCCTCAAGCGCATCAATCGCGTCTTTGATGGCGGCAAAATTGGCGTTGACGGCGCTCGACGAGATGGCCGTCCCACTGATGAACGTGTTGGGGAGTGTCATGGCCGTACCCAAGCCACCTGCCACGATGGCGAATCCAAGCACAAGGCGTCTCTTCTTCTTGGAGTCCAAGGTCGTTTCCCTTCGTCGTTCGAGAGCACAAGGCTCGTCAGGCGAGCCGTCAGGGCTGCCAGGTTGCTATCGAGTCCCAGGCGGACCTATCCCAGACTCCCGTCGTCCCCGCGTCAGCCGTCGTCCCCGCGTCAGCCGTCGTCCCCGCATCACCTGCCGTCCCCGCATCACCTGCCGTCCCCGCATCACCTGCCGTCCCCGCATCACCTGCCGTCCCGGTGCGTGACCCAAGCGCGCACTTTTGCGTGGCGGGACTGCAATACTGGTCGCTCGGGCATTGGGCATCCTCCGTGCACGGCGCTCCAACGAGGTTGGGGTTGCAGCCGGCGCAAACAAGGAGCAGAGACCCAAGGAAGAGTGCGGTGCGCATCGCAGCCGTCATTCGCGGTCCTCGCCCCCGAAGGGTGCGGTCTCCCTGTCAACGACAGCAGGAATGGACTGGAGGCCCAACTCCTCGTGTTTACCGCGAAGGGGAGATGAGGCGCTGGTCATATTGGGTAACAAACCGACGGAATGACCGCTCCTGCCAAGACGGCCGCAGCAGAGACCAGCGTGCACATTCTTTTTCTTAGCATGCGAAGAGCCTTGAGGTGGATAGGTCACCGGACAATAGGTGTCAAGCGCGAGCGACTACCCCAAACTCCGCTCAAGGATCTGGAGTTCGGCGCATCCCGTCGCTCGCGGGCATGACCAGTGTGCCAGCCGCTGCGACCGAGCCCCGAGTGATGGCGGTGGTCGTTGGGTCGAACCCCAGCCTCACCCCCGGTCGCGGGCACCTCACCTTCGCGGACGACGACGCGGCCAAGTACACCCCTCCTCGAGGACTTCGCCGCGCCGAGTGACGTGACGCTGCGACAGCGAGACGCCCGAGAGCTGACCGAGGTAGCCGTCCAAGGGTGCGGGCGCCGGTCGCTGACGTACCTGCGATGAGGTAGCACCCGCCGGGGCGTCCGAGAGGAGGTCCAGGATGGCCGATGCCGTCGAAGCAGCTCGTACCCAACTGCAGGGAGCCTTCGAGCGCACCAACAGACCCACCAGGCGCCGGGTCGTCCTCCGCAACAAGGCGAGGAGGGCCCGGAGGAAGAGGCCGAGGGCACACGGCAGTGCGCTCGAGTCCCGAGCGAGGAGGAAGCGCAGCCGCTTCGGAAACGACAGCGCTCACTGACGGTACGGCGGTCGTCCGTGCCGCGTACGTGTTACTCCTTGACTGGCCGGAGTTCCGCAAGCTACGGCAGGCACGGCGCCTCGGTGGCGGTCGAACGGGCACGTCCATCTTTGATTTCACTGGAGCACTCCCATGAGAGCCATTCTCGCCGTGAGCATCTTGCTCTCGTCGCTCGCGTTCGCTCAGGTCCCTTCGACGCTCGGATACCAAGGCCGACTGCTGAACGCTGAGGGTGCCCCGGTGACAGGCGTCGTCTCTTTGACGTTCGAGCTCTTCGCCGACCCAACGAATGGCTCTGCCGGGTCCGGGCTCTGGTCCGAAAACCAGAACATCGCGCTCGCCGACGGGTTCTACTCCACGACACTCGGAAGCACGAACCCGGTTCCTTCCGACGTGTTCGATGGAAGCAGCCGATTTCTCCAGATTGCCGTTGCCGGCGTCCCGCTGACACCTCGACTCCCGATTTCCTCGGTTCCGTACGCCCATATGGCGACGGTCGCCAAGAGCCTCGCTGCGGGAAGCCCCGCGGTCGCCGTCACAACAGGCGCGACGCTCGCCAGCGCTGGAGTTGCAGTCACCGGTACTTCCACGAGCTTCACCTCCCAGCTTGCCGCGGGCGACGAGCTCATGGTCGGCTCGGGGAGCAACCTGCAGTCGAGGTTGGTCGTGGCCATCGCTTCAGACACCGCTCTCACGGTCGATGCTCCGTTCTCGCCCCAGCTCGTGAGCAGCACCTATTCCTATCGCAAGCCCATCGCGCGCCTCGCCGACTCGACGAGATCCCTCGGAGTGATGATCAACTCACGCGGCGACGTCGGTGTCGGGACCCTGGCGCCGGCCGCGGCGCTGGACGTCAAGGGCGACGTCGCCATCTACGGCCGGTCGGCTTCGCTGGTGTTCAACGTACGCTCCATCGTGGACAAGACGAAGGCCGATTCCTATTGTACAGCCCCAGCAACCGCCATTTATGTACCACGCTCATTCTTAGGCAAGACCGGCGACAAGATTTGCGCTGCAGACGCCCGAAACAAGGTCACCTGTGCTGCAGTCAAGAGCATCTACATCACAGAGGACAACAGCTCTGGCCCCTATCCGGGCGGAGATCTCAAGTGCAGTGATCCCGTCCCGAATGCCTGGCCCTGGGGTGAGGACTATCCTGTCCCAGACACGCTGAACGCTGAATGGGGCCATGGAAATACCTTCGTCGTGTGCTGTAAATAGGGCCCCGACGCCCCGGACCGCAGGCGCCCTCGGTCCGGCACTTCATTGGCTTCAGGGGACACCCTCGACTTCGGTGAAGGGGCTCGCTGGCGCCGGTCCTGCCTCTCTCCCACTTCCCCCTTTGACTCCTGCTCGACCTCGATAACAATGTGCCGTCCGGTGATGCGACGCAGTCCGTCCGCGTTCTTCTGCAACGCCCTTTTCGAGAATCAGGAGAGTCCATGAGCCTTCTTGCCGCAGCAGCAATCCTCCTCGCCCCCGGCTTGGTGTTGGCACAGGTGCCCCAGAAGGTGGGCTATCAGGGGCGGCTCCTTGGTGCTGATGGAAGTCCGGTCACCGGTCCAGCCGAGATCACCTTCTCTGTGTACGATGCGGCCAGTGCGGGGAACGTGCTTTGGTCCGAGATCCAGAACCTGGGCCTCAGCGACGGCTACTATGCAACGCTGCTGGGCAGCTCCGCAGGCTTGCCGGTCGGTCTCTTCGACGGCTCGAAGCGCTATTTGTCGATTGCCGTGGGAGGGCAGCAGCTCGTGCCGCGCCAAGAGATCGGAGCCGTGCCCTATGCGATCAGAGCCGGGTCGGCCTCTGTATCTGTCGGGTCTGGTTTGACGGGCGACGGATCCGCGGCAAACCCCCTCGCGACAGTGAAGACTCCCTATCTTGCTCAGTTCGACTTTGATGAAGGCACAGGACTCTCGGGCGCAGACAGCTCTGGGAACGGCGCGAAGCTGACAATCAACAGTGTCGGCACGGCATGGCAGGACGGGCACGTCGTCGGGACCGGCTCTCTCTTTTTCGACGGGTTGACCGGCTACGCTCAGGCAGCGGATTCTCCGGCGCTCAATCCAAGGAGCGAGCTTACGCTCTCGGCGTGGGTCTATCTAACCAACAACACTGGAAGCCGTAGTATTGTATGTAAGGAGAATCAGTACGAGATGGGCATCAACGGAGGTCAGGTACAGCTCGCCGTTCAAACGGTCAAGGGACCGGTGTGGAGTTGGATCGGCGCGGGCACCATTCCGCTCAACACTTGGACGCAGGTGATGGCGACCTACGACGGCGTCTGGATTCGAACCTACGTCAACGGTCAGCTCCAATCTGCCACGAGCTATCCAAATGGTCTTATCGCAGCCACGACGAATCCCCTGCGCGTCGGTGGACGCGCGCTTGGTGGTGGATCCGACTTCTTCGCCGGCAGGATCGACGATCTGCGAATCGCAGGAACGGCCATGGGCCAGGCCCACAACCGCGTGCCCCAGTTCATCGTGACACGGGACCCACGGCCGACTGGTTGCCCGCCGGTCCAGGCTGCCAACACTGACCTGATTTCCCAAACGTTTTCGACAAGAGATGTCGCCTCGATTCGCGTCTTCGCCAACATCATTGCGTGCGCCAGGGGCCGTAACGATCTCATCCTCTATTTTGACGGCAAGGAGGTCGACCGCACGCTTTCGAGCCAAACTGGTGCCACTCCCACGAACGGTGGCGACTGCTGGGTTGGCATGCAGGTGGAGGCGACTCTGAGCGGCGTCGCGCCCGGAAATCATACCGCGTCTATACAGGGAACGGTCGCCGACACGTATGGGTGCCAGTCTGGCTGGGGCCACATAAGCACCATGATCTTCGAGCAGTAGTCTCGCCTTCGGTGTCGAGGCGCACTGGCCTTCGCGCGTCGGGTGAAGGCCAATGGCTACGGCGACGGCGCAATCCCCGTCAGTATCTTGTTGGCAAGGTCGCCGAATTCTCGACCGACCTCGCGGACGGCCTGGGAGTGGGCGCCGATTGCACCGTCAGCGGCGGTCAACTTGAAGATGGGCGCGCGCTCTGATCGTCGTCGCAATGAAGTCATCGCCAACCGCATCGAGGCTCGCTCCCCTGAGGGCTCAGAGGCTGGCCAGCGCGACGCGGTACAGGGCCCGGTAGCCCATTCGAGGGGCGACCTCGAAGCGCTCGGCCCGAAAGCAGCCCGCGAGCACCGGCGTGCCTTCGGGCGTCTCGTGCATCGACAAGAAGCAACGCTCGAGCTCCGACACCAAGGAGGCCGGGGCATTCATCGACACGGCCACGCCGTCGTTGGGGGCCTCGGCGGTAAACGCGAGCACGCGGAAGGCGTCGGCCTGCTCGGGCCAGATTTCCTTGAGCCCGGTCGTCTCGCCTGAGCGGGGGGCGAAGACGCTGGTGAGGTCGGCCTGTGCGGCCAACACCATCTCGAGCGCGCTCTTGTAGTTGCCGGAGAAGTGCTGCTTGAGGAAGGCCGTCGAGGCGTTGACACCTTTTTCCCTCAGGTACGCCATGGGCAAGAGGTAGCCGCCAACGGAGTCGCGGTCGGTCCACGCCGCGGTGGCGCCGGCGAGGGCCAGAAGGTCGATGGTCGCCTCTTTCCGGCAGACGAGCGCGGCCCGGTAGGTCGAGCTCCCGTCGCGCACGCCCCGCACCAGCACGCGCACCCCCATGGCCTCGATGCGGGCGCAGACGAAGGGAGGCGCCCAGGCAGCGTCGACCCGGCCAGCCAACAGCTCGCGGGCCAGGGCCTCATAGCTCGACGGCACGACAACCTCGGTCTCCCGGCCGAGCTTGAGCGACAGGAAGCCCCTGAGCTGCTCCACTCGCGCGCTCAAGTCGCCGCCCAGAGACGACGGCACGGCGAAGCGAACCGCGGCCCGCTTCTCCTGGAGTTTCATCTCGAGCCCTCCTTGGTGAGGCGGGTGACGTCGTCGTCGGGGAGGCTCAAGGTGTACTGAAGCAGATCGAGCAGCTTGCGCTCGGCCGGCGAGGGCGTGCCCTCGGCGAAGGCGATGCGCACCGCCAGGCGAAAGGCGTTGAGGCGCTGGCTCTTGGTGGACAGCCCGTGGGCGAGGGCGGTCAGCCGCGACGGGAGCCCCTCGATGGCGAGCGACTGTACCGCGTCGGCTACGTAATGCCGGGCCGACTCGAGGGAGACGTCGCGGAAGACCGGGTCACCGGCCATGTTCTCGAGCATGGCTCGCAGCTGCTTCTCGTCGACCACGCCGTCGGCGGCCGAGACCAGCACCATCGTCTCGGCGTAGAGGCGCTCCAAGGGCTCGCCCAGGGCTTCGGCGAGCGACTCGCCGGTCTCGATCACCACGAAGACGCGGGAGACCTCGGCCTCGGAGATGCCGAGGGCCGACTGCACCGTCTTGAGCAGGCCCAGCTCGGCGCGGGTGGCCTTCCGGTCGGCCAGCGCCACCGAGGCGGCGAGCGCGAAGGCCAGCAGGCGGTTGCGGTGATCGGGCAGGCGGTTTCGCAGCGAGGCGAGGATGTCGTCCAGCCCTCGAGCCTGAGACAAGCGCTTGGCCGACGCCTCGACGAGGTTGCTCAAGTCTTTCGCGTGGGTGCCGTCGAACTCGGGGCGCTCGATGACGCGGTGGATGAGCGCCTTCATCTCGGAGCTCTTCATCGAGCCGTCGGCGCTGGCGGTGAGGATCATCACGTCGATGAGCGCGGCGTTGCGGTCTCGTCGGGCCTGCTCGATCAGGTCACGCGGCATGCTCTGTGTCCTCGACGGGCTGCGGGGTGACGGGCGCCGGCGCCGGCTCGGCCCCCTCGGCGGGGAGGCTCCACAGGCGCTGGTCCAGCAGGTGGCTCGGGTGCAGGTTGCCCATCGCCGATAACAGCGAGTTTCGCACCATGGGAATGTCCTTGCCCAGCTCGTCGACCAACCGCTTGACCCGCTGGCGCTGGAGGTTCTCTTGAGAGCCGCAGAGGTCGCAGGGAATGATGGGGAAGCGCATCTCGGCGGCGAAGCGGGCGATGTCGGCCTCGGGCGCGTAGACCAGAGGGCGAATCACGATGTTGCGGCCGTCTTTGCTCCTCAGCTTGGGCGGCATGGTGGCGGTGGTGCCGGCGAAGAGCTGGTTGAGCAGGAAGGTGTGGATGAGGTCGTCGCGGTGGTGGCCCAGGGCGATTTTGGTGCAGCCCAGGTCGACCGCGGCGGTGTAGAGAATGCCGCGCCGGAGCCGGCTGCACAGGCTGCACTGCGTCTGACCCGGCTGGAGCTTGTCGAGGACCACCCGGTAGGTGTCCTCCTTCAGCATGCGGTGCGGGTAGCCGTTCTCTTCGAGCCACTGCGCCAACAGGTGGCCTGGGTAGCCGGGGTGCCCTTGGTCGAGGTTCACCGCCAACAGCTCGAAGTGCACCGGGGCCCGCCGCTGGAGCTGCCGGAGCAGGTGCAGCATGGTGTACGAGTCTTTCCCGCCGGAGACGGCGACCATGACGCGGTCGCCCTCTTCGATGAGCTGCCACTCGTGAATGGCACGGCCCACGTGCTGCAAAAGGCCCTTCTCGAGACGGGGTAGGTCGCTCACGACATCTCCGTGCCCGCCAACGCTTCTTTTCTCGGCTGGGACACGACCTTATGACCAGATTCCCGGCCGGTTTGCTAGAGGGACGACGTGGCAATTCCAAGCGGGGCCTTTGACGTCGTCGAGCCTTCCCAGCTAGTCGAGGTCGCCGGTCGACTGGCTGGCGTCTCCGAGCTGGCCGTGGACGTCGAAGCTGACGCGATGCACCACTTCAATGCCCGGCTGTGCTTCGTGCAGCTCGGCACGGACACCGACATCTTCCTGGTCGACACGCTCAAAGAGGGCGTGAAGGTCGACGTGTTGAAGGGTGTGTTCTCGTCGAGCGAGGTGACGAAGTTCTTCCACGCGTCTCAGGGAGATCTCGCCTACCTGGCGGAGACGGGGGTCCGCGTGTCCGGGCTGTTCGACACGCATCGGGCAGTGACGCTCCTCGGGTGGCCCAAGGTGGGGCTGGCCGACCTGGTGCTGTCGCTGTGCGGAGCGACCCTGAAGAAGGAGCACCAGCAGGCCGACTTCTCCCTGAGGCCGCTCCCCGCGGAGCTCCGGGATTACATCGCCGATGACGTGCGCTACCTGGTCGACGTGGGCCGAATGGTGCGGGAGGCCTGCATCAAAGCCGACATCCTCGAGGAGGTCCTCCTGGACTGCGAGCGGCTGTGTGACGAAGCCTCGGTGCGGCCCGATGCGCTGGCGGCGTTCTCTCCCAAGCTGCCCAAGAGCGAGCTAAGGGCCGAGCGGGTGGTGCTGGCCTGGCACATCGCGCAGGCGCTCAATCGGCTGAGGCTCGGCTGGGCCGAAGCGGAAGACGTACCCACCGGGCGCATGCTGTCGAACATGGCGGTGGTGGCCATCGCGGTGAAGCCGCCCCAGACGGCCCGGGAGCTGGCTCGCCTCTCCGGGGTGCGCGGGGCCTTCGTCCGGGCCCACGGCGACGAGGTGCTCGCGGTGGTGAAAACCCTGGTGGAGCAAGACGCCAAGGGGACGCTGGAGCCGCTGCCCGAGAAGAACAAGGAGCGGGACCCGAAGAAGAAGAAGCGCGAGGAGGCGCTGCTCGCCTGGCGGAAGGACGTCGCCACCGGGCGGAAGGTGACTCCGTCGGTGGTGCTGCCCAACATGCTGGTGGAGGACCTCTCGCGGCTCTACCCGAAATCTCTCGACGAGCTCGAGGCGATTCCCTACCTGGGGAAGAAGCGGGTAGCGCTGTACGGCGAGGCCTTGCTCTCCCGGCTCAGGGAGGCCTCGTAGGTGCGAAGGGCCGTCTCTGACTTTGGGTGGAGAAGGTGAACATCGCTGGAGTCGTCGAGCTGTCACTCGGTGGCCGCGGGCCCAAGCGGGCCTTCGTGTTCGACCCCCACCGGCTGGCGCTCCCGTGCTGGGCCGAAGCGGGCGGAGGCGCTCCCTCGCTGCTGGTGACGATCGATCGACACTTCGACCTCGTGCCTCCTCGGGCGCCGCCGAAGAAGGGGCTCTCGGGTGAGGCCCTCGAAGAGCACGTGCGAGCCCGACTCGACCCCAAGAACGTGGACCATGTCTTGGCGGCGATGGAGGCGGGGGTCGTCACGCACGTCATCGCGGTCGCCCGCGCGAGGCCTCTGGGCGTCGTCGACGGGCCGAGCTGGGAGGACTCCACCGGGCAGCGCCACGAGCTGGTCCGCGCGGCCACCATCGATGCCCTGAGCGCCGACTTCGGGGCGGCCTCGGCCTCGGCATCGGCATCGGCATCGGCATCGGAGGAGGCCCAGCGGGCGCACCGACTATTGAGCGAGGCGACCCAGGTGCTCCTCGACGTGGACCTCGACGCTTTCACCACGCCGAGCGACGCCGACCCGACGACGGTGATTCCCTGGCCCGAAGACGTGCTCCGCCAGCACCTGGTTCCGAGAGGGAGCGAGGCCTTCTGGCGCCTCCTCTTGGGCAAGTGTGTGGCACTCACCGTCGCCCGCGAGCCGCTGCATTGTGGCGGGCTGGTGTCGATGGGGCGGTTGTTCGAGGCGTTCGCTCGAGTGATGTTCGAAGGGCTGCTCGAGACGGACCTCCCCTGAGGGCCTGGGCGCGGGCCTTGCGCTCGCGCTGGAATCGCATCACGGGGTGGTCCCGGGCGCGTCACGCTTCGGTGTCGACACGTGGCTGTCAAACGATCGTGACGCCGTGTTGAACCAAAGATCACCGGAGCGAACCAGCTGGGGTGACACAAGGCGCCTCGCGGTTCGACGCGCTCAACCCCAGAAGGACACTCCATGAAACTCTCGACGACATTCCCCGTGCTGTGCGCGCTGGCCCTGGCGCAACACGCCTACGCCCAGGACGGAGGGTGCGACGCGGTCACGGTCGGCACTCCCATCTACCTCGGTGGCTCCACCGCCCTTCAGCCCTTCGTCAAGACGGTCGGCCCCAAGCTCGCCGCCCAGAGCGGAGCGCCCTACACGGTCTTCTACTTCGGTGGCGGCTCCTGCACCGGCGTGAACAACATCGTCGACCCGGTGAACAACTCCTTGGCGGCGTCCACCAGCCTCACCTACTACGTCACCTCCGCTGACGGCGGAGTCGACACGAAGAGCTGCACGCTCCCGGCCTCGCAGACCAAGCTCGACCTGGCCATCTCCGACGTCTTCGAGGCGACCTGCACCTCGGCCGCCAGACCTTCCAGCATCGGAGACTTCCTCGGGCCTGCCCAGTCGATGGTCTTCGTCGTTCCAAACGGAAGCACCCAGACGGCCATCACCGCGGAGGAGGCGTACATCGCCATCGGCTTCGGTGGCTCCCAGTACCAGGCCTCGCCGTGGAACGCAGACCCGAACAACACCTTCTGGTTCCGGGCCAACTCCTCGGGCACCAAGCTCGTTCTCGCTTCCGTCATCGGTGTGCCGGCGGCGAAGTGGAAGGGCCAAGCGACCTCCGGCTCGGGGGCGGTCATCGCTGGAATCACCGCGGCCACGGGGGCCTCGGCCGAGAATAGCCTGGGCATCCTCGGTCTGGATTACCTCGACCAGACTGATACCGACGGGACACCTCGGCGCACGAAGATCAAGGAACTGGCCCTCGCCGCGTACGGCCAGAAGTACGCGTACTACCCAGATTCGACCAAGACCTCGTACGACAAGAGAAACCTGCGCAACGGCCGCTACGCCGGTCTCGGGTACGCCCACTTCATCGCTCCCGTTGATGGCGCGGGCGTGCCCACGTCCGCCAAGGTGAAATACATCATCGACCTCTTTACCGGCGCGACCGTCACCCCCGCTCCTTCCTTCGACGTCGCTCAGACCGTCGCGAAGGACGCCCACCTGGTTCCTTTGTGCGCGATGAAGGTCAAGCGCGACGCCGAGGGCGGCGACCTCAAGGCCTTCAAGCCGGCCGCCGACTGCAGCTGCTATTTCGAGAGCCTGGTGGGCGCGACCTCGACGAGCTGTGTCCAGTGCTCCTCGGGCACCTGCGCCTCGGGCTCCACCTGCCGCAACGGCTGGTGTGAGGCGAACTAAAAGCCATCCACCCAACTCTTCCAAGACAAGGCCAAAGAACATGAACCTCATGAAACGAATTGCGATGGTGATGGCGGTGGGCGGCGGCGCGCTGTGGCTGCTCGCTCCGGCCTCGGTGGCAGTGTTGAGCTCCTGCGGCGACACGACCGCCGACGCGGGCACTGGGGGCACCGGTGGCGGTGGCGGCGGCGGCGCGGGAGGCGGCTCCGGCGGTGGTAGTGGCGGCGGTGGCGGTGGCGTCAGCGCTGATTGCTTCACCGGGACGCCGGCCACCAACGCCCAGTTCCTCAACGCCTGCGTGGACTCTTCCGTCGAGAAGGTCCTCAAGGCGACGACCTGGCGCGACGCTGGCGTCACCCTGCCTGCGCTTCCGTAAACCATTCATCAACTGAGCCTCGAGCACTCCCCCATGCGTTTCCTTCTGTTCGTTGCCTTGGGCCTGTCGTCCACGGTGACCGCCGCTCCAGCCGCGAATCACGTCGACGCGGGAACTCCCGCCTCCCTCGAGGCGCCGGATCCCGCCCGCTCTTCACCTACGGCTGAGCTGGAGAGACGCCTGGAGGACCTCGAGAAGAAATCCGTCGCAGTCGAAGGGCAGCGGGCCGAGCTGGCCCGTCAGGTCGAGCAGCTCGAGGCCCAGCGCAAGCAAGAGCTCTCGGCCGTCGAGCGGGGCCTCGCCGCGCTGCGCGAGGTGCCCTGGGTGGTGTCCAAGCTGGGGGTGAAGCTGGCCTTGACCGGCTTCCTCCACAGCGACTTCCAGTGGCGCCAGTCGTCGGAGGAGCAGCTCGACCCCGCGACCCGCGATCCGCTCAACCAGACGCGCTTCCTCGTGCGCCGGGCCCGGCTCCGCCCCGAAGTCGAGTACGGGCCCATCGCTGGCTCCATGGAGGCTGACTTCAACACCGTCTCTGGCGCACAGGTCAGAATCATCGGCGCCGAGGTCTCGGCCCGGTGGGTCCCGGAGGGTGCCTCAGGCCCGCTGGTGATGGGCACCGTCGGCCTGTTCAAGATTCCTTTCGGCCTCGAGGTCCCCCAGGGCGATCGCGAGCGCTTCTTCCTCGAGCGGAGCAACGGGGTTCGCTCACTCTTCCCCGGTGAGTACGACCTGGGCGCTCGCCTCAAAGGGGAGTGGCGATTCCTCCGCTACGCCGTGGCGCTGATGAATGGCAAGCCCATCGGCGAGAAGCAATTGCAAGACAAGGCACCCATCGCGCCGCGCGACGTCATCGGCCGCTTGGGCGTCGACGTGGCCCTGGTGCCGAGCGTACGCATCGAGGCCGGCTTCTCGGGCCTGGTGGGCACCGGCTTTCACTCGGGCACGGCGGCGACCAAGGACCAAATCGTCTGGCGCGACGTCAACGGAGACAACCTCGCTCAGGCCTCCGAGCTCGTCGTCATTCCTGGGCAGCCGGCGCAACCCTCGTCCACCTTCGCTCGCCAGGCACTGGGCGGCGACCTGCGGGTGACCTTCGACCTGCTGCCCCTCGGCAAGACCCAACTGACCGGTGAGCTGGTCTGGTCCAAGAACTTGGATCGCTCGCTCTTGCCGTCGGATCCAGTCGTCACCGGTCGAGACCTCCGTGGCCTCGGCTGGCACGCCGGCCTGTCGCAGGAGCTGACCCCGTACTTCATGGTGGGCGTGCGGTACGACCGCTACAACCCCGACCTCGACGCCCTCGAGTCGCGCAGTGGCCAGGTGGTGCCGAAGGACCAGACGGTCAGCACCCTCGCCGCCACGGTGGGCTTCATCTACCGGCCAGTGTTCCGGCTTCTGGTGGAGTACGACCACAACACCAACGCGCTCGGCCGCGATGCCACTGGCCAGCCCACGGTGCTCTTGGACGACGCGGTCATCGTTCGTGCCGAGGTGTCGTTTTGAGCCGCCTCGTCATGCTGGTGCTGCCGCTGTTGGCTGCCTGCGAGGGCGGGGTGCAGAAGCACTCTGGCCTCACCGCCCTCATGCAGGTTCAGAAGGGCGAATTCTTCGAAGGGGCCCCGCCTGCCGACACCAGCGGTCCCGCGGTGCTGGCGACCAACACCACGACCACCACCTTGCGCGTGGGCCAGACGAACCGCTCGCTCACCGGGAGCATCGGGCCCACCTCGGCCACCGTGGCCCTGTGGCTCGAAGGCGACGTCGGCTACTGGCTGTTGCCCGCTGGCGGCTCCGACCCCATCCTTCCCTCGGCGCTCTCCTTCGAGGCCAGCCTGGGGTTCTCGAGCTTCATCACCGCGGGCCAGCACGTGGTGCGAGTGGCAGCCAGCGACTCCAGCGGGCGGTTCGGTGCCAGCTTCCCGGTGACGTTCGACTTCGTCGACTTGAACGCCCCGAGGGAAGCCAAGCTGCGGGTCGCCCTGAGCTGGGACGTCGACGCGGATCTCGACCTGCACGTGGTCCAGCCCGACGGCAAGGAGATATGGGCGCGGAAAATCACCACCTACCAGCCGCCGGTGGTGGGGCCCATCGACCAGGCCGCCGCCGACGCCGCCGGGAAGCTCGACTTCGACAGCAACTCCATGTGCAACATTGACGGGCGCCGGCGCGAGAACGTGCTCTTCCTCGATACGCCGCCATCGGGCCAGTACACCGTACGGGTCGACACGTTCTCCCTCTGTGGGCAGGTCGCCGCTCGGTGGACCGTGGACGTCGTCTCCGCGGGCGCCACCATCGCCACCGCGACCGGCACGGCCTTGCCTGCCTCGACCCGGTTTCCCCACGAGCGCGGCGCCGGTGCGCTCGCTGCCACTTTCACCCTGCCTTAGCGACAAGGAACACCCATGCTACTCAAGGAACTGCTCAACATTGCCGAGACGGTGGGGACGGTCGTTCTCTACATTCTCATCGCGCTCTCGGTGGTCTCCATGGCCATCGCTTTCGAGCGCATCGTCTATTTCGCCCGACGCCGGGTCGACGCGACCGTGCTCGGCCGGGCGCTGGCCGCCAAGCTGCACGAGAAGGACCTCTCAGGTGCGCGGAGCCTGCTCGAGGGTTCGCGCGCGGTCGAGGCGCAGGTGATGCTCGAGGCGCTGGGCTGGGTCGACCGTGGCACCGCCTCCGTGCACGAGGTCATCGAAGCGGCCTTGCGTGAGAAGAAGAAGGAGTATGAGTGGGGCCTTCTGTTCCTCGGCACGCTGGGCAACAACGCCCCCTTCGTTGGCTTGTTCGGCACCGTGCTGGGCATCGTCAACTCGTTCCGTGAGCTCTCCAACGCGAGCGGCAACACCGGGCAGATGGGCAACGTCATGGGCGGC
>PMBV01000365.1:0-15564 GCA_003153055.1 Myxococcales bacterium
CAGTTCGTCACTCGGCGAAGTCTGGTGCGCGTGCGTGCGCGCGTGCGGATGCGGTTACGGCTGACGGTCCTCGGGTAGGGCAAAATCCAAATCAACCCAGTGGGAAGCGCGTCATCAACCATCTGGGTGGGATCAAGCCGAGGCCAGTACGGTTCAGCCGACGCCGGCTTCGCGAGTTAAGCAAGACGTCGACCCACCGGGGTTGGTTCGCAGACGGGAACAGCAACCACGGCACGATCATCCTCATAAGACGCTCCGTGCGTAAGAAGTTGCTCAGGGCTTCGCGGGTAGCGCACCCCTCGGACGCGACCCTCATGCGGACCTCCACCGTCCGCCACCCGACCCCGACCCCGAAGCCCCCCCACCCGCGCCCGGGCACGCTCCCGGTCGCGACCCCGACCCCGATGCCCGACCCCGCAATCCGACCCCGCAATCCGTCCCCGCAATCCGTCCCCGCAATCCGTCCCCGCATATCCGTCCCCGCAATCCGTCCCCGCATATCCGTCCCCGCCCCCGCCAATTGCCCGGTGCCTCAGCGCCTCCTATCGCGCCTTGAGTGTAGGGGCCTCCTGATCGATCCACAGGTATTCGCTGGCCGCGCCAGAGGAGTGCTCGGCCCACGGGTCCTTCCGCGGGCCATCCCACCCATAGGGGTCGACGACCACGGGTCGGCCAGTGCGGGTCGACGTCATGCGCAGCACCTCGAAGTACAACTGCGGGCCGAGCGTGCAGCCCGACTCACCCGACAACCCGATGCGTTGACCCTTCACGACGGTCTCTCCGGCGCGAACCATTACCCGCGAGAGGTGCGTGTAGCGGGTGATGAAGCCCACGCCGCCCAAGCCATCGTGGCGCAGCTCGACGGCGAGCTCGTCCTCCGCTGGTCGCCGAGTGAGGGGGCACGACGACGGAGGCTTGAGGCCGGCGGTGAGAACCTCGCCGTCGGCCGGAGCGAGCACCGGCGTGTTGAGCGGCAGCAGGAAGGAGTACCCCGAGAAGCCGTCGGGAACCCCGAGGGCCGTGAGCCCGCAGTACGTGAGCTCCGAGTCGCCGGGCGACGCCGGCCCCACGGTGCCTGGGTTGGGGAGCTCGTGATCGAACAGACTCGCCACCGGGTACTGGCCGTCGAAGGGGCGCTGGAGCACGCGATTGACTGGGTTGTGGGGCCCTGGCTTTCCGCTGCACCGCTGAGCGCCGAGCTGACCATCGCGCGGCACGGGGGCGCTGGCGCGCTCGCTGGGACACGCTCCGAGGCACAGCACCAGCGCTGGGAGGAGGCGCGGCCGAGCCTTCATGAGCCGTGCTTGAGGCGAGCCACCAGGCGGCTTGCCACCCGGAAGGAGTTGGCCACGATGGTGAGCGTGAGGGGGACGCCGCCCGAGGTGGGCAGGAAGCTGCCGTCGGTGACGTAGAGGTTCTTCACCCCATGGGCCCGGCAGTCGGGGTCGAGCACGCTGTCACGTGGGTCTTTGCCGAAGCGGCAGGTGCCTCCCTGCAGAATCGTGGTCTCGCCTGCCGTGCCGACCCGGTCGAGGTGCTCGGGGTTCAAGGTCGCCAGCACCTCTTCGCCCCGCTCGACGAGGAACTTGGTCATCGTGAGGTCGAGGGGGTGGCGCTTGATGGTGACGGCGGCCACCGGGAGCCCGTACCGGTCCTTCACGTTGGCGTCGACGGTGACCAGCGTGTCGGGGTTCGAGAGGAACTCGCCGTAGATCTCGAACTCGAGGATTCGGCTGTCGCGGTACTCACGCAGCTTGTCCTTGAGCGCCTTGCCGAAGACGCCGGGCTCGCCCTTCTTGGCCAGGCCCACCGCGGCGAAGATGGGGTTGGGGTGGGCCCACATGAAGCCCAGGGTCCCGCCCTTGCGAAAGCCGAAGCGCTCGTCGGGCAAGAGGTAGAAGTCCTGCATCGAGCGGTTGACGAACGGGAGCGGGGCCTCGAGCCAGGGCATCGCCGCCTTCTGCTTCTGAACGCGGAAGGTGGCCTTCGATTGGCCGAACGACGAGAAGACGAGGTTCTTTCCCACCAGCCCGTTCTGGTTGGCGAGGCCGTCGGGGAAGCGGCCCGACTTCGAGTTGAGCAACAGCCGGGCGCTCTCGACCGCGGTGGCGGCGAGCACCACGAAGCGCGCGGGCTGCTCCTGCTCCACGCCGTCGCGATCGAGGTACACCACGCTCTTCGCCAGGCCCTTGGCGTCGACGGTGATTTCCTTGGCCATGCACTTGGGCCGCAGCTCAACGTGGCCGGTGGCGACGGCCCGGGGAATGAGCGCCGCCGCCGTGCTGCCCTTGGCGTCGTGCTCGCAGCCGTAGCTGCCGCACAGGGTGCAGTANNCGCGGCTCGAGGAACGGGTGGGGCACCGCGTTGCCCGAGACGCCGAGCTCTTGCTCCGCGCGGTCGTAGTACGGCGCGAGCTCGTTGTAGGTGATGGGCCAGTCGGCGACGTTGCTGCCGGGCACCGCCTTGAGCTCACTCTTCAAGCGGAAGTCCACCGGCTTCATCCGGTAGAAGAAGCCGCTCATGTGCACCGTGCCGCCTCCGACGCAGTTGGCGGTCCACGCTTCGTTGGTGCGGGTGAAGGGCTGGTTTGGGCCGGTGCGCCAGAGGTGCGGCTCGTCCCACGGGAAGGGCATGAAGAAGTTGCGGCGAGAGTTGAGGATCTCGTCGTGCACGAAGTCGTCCTTGGTGTACCAGGCGCCCTTCTCGAGAATGACGACCGTGTAGCCGGCGCGGCCCAGCTCGAAGGCCATCGGGCCGCCGCCCGCGCCGGAGCCGATGATGCAGACGTCAACCCTCTCGTTGGCCATTGGAATCTCTCTTCTCGCGAGGCCCGTCAGCAGCCGTGCCCGCCCCCGCACGTCAGGGAGTTGAGCGTCTTCGGCCCGTCATACCCTGGCTTCGGATCGGCCTTGACGTTTCGGCCGACCAGCTCGAAGCCGACCGTCTTCCAACCGATCTGGTCCTTGTTGCCTCCGTACGACGGGTCGCCCAGGAAGCCCTCGAGGGTCAGCACCACGAGAATCTCGTACCACCGGGCTTCGCCGCTCTTCTCGGGGCTGTTCTTGAACAGTGTGAGCAGCTCGTCTTGCTGGGCAGGCGTGGCCTTGTCGAAGGGCACCTTGAACAGGCGCTCCGACCGGCGGCTCAGCGCGGCGAGCCCGGGCACGAAGTTGTTTCGCATCTGATCGAGCTGTGGCGTCTGGAGGATTCGATCGACGTACTCGGGCACGTTGGCCTCGAGCGCGCCGGGGTCTTCGTCTTTCGGAAGCACCCGGTCGAGTGCCGCCACCAGCGTCGCCCACTCGTCGTCGGTGAACGTGCGGTGTGACGAGACCAGCACCTTCGGAACCTGAGCCGGAGCGGACGGCTTCTCCTTGGAGTCCTTGCAGGCGGAGCCGAGCAGCACCACCCCGCCGCCCATGAAGGTCAGCCGCTGCACGAAGACGCGTCGGGTGGGGTCGAGGAGCGGCTCTTCGCCCTCGGATGAAGCCGAAGGTGGCCTCATGTCGGTGTGGTGAGCCATGTGGAGCACAGCATTGACTCCCTTCGAGGGCGGCGCAAGCGTGGTGGACTCTCCACCCCGGTGGGGTGGGGCGTTCCCCGCGGAGAAAGTCGCTCCCCCAGCGCGCGTTCTCTTCGCGCTAACATTGAGGGCGCCTCGCCCTTCGGGGCGACCTTCCAACGGAACATCGACATGCGACGACTGCTGGTGCTGATGGTGATTCTGGCTTCATTCACCGCGGGTGTGACCGGTCTGAGCTCGTGCAGCTCGGGAGGCGGGGCTGGCACCGGGGGTGGCCATGGCGCGGGGGGCGGTGGGCAGGGTGGCGGGAGCGAGGGTGGGTTTGCCATCACCGTGCTGGACCCCAACGCGCGCGTGGCGACGTACTTGGCGATGGCGGTGGATCCAGTCGCTGAGCGGGTCGGGGTGGCGTACTTCACGCCCAAGGGCACTCAGACGATTGCGCCCGCTGCCGACGGCGGCACCACCGTGAACGACGACTACGAGCTCAAGTACGTCGAGTACACCCATGGCGTGGTGTCGACGCCCGAGACCCTTCGCGTCATGCAGCGCCTCGAGGGGCTCTCGCTCGCCTTCGAGCCCACCCACAAGGACCCGGTGGTGGCGTACCTGGGAGGAGCCACGAGCTTCGTGGTGGGTGAGTCGATCTTCTGGTTCCAGCACGAAGCCGTCTACGCACGGAAGAGCGGCTCCACGTGGACCGAGACGGTGGTGGCGCGGAACAGCGGTGATGCGCCGGCGGGCAACAACGTCTCGGACCTGGGCTTCCTGGTCGGGCTGTGGCCGTCGATCCTCTTCGACCCGGCGGGGAACTTCTTCTTCGTCTACCGCGACGCCCACAACGGGGAGTTCCCCCTGCAGGACTGGGGAGCCTCCGACGTCGAGCTGTGGAACGGGCCGTGGGGTGGGTCGCTGGCTCCCACCGTGTTGGCCGCCGGAGGGAAGGACAAGAAGGGCTATGGTGGCCACCTCCAGCTCGTCATGGGCGCCTCGCAGCCCGCGGTCATCTATGACGAGCTGCCCACCACCGCTGACGGGTCGGGGCAGATTGTCTGGTTCAACGAGCGCAAGGCCGACGGCACGTGGAAGACGCCGCAGATCATCTACAACGTCTATGACACCGGCCCGTTTGGCGCCTCGTTTGCCTATGACGGCACCGACGGAGGTACCGAGGGCTTCGGCCTCGCCCTCGGGGCCAGCTCGCACCTCACCTATTTCAACCGAAACCCCGCCAATGGGACCTGGAACACCCCCGACCCGTTCTTCAGCATCGGCTCCGGCGGGTGGTACCCCTCGCTGGCGATGGACCCCATCTACCACGAGCCGGCCATCGCCTTTTACGTCTGCTCCACCCATGATGGGCGGGGCGCGACCCAGTGCCTCGACACCGAGAACGACCTGAGGGTGAGCCAGCGCATGGGTGGCAACTGGCGAGAGGTCGTGGTGGACACGGAGGGTGGCTATGCCCCCAAGCTCGGGTTCTTCGCCTCGGGGAAGCGCTTCGTCGTCTATAGGACTCCGCCCGGGGTACACCAGGCGACCGGTCAGTCGCTCGAGAACGTGGGCATCGTGAAGATCGCGGTGGAGCGATGAGGTGCGCGGCGAGCCTCGTCGCCTGTCTCGCGGCGGCTGCCTGTGCCGACAATGATTTGTCTGGGAGCGTCTCGGAGGTCTTCCCCCTCGACATCTCGGCCACCGCCATCACCGCCGACAGCGAAGCGCTCCAGGTGACGTATCTCTACAACCGCGATGTCTTCCTTGACATCGTGGCCCGCGTGTCGGTGGCGACGTCTGATCTGACTCTCACGCCCGGAATCAAGATTCCCCTCCAAGGAGCGCTCGAGGGCGGTGTCTTACGGTGCGTCGTGGCCCATGCGCCCGGAGGCGAGCCGGTGCGCTTGCTCCCGCCCATCAAGCGCGGTGACATGGTCCTCGACCACGGCGGGCGGCCGGGAGAGCTCACCTCGGGTACCTTCTCGGTGCTGTTCGAATCGGAGGGCGGCGACCTCGGCTATGGGCGGACCCTGTCTGGCAGGTTCTCTGGAGTCGCCGGCGACGACCATGCGGCGACCGTCAAGGGCGCCACGCCCCTCACCATCGGAAACTGGGGGACGGCCGGCGAGATTCAATTCAAAGGAGACGAGGACTTCTTCTCGTTCACCGCCAAGGCCGGCGCGCTGACCCTCACGCTCGCGGTGACCGGCATCTCGACCGTGGTGCGCCTCGAGAAGGCCAGCTTGGAGCCCGTCACCCGAGCGGACGGTGGCGTGACCGAGCCAGCTATTTTCTTCGGCCCTGGCGTCTTCCGGTTCACCGTGCCCGAGCCTGGCGACTACATCCTCGTGGTGGGAGAGGACCCCAGCGGCGTGTTCGGCGCCTACACGGTTCGTGTGCTGAACTGAGCGCTTGATGCTCGGCCCGCCTGGGTCGCGGCGCAGTTGACGTGAATCTATTCATCGCGGAGGAATGGGTTCGGCGCCCGTGTAGGTGGTGCGCTGCGCAATGCCGATGGCTTCATGGTGACATAAGTTGCTCGACCATGACCGCCACGACTCCGCCGTGCAGCGTGAAGCGCCCTCGGGCCAGGCCGCGATTCGGGTTCGATCTCGAGGCGAGCGCAGATGCCGTGATTCAGAGGCTCGCCGCCGAACTGGAGGGGGCCGACGAGGTGGATGGTGAGGTCTTCCGGCGGACGGTGTTGTTGACGATGCCGAAGACCACCAGGAAGTTCTGGACGCCTCACCTCGACCTCCAGGTGGAAGAGAGGCCAGGTGGCGGCACGCGGCTGTGCGCGTGCTTCTCACCGCACCCCCAGCTGTGGACGAGCTTCATCGCGGCGCAGGCCCTCTTCGCGTTCCTGGCGATCGCGGCGGCCGTCTATGCGACGTCGCTGACGATGCTCGGACAGTCGGCGCTCATCCCCCTCGCTGCGATGGGCGCGTGCCTGGTGGGCGGCGGGCTCGTCTACGGCACTGCCTACATCGGCCAGGGGCTGGGGTCGGACGAAATGTATGAGTTGCGGGCCTTCGTCGAACGCGCCCTCGAGGAGCAAGTCGAGCCAGAGCCCTCGGCGCTGGCGTCACTGGCGCCGGGCGAGCGGAGGCCGGGTGGCCTGGAGGGCGATGGTGAGGGCGCTGGCACGACCGGGGACGACCTCGACCACTCGCTCGAGCACCTGGTGGCCGGCGAGCTCCACCCGCACCCGATGGCGGCCAGGAGCGACTGAGGTCGAGCACGGTGAGGCGTGTCTCGTGTGGTCGATGACGACGGTGGCTCGCACGGGCTTTCCCCCGGCTGAGACCTGCACCTCGATGGTGCCTTCGCTCGGCTCGCATCGCAGCGCGGGGAGGAGCGCCGTGCGACCCTCGCTCGGTCGTGGCATCGGGCCGACGTGGGTCGGCTCGAGCTGACGGAGCACCACCGTCTTGTCCTCCGAGTCGCGCTCGGCTGCCGCGTCGCGGGTCGGTCGCCGGCCCGGCTCCATTCTCGGCACGGCCCGGGAGCGCTCGGTGTCGACTCCGATGGAAGAGAAGGCCTTGGCGAGGTCGACCTTTTGTGCGCCCCCGGCCGCCTCGAGGTCGGCGATGAGCTCGGAGGCGCTGTCAGGGCGGTCCTCCCGTCGTTTGGCCATGCCTCGCACGAGGACCTGCGCGACTGAACGGGGCACCGACTGCACCAGCACCGAGGCGTCAGGAGGTGGGGCGTGCTTGTGTCCTTGGAGAACCTCGAAGTTCGTCTGGCCCATGAAGGGAGGCCGGCCGGTCAACAGCTCGAAGGTCATCGCCGCCAGGGCGTACACGTCGGCGCGGCGGTCGATGTCGTCGCGGCCGGCGATCTGCTCGGGTGACATGTAATAGGGCGTCCCCACCATCGTCCCTGGGCGAGTCAGCCCGGGGTTGTGTCGATCTCTCACCACGCCCAAGTCGAGGAGCGTGACGCGGCCCTTGCCGTTGATGACGACGTTGTGCGGCTTCACGTCGCGGTGAACCAGACCGTGGTGGTGCAAGAACGAGAGCGCCGAGCCGACCTGCTTGAGAATGGCGATGGTCTCTTGGAGCCCCAGGCGGCCTGCGTGGCGCTGGAGCAGCTCCGCCAGGTTCACGCCATCGAGGAGCTCCATCGCGATGTAGGGGAGCGCGCCTCTCCGCCCATGCCCCAGGAGCTGCACGATGTTCGGGTGGCGGAGCGAGGTCATCGCCTCGGCCTCGCGCTCGAACCGAGCGACCACCTTGGCCTTGCGGCAGTGCTCCGGTGCGAGGATCTTCACGGCCACTCGTCGGGCGGTCTCGAGGTCCTTGCCGCTGAACACGCTCCCCATGGCGCCTTGGCCGATGCGGCGCTCGATGCGCCAGCGCCCGTCGAGGAGCTCTCCTGGCGTGACGTGAACGACGACCGTGTGGTCCTGAGAGTCGTGTGCCACGGAGCGGCCGTGAGTCTACTCGATTCTCAAGGTGGGAGGCCCAGCGACACGCCGTGATGACACGTTCGGAAACCTTCCCACCGAGGAGGCGGGACCCGCCAGCGGGCGTCGAGCGGCGAGCACGCCTTGAGGTGCGAGAGCGGGCTGCTGTCCAACCACCGAGGCCGTCTGGCCAGCCCCTCGACGCGAGGTCCGTGGCTCGCTGGGGTGAGGGCCAAATGGAAGAGCAGCTTCCATCCCGGCGAGGGTGAACCGGCCCCGGAGCCGCGAGGTCTGCCACGGGAGTCACGGCACGACAGCAATGACGTCGATCTCCGGCAGCGTCTGATGCGAGCCCCAGCCGCACTCGACCTGCGCGGTGCCGCCAGTGAGCCGGTACTCGAGCGTCACGGGGGTGTGGCCACTGGCCGGCGCGAGGGCTGTGATCAGTGCGACCGACGACGGGCTTGGCGCGTAGGTGACGCCTGCCACCGTCACCGGGTAGGAGCAGCCGTCGGAGGGCAGGCCGTTCTCGATGGTCGCGTCCCCGCTGAGCGGCGTGTCGCGGGAAGTGACGACACTGACGAGCTCGATCTCCGGCAGCGTCTGGTGCGAGAAGCCACACGCGACCTGCGCGGTACCGCCAGTCAACCGGTACTCGAGGGTCACGGGCGTGTGGCCCCTCGCCGGCGCGAGGGCTGCGATCAGCGTGATCGACGACGGGCTTGGCGCGTAGGCCACCCCTGCCACCGTCACCGGGTACGAGCAACCGTCGTAGGACAGGCCGTTCTCGATGCTGCCACTGCTGGTCGCGCTCGTCGTGAGGGGGCGGCCGTCTTGCCGACTGCCGGGCTGCGGAAGGCCACATGCACTGATTGTGATGACGCTGGCAACGATGAGAATTCTCATGGGCCCGCGCACCGCAAGCGAGAGGCCAACTCGCCCCTCCGTGATCTCGTAGAGTTACGGGCATGTGCCACTCAGAAAACTGAAGGCGTCATCAGCGAACGACTCGACTCAGGGGGACACGCAGACTCCACTGGTGGAGGCATCGCACTTGCCGTTGGTGCACGAGAGGGAGGCGCACTGCAGTGGATCCGTGCAATTCCCACCATCGGAGACCAAGGCCTTGCAGACGGGCGCTGATGGCGTGGTCACGTCATCGCAGTAGCCCATGAGGCAGTTGACGTCGGCGCTGCAGGCGTGGCCGGCCGTGGGGTCAGAGACGCACTTCTTCGTAGACGAATCGCAGTGGTACCCTCTTCCGCAGACTGTCGGCCCGCCGGACTGCGTTGGCGGAACACACGTGTCGCCTTCTCCGGCGAGGGCCTTGCAAGTCGCGGTGTCGGCGGCGCAGATGAGCCCAATGGCGCAGGTGTCGCTGCCGTGGGCGTTGCAACTGGCTCCGGCGGCGAGCCGAGCCTTGCACGTGCCGCTGTTCGTGGAGAGGTCCAGGTCACACCAGAGGCCGACCTTGCACGGGCACGCTCCGCCCGCCGCGGATCGCGCCTTGCAAGCGCCCGTGAAGCACTCGAAGCCTGACCCGCACGGAGCATCGTCGGCGCAGGAGGCGCCGTCGGCGCCGAAGGGCTTGCATGTGCCGGGGCAGGTCGTGGTCACTTCGGAGGTGCAGAAGCCGGCCTGGCAGTCGACGCTGGAGTAACAACTGCCGTTGGTGGCGACCTTACCGCTCAGCATCGCGGCGCAGGCAGCAGGGGCCGAGGCCAGGCCGAAGATGAAGTCGCAGGGCAAGGTGCCGAGGGCGGCGATGCAGGCGGCACCCTTCGTGGCGTCGTAGCTGATCAACCCCTTGTCGATTTCCTTCTGGACCGCGGCGCAGCTGCTCGTGTCATCGCCCTGAGCGTCGAGGGGGTTCGCGTGGAAGCAGCTCGCGTACAGGGCGACCGATGCCGCTTCGAACGCGGCGCACGCCGCCGTGTAGCTGACGGTTCCGCCGATGACGTAGCTGGCGCTCACGGCGGCGCTGGGAGACCGACCTGTGCCGGTCGCGAAGGCCCTGAGCGTCTGCGATTGGGCGACGGCAATCGGTCCGGTGTAGCGGGTCGACGCGGTGGTTGGGTTGGATCCGTCGGTTGTATAGTAAATTGAGGCTCCAGATGTCGTCGACGAGACAGTCACCGACTGGCTGGAGGCATAGCTTCCCCCGGCAGGAGAGAAGGTCGGCGCCTCGGTCGAGGGCGCCTGGGTGTCAAAGGCGTAACTCGCGCTGGAGACGTCGCTTGCAGTGGAGCGAGGGGCGGTCGCGATGGCCTTGAGGACTCGGTAGGAGGTGACGGAGATGGGCGCCGTGTACCGAGTTGAGGCCGTCGTGGGGGCCGAGCCGTCGGTGGTGTAGTAGATGGTCGAGCCAGGCGTCGAGCACGAGATGGTGACGGTTTGGGCCGTGGTGTAGATGCCACCCGGCGGTGCGAAGGTGGGCTGCTGGACGATGTCCGTTGGGTCAATGGAGTCGCCCCCATCGGCCTTCTCGTTTCCGTTGTTCTTGCCGCAAGCGGCGAGCGCAAACATGGTCGCGATGACGAATAGCTTTCTCATTTTCAGGTACTCCAGATGTCAATCGAGTTCGAGCTGTGCGTCTGAATAGATGCTCGCCATTCCGGCCCCGAGCGAGCGAGAACGCCCACCTCGACCGTACTGATGCGTTGCGGTGGCTCGCCGGGTCATTGCGTCAATGCTCCGCGGCTCGTTTTGTCTGTCTCAGAAAACCGTGGTGCGGTCTCAGAAAACCGTCGGGTGCGGCCGAGGCAATCGCGACAGTCCGAAGAGCCCCGCCGCGTTGCCATGGGAGACACGCCCGATGACGCCGCGAGTGAGCCCCGCGCGCTCGAGGAGGTGCACGGCCCTCGGCAGCGCCAGGAGGTCGCTCGCCCCATCGCCAGTGGCCGTGTCGAGGACCAGTCGCTCGGGGCCCAGCGAGCGCACCAGCGCTACGGCCTTCTCGGCGGTGAGGTGCTCGGGGTGCAAAGTGAGGCCAGTCCAGTACCCCAGCTCACGAATGGTGCGCACCGTGCGCCCCACCGCTCCGTCGATGAGGATTCTCTCCGGGGTCACCTGGGCGTCCTTCAAGACAGTCAACAACCTCCGGGTGACGGCTTCTCGGTCTCGGTGGGGCGTGGTGACGAGCGCCGGCAGACCCAGCGTCTGGGCCAGCGAGAGCTGCTCGAGGAGCGCCTCCACCTCGGGCTCGGTGCCGTGGGCCAGGCCCAACAGGCCCAGCGCGGCCACCTTGCCTCCCTTCAGGTAAGTGGGGAGCGTCTCGAGCACGTGGGAGAGGCCACGGCGAGGCACAACCGCTGGGTGCACGCCCAGCGCGACCCGAGCAGTGAAGCCCGCTCGCTCGAAACGCGGGACCTCGACGCCGAGGAGGTGCTCGAAGTGGGCGAAGAGCGCCTCGGGCTGTGCCGGGTGGACGGTGGCGTCTGACACCAGCACCACGGCGTCGACGCCGAAGAAGCGCAGGGTCTCGAGGTCTTGCTGGCTCAGTGACGCAGGGTGGACGCGTGGGTCGAGCACCGGTGCCTCCGACGCCAGCCAAAGAGGAAAGCCAAGAGCGGGGCCGAGCCGCCGGCGGTGCTGGCGCAGCCTCCCGTCGCGGAGGCGTGGGCGCCTTCCACCTGACACAGTCGCTCGACACACGTCATGTCGAGCTGGCAGTCGGCGGTGACGACACACGGCCGTGAGCAGTAGGAGAAGCCTCGCCTGTCGGCCACGCATTGGCGGCCAGCGCACGAGGCCGCCGCCTGGCACACCGCGCCGTCGAGGAGGCAATCGGGGTCGACCGGTGTGCAATCCGAGGCACAGACTCCGTCGGCCGGGCAGGCGCAGTCGGGGTCCGGAGTCGTGCACCCGGTGGCGCAGCGCCCATCGGCGGTACACTTGGGCGGGTCGTTGGTGGCGATGAAGCCGTCGATGAAGTCGAGGCGGACGTCGACCCGAATGTCATTGCCCGCTCCACAGCTCGAGGAGCGAGTGGCCGAGTGGATGCCCGCCACTCGCTCCACGCCGTCGCTGCCGGTGAGGAACGACGGCCCCCCCGAGTCTCCGCCGCAGATTCCCTCGTCTCCAGCGACGCCGAGCTCGAGCAGGTCAGGGGTGACTTGGGTGACGGTCGCGGGGCCCGAGCGGCGAGTGCCGCTGTCGTCCACGCCAGCGGTGGTGCGACCGTAGCCGACCACTCGCAGCGCATGGCCCACCAGCCCCGACGGGAGCATACGGAGGAGCACTGTTGGCGTCGCGGCCGGGGTCGATGCGAGGAGCAGACCCGCCACATCGTACGGGCTCAGCGTGTCGGCCGCGCTCCACTGGGGGTGACGGGCCACCGTGGTGACCGCGATGAAGTCCGACTGGGTCAGCATGGAGTCGTCGAGCGTGTTGGTGGCTTTCACCGTCACGGAGGTGGCGGAGTGCAGCGCCGGCTCGACGCAGTGCGCGGCGGTCAGCAGCACCTGGGGCGAGACGAGGACCGCCGAGCAGACCGCGGCCGTGTCGTTGTCGAAGCGGAGGTCGAGGAGGAAGACCGAAGTGGTCGCCGCGTCGACCTGCGAGGAGAGCACGGGGTCCGACCGGCGCGGGCTCCAGTCGTCGAGCTCGCTCGGGGAGCAGCTCGGCAACCCGAGCGTGGCCCCGAGCGCGAGCATGAGCCCAGGCGTTGCTCGGGAGCTCCCGCGGGCAGGTGTCGGTCGCATCGTCGGCCAGGCATCATGCCATGTCTGGCCGGGGAGCGACGGCCGGTCTCCTGGCAATCACCGAGGATTGTCCTGGCCCGATGGCGCGCCTTCGCCTCGGGGGTCCGAGCTTGCCGTGCGCAGGCCCGTCTTCGGGTCGACCAGGACAGCCTCCGCGTCGCCCCAGTCGCCGTGAGGCTTGAGCACATGGCCCATGGCCTCGAGCGCCGAGACCGTCGAGGGGTCCAGCGCGCTCCGCTCGACCCACACTTCGTCGGGCAACCACTGGTGGTGAAGGCGGCCGGCCCCGACAGCGCGCACCACGTCGAGGTGGCCGTCGACGACATTGGAGATGACCTGGAGCACCGTGGTGGTGATGGTGGATCCACCCGGAGCGCCCACCACCAGCATCACCTCGCGGGGCTTCTCCTTCTGGAAGACGAGGGTGGGTGACATGGACGAGAGCGGAATCTTCCCCGGGGCGATGGCGTTGGCTTCGCCTCCCACGAGTCCGAAGACGTTGGGCGCGTTGGGCCGAATGGCGAAGTCGTCCATCTCGTCGTTGAGCAACACCCCCGTGCCCTTCGCCACCACGCAGGACCCGAAGTAGTAGTTGATGGTGGTCGTCAGCGCGACGGCATTGCCTTGCGCGTCCACCACCGAGATGTGGGTGGTGTGCTTGGGGCTCTCTCCACCGTCAGTGCTCGATGCCTCCAGTTGCTTGGGCCCCAACGCGCTCGAGGGCGTCGCCCGCTTGGGGTCGATGTCGCTGGCCAACCGCGCGATGGCCGCCGGAGAGGTGAGCTCGGTCATCGAAAGCGGCGTGAAGGCCGGGTCTCCCAACAGCTGGGCCCGCTGGGCGTGCACCCGGCGGAGCGCCTCGATGAAGGTGTGCACCGCCGCGACCTCGTGGCTCGCCGGCCCCGGCACCTGGAGGGACTCGAGCACCCCGAGGGTCTCGACGATGCCCACGCCTCCCGCGCTGGGGAGCGGCATGGTCACGAAGCGATGGCCCCGGTAGTGAGACTCGAGCGGGGTCCTCCACCGAGTGGCGTAGGCCGTCAGGTCATCGGTCGTGAGAATGCCGCCGAGGCCTTTCACGGTGCTCGCCACGGCGCGGGCGACGGGCCCCGAGTAGAAGCCGGCCGGGCCCGAGGTCGCGAGGAGCTGCAGGGTGTTGGCGAGCTCGGGCTGCGTCAGGCGCGTGCCGATGGGCGGCGGCGCGGGCACGCCATCTTTCCCGGGCCGGAGGAAGAGCCGGCTCGCCTCGGCATTCGAGCGCAGACACGCCTCGCGCTTGGTGGCCAGGTCGACGTACTTGGGGCTGACGACGAAGCCCTGCCTCGCCGCGCGGATGGCCGGAGCCAGCACTCGGGCCCGGGGGAGCCGGCCGTACTTGGCGTGGAGCTCGAGGTACCCCTTCACCGCCCCGGGTACTGCCACCGCCAGCGCGCCATCGGTCGCCAGCTTGGGTGCGAGCGTGCCGTCGACGATGTACATGTTTCGGCTCGCCCCGGCCGGAGCCACCTCACGGAAGTCGAGCGCCACCTCGGAGCCGTCTTTCGCGAGGTGCACCACCGCGAAGCCGCCGCCTCCCAGGCCCGAGTGGTACGGCCCCACGACGGCCATGGTGAAGGCCGCCGCCACGGCCGCGTCGACCGCGTTCCCGCCCGCCTCGAGCATCTCCAGGCCAGCCGCCGAGCCCAGGGGGTGCGCCGCGGCGACCGCGCCTCCGGGCCAGGGTCGGGCTGCCAGCGCGGAGGTGCCCACGAGGGCCGTGAGCCAGAGAATCCGGTGCATGGGCGCCTGTGTAGCACGCCAGGGCATCGCCCAAGCTCACCTGCTCGCGGGCGGACTCGAGGCGTGGCCCGCGGCGCCGAGCTTCAGGGGCAGCCGGAGCGCGGCGGCGATGGCCTCTGCGACTTGCTCCTCATCGACCAGGCCCATGTCGGCCAGCACCCGGCGCAGACGGCCGCCGAACTGCTCCACCCGTGCCAAGGCGGAGCGCATCTGGGGCTCATCCACCACCTTCGCGCGCAACAGGAGCTCGCGCATCTTGAGGACCGAGGCTGGCAACGCCATGCGTCCTCAATTTGCCTCGGGTGGAGGCGAAGCGCTCGCTCTCACCTTCAGGCAGTGTCGGCTCTGGGCGGTCTGCTTTTGCGCCCGGCCCTCGCCGAGAGGTAGGCGCAGAGCAGAAGAGTGACCTCGCCCACGAAGGCACCACGCTCGCCGGACGGCTCCTTCGCTTCGAGCACGAACCAGTGCGTCAGAGACTCGAGCACCTGGCCCACGAGCGCCGCCGTGAGCCGAGGGTCGCGTACGCGCACCTCCGGATGACTTCGGAGCATCAACTCGAAGCGCCTCAGCAGGGCGCGGTCGCTGGCCGCCTTCGCCTCGGTGATGAGCTGCTGGCGGGGGACTTCCTGGAACAGGAGGCGGTGGAGCGTCGGCTCCCTTTGGTGCAGTTCGATCATCTTCCACGTCAAGGTGCGGACCAGCTCCTCGAGGGACAGCCCGCCGAGGGCCTCGTCGTCCAGCGCGTGCTCGATCCACGCGTGGCTCTCCTCCACGTGCTTGAGGCCCAGCGCCAGGAGCAGCTCCTCCTTGTTCGAGAAGAACTGGTAGAGGGAGCCGACTGACACGCCCGCCCGCTCGGCGATGCGAGCGGTCGTCGCTGCCCCGTAGCCCTCACTCGAAAAAACGTGAGTCGCTGCCTGGAGGATCGCGGCCACCGTCTGGCGAGATCGCTCCTGGCTTGGCTGTTTCCGTGTGCTTCGCGCCCTGCTCTTGCCCATCGCTGACCGTCTCCTGAATGCGAATTGCTGAATACGAATAATGCGTCGTATTTTATAGAAACATTCATCGCATTTCCAGAGGAGTCCACCATGAGGCGCTCAGTCGTTGTCTTCCTCCTGTCCTTGACCGGGTGCACGCACCGGGTGAGTGATGCAGAG
>PMBV01000365.1:15584-36582 GCA_003153055.1 Myxococcales bacterium
CGCGCCGAAGGGCTGCGCAATGTCACCCTGGTGACGGCCAGCGAGGATACCCCTGGGCTCTCGCCTGGGTGCTGTGACGCCGTCCTGATGCGCGGCGTCTACCACCACCTGACCCAGCCTGAGTTGACGCTGGCGGGCATCGTGAAGGCGCTCAAGCCGGGCGGGCGGCTCGTGGTGGTGGACTTCGCGCCCACGGTCTGGCTCGCCGCGTACAGCAGCTCCAAGCTCCGAAGCGGCCACGGCGTCGACCGGGAGGCGGTGCTGAGCGAGGTGAGCCGCGCCGGCCTCGAGGCGGTGTCGAGCATCGATCGGTACCCGGGGTTGTGGCCGCTCCCGGCCTACGCCCTGGTCTTTCGCAAGGCGGTGGCGCCATGAGCGCCCTGAGGGAGCGCCTCGCCGCCCCGTTCGCCCACCCGAAGGGGCTCCTCGGCAGGCTCGCGGCGCGGGCGATGCTCGCCACCAACGGACCGCTGAGTGACTGGGCGCTCGAGCTGCTCGCGCTCGACCCGGCTGATCGCGTGCTCGAGATCGGCTTTGGCCCGGGGGAGCTCGTCCGCCAGATGGCGGAGCGGGTGGGCCGTGGCCAGGTGGTGGGCGTCGACTCGTCCGAGCTGATGGTCCGGCAAGCGACCCAGCGAAACGCGGCGAGGGTCCAGAGCGGGCAGGTCTCGCTCACCATGGGTTCAGCGAGCGCGCTCCCCTACGAGGGCCGCTCGTTCGACAAGGTCGTCACCGTGAACTCGATCCACTTCTGGCCTGACATGGTGCAGGGGCTCAGGGAGGTCGGCCGGGTCCTCCGCCCGGGCGTCCAGTCGGTGCCGTTTTAGCCGCCGCGGACTTCGCTGACCAGGGGCACTCGACTCCAGTGCGCCTGGAGACGCTCGGCGAGCAGACGCGAGACCGGGTAGGCGCGGCGAATCGCCTCCCACTCATCGAGGGCCCGCCGGACGGCCTGGCGAACGAGCTCGGTCACCGCACCGGGGTCTGCACCAACCCGCTGCGCGAAGTATGCAAAGAGTTCCAGCGAGACCTTGTCCCAGGCCTTGGTCTTCGCGAGGTTGAGCGCAAGTTCGTCGGGATCGATGAACTCGATGGTGGAGACAAGATCGTATGCAGGGGAGAGCCGGGCCGTGACGCCATCGGGATAGATGAGCGACCAATTCTTGATGTGGGCATCGGCGTTCGCACTCACCACGATGAACGCGAGCCGCCGGATGAATTCCTCGAAGGACGCCGCTCCTGCGATGTGAAGAATCGTCTTGCCGATGGTCTCGTAGTTCGTGGACCCGTACTTCGCGCGGAAATCTGGGTAGACGTTGCGAACCTGAGCAAAATCCTCGATGTGAACGCGTTGGCCCGGGGAAGGTCGATCGAAGCGCCGGATCGCCAGGGCCATTCCGTCTTCGCTCTCCAAGCCCGGTGGGAGGCCGCGCACCTCCGTCATTGGGATGAGCTCCACCGGGGGGACGTCGATACCAACGCGCGCAGCCCAACTCATCGTTGCGAACTCGTTCTCTGGCACGCCTCGAAAGCGGCTACCGGGAAGCTTGACGATCCAGTCGCCGCCGCGGCCGCTGACAGGCAAGGTCATCCCTCGGCCCTCGCGGACCATCGACAGCTTCGGCTGAACCCCGGCCAGAGAGAACTTGAAAGGGGTGGTGGCCACCTGAGGCTCACCGAGGTTGGGGGCCGCGTGGTCCTCGGGGGGCGTGCTCTGAACCACTGCTCGCACATTGCCTGGGAGGTCCTCCCCGAGACGGGCGAGAAGGAAGAACTCGCGTTCGGGCGCGACATCCAGCCGTGCTGCGACCAGCTCTCGCAGCCGTCCCTCGGGGAGCAGGTTCGAGAAGAAGGCTGGCAGCCGCATGCGCGCTCGATGCACCGCGGTCAGGTCGTCCTCGAAGACCTGGCCCAGAATCGGCCGGAGTGGGAGATCCCGGTACGTTCCATGGAGCCGGAACTCGGTGACGTCGTCCCCAAGGAGAACGAGGTCGCCGATCAGTTCATCGCCCAGGTAAATGGCGAGCTCGCCCGGAGTGGACGACCGCTCGCTCACGGCGAGTCCTCCACGAGCATGGAATTCAGTGAAGGCCGGTCGCTCGCGGTCCAGCGGGCTCGCCGGTCGAGGAACTCGCGGACGTGCGTCGCGAGCCTGTGCGCACGACGAGCGGCGAACGGCACCGCTTCGCGCGCGCGGGCGGCTCGGACGTCGTCGCGGTCGAGGCCGAGACTGGCGAGGACTTCGTCGTCTGCGTACAAGCCTCCGAGGAGCTCCAGGAGCCGCTCGTGACCTAGAGGTCTCTGGATGACTCGTCCAAACACCGACGCGCGCGCGGCGTCCTCCTCCGCGTCACCGGTTGTTTCCGCGCTGAGGAGAGGGATCGCCGCCGAGCCCTCCATCGCGATGAGCCCGACGCCGTCGAGCGGCTCTCCAGTGGCCAGATCACGCGGCCTGAGGTCAAGGAGCGCGAGCAGATGGAGCTTGGTGTGCGCCGACCTCAGGTTGTATTCGGCCGGCTCAAAGTCTGGCGGTCGCTTCGGCAATAACCTGAGGAGGTTCTGGATCTCAGCTTCCTCGTCGGCGCCTTGGATCGCGTGCAACGTCTCGCGCAGATAGGCTTGCTCGTGCGTCCAGTGCTTCTGCGAGATCGCACCACGCCACACCCATCGCGAGAGGAGCTCGCGGGAGCGACGGTTCGCGGCTGGGAAGAAATGAAAGAAGCGCGCCAAGGCAACCACAGGGAAGCCATAGGGAAGCAAGGCTGAGTGTGGAATGTGCGCGTCACTCCGAAGAAAGACCAGCGCCCTCCGCAACGCAGCCGCCGTACTCGGGAGCGCCGACCCAAGCTCGGGCTTCGAGAGCGCCTCGTGATCCATCTTGGTGACATCCAGCCCAGCCACCGCGGCGGCGGCCTGGAGGAAGAGGGTGTCGCGGAGCGGCCCAAAGTCGAGGTCTTCAACGCTCTTTTCGACTCCCTCGAGGGAGCTCGGCTGCTGCGCGCCAAGGCCCTCATGGAGCGCCTTGAAGACATCGGCCTTCGTGAGGCGCTTGCCCGTAGCGTTGGTGCGGTCGAAGATGAGCCGGGCCGTCTCTTCTGCTTCCGCTACGACAATAGACGCTGGGACCCGGTATTCTCGAATGGCCTTGCCGACTTCGAGCGCGCGTCGTTGAACGCGATCGTCAAGCGCTGGGCGTTTCGCGCCTATCCACGTCATGAGATTGACGGAGTCGAGGACGTAAGCGAGAGGAAGGGCCATTTCCGGCCAAGGCTCTCCGGGGCCTATTTTGAGGAGCTCATCTCGGTCGAGCGCGAAGGCGATGCGAAAGCGAGCATCGTCGGGCACGCCAGATGCGAGCAGAACGCCCGCGAGTGACGTCAGGCGCTGCTGTCCATCAAGAACCCAGAGAAGCTCTGTCGCCTTCCCACCAGCCAACGGTGGACGGCTCTCCAGTGGCCTGCCCTCGAGACTCGATGGCGTCGGTCCTTTCCAGAAGAGCAAAGTCCCGATGGGAAAACCACGTACGATGCTGTCGAAGAGCTGAAGTACGTCGTCCGCTTCCCACTTGAAGAGTCGCTGGAATTCGGGAAGCCTGATCTGCCCCTCCCTCACTCTCTCGAGCACATCCTCGATGCTCCACGCGACCGCATCAGGCTTGCGTGAAAGAGAGAGTCCCATGTCGGGAGTCTACCCACGCGTGATACTCCTGGCGAGGCCACTGGAGAGCAAGGAAGAAGAGCCGCCTTTTCGAGCCGGCGTCTGGAGCTTGCCGAGCGTCGCGAGCGGGTTCGGGCGACGAACGAGAGGACGAGCGGGGCTACGAGCTCGACGCGCAGTCACGGCCTGGTC
The DNA here is from genome assembly GCA_003153055.1 of Myxococcales bacterium. The sequence goes on from PMBV01000365.1 coordinate 19,434, forward strand.
GGGGCGAGCGGCGCCCAACTTCAGGGGCCCTCGCGAATGAGCCCTTCTTGGGCAGTGGAGGCGACCAGTCTCCCGGCCCGGTCGAACACCCGCCCGCGCACCAGACCCCTGGCGCTGCTCGCCGACGGGCTGTCCATCACGTGGAGCAGCCAGTCATCAATGCGCAGCGGCCGGTGAAACCACATCACGTGGTCGAGGCTGGCGAGCTGCAGCTTCGGCGTCAGCCAGGTTCGCCGGTGGGGCAACAGCGAGGTGGTCATGAACGAGAAGTCCGAGGCGTAGGCCAGGAGGTACGCGTGGAGCGACGGCGTGGCCGGCAGCTGGCCCCGTGCCTTGAGCCACACCATTCGCCGCGGTGGCTGGGGCGAGGGGTGAATGGGGTCGTCTTCCACCTCGACCGGCTTGAGCTCGATGGGCCACACGGCCATCAGCTCGTCGCGCATCTTGGGCGGCAGGTTGTGGAGGTGCGGCTTGTAGCGGTCCGCATCGGCCGGCAAGGTCTCTGGCGCCGGCGCGGACGGCATCTCGTCTTGGTGCTCGAAACCCGGCTCCTCGACCTGGAACGACGCCGCCATGTTGAAGATGGCCGCCCCGTTCTGCACCGCGACGATGCGCCGGGTGGTGAAGCTGCCGCCGTCGCGAATGCGGTCGACCTGGTAGAGGATGGGCCGCTTCACGTCTCCCGGCCTCAGGAAGTACGCGTGCAGTGAGTGCACGTGCCGCTCGGCTGGCACCGTCTGCACCGCCGCCGACAGCGCCTGACCCAGCACCTGGCCACCGAAGACCCTGCCCCAGCCGAGATCCTGGCTCTGCCCGCGGAACAGGTTCTCTTCCAGCTTCTCCAGCGCCAAGAGAGAGACCAGCTGCTCCAGCACGTCCATCGTCCTGCCCTAACACGACCGTCGACGCGGTGCGACATCGGCGGAATGTCAGCCCCCCGGAAGGATGCCCGGGGTGGTTCTTGCCATTGACCGACGGACGGGCCGTCTGTCAAATCGGCGTTTCATGACTCAACCACTGGCGGCCGTCGTGCTGGCCGCGGGCAAGGGCACGCGCATGAAATCGGACAGGGCCAAGGTGCTGCACCCGCTGCTGGGTCGGCCCCTGGCGTATTACCCGATGTCACGGGCCTTCGAGCTGGGCGCTCAAGCCGTGGTGGCGGTGGTGGGCCACCAGGGCGACGCGGTGAAGGAGGCGTTGACCACGCTCTTCTCTCGCCAACCTTTGACGTTCGCCACCCAGGCCCAGCAGCGGGGCACTGGTGACGCGGTGGCCGCCGCCCGTGAGGCGCTGGCGGGCTTTCACGGCGGCGTGCTCATTCTCTACGGAGACGTGCCGCTGGTGACGCAGGACACGTTGCGGCGGCTGGCGACGGCCTACGCCCAGGGCAAGGGGCCGCTGGCGATGGTGACCTGCCAGCTCAAAGACCCCACCGGCTACGGGCGAGTGCTTCGCGGCCCCGGTCGACGGGTGATGGGCGTGGTGGAGCACAAAGACGCCACGGTGGATCAACGCACCATCTCCGAGGTCAACGCAGGCATCTACGTGGCTGACTCGAAGTTCCTCTGGGATGCGCTGGCTGAGCTCACGCCCAAGAACGCCCAGGGAGAGCTGTACCTCACCGACATCATCGAGCAGGCCGCGCGCAAGGGCGAGGTGGCGACGGTCGACGCGCCCGCCGAGGAGACCGTCGGGGTGAACGACCGCGCCGAGCTGGCCGAGCGTGCCGAGGTGCTCCGCGCTCGCATCAACGTGCGGCACATGCGTGCCGGGGTGACCCTGCTGCACCCGCCCACCACGTTCATCGACGAGGGCGTGGAGATCGGCCCCGAGACCATCATCGGCCCCTGTGTGTCGATTCAAGGGGAGTGCGAGATCGGCGCCGCCGTCTCCATCGGGCAGGGGGCTGTGCTGGTGCACACCACCGTCGGTGACGAGGCCGAGGTGAAGCCGTACTCGGTGTTGGAGGAGGCGGTGGTGGGGCCCAGGTGCCAAGTGGGGCCGTTCGCGCGGCTCCGCCCCGGCACTCGCCTCGACGAGGACGTGCACGTGGGCAACTTCGTCGAGACGAAGAAGGCCCACCTCAAGCGGGGCACCAAGGCCGGCCACCTGAGCTACCTGGGCGACGCGGAGATCGGCGAGAAGTGCAACATCGGAGCGGGCACCATCACGTGCAACTACGACGGGGTGAACAAGAGCCTCACCAAGCTGGGTGACGGCGTCTTCGTCGGCTCAGACACGCAGCTCGTCGCGCCGGTGACCGTGGGCGACGGCGCCTTCATCGCGGCAGGCTCCACCATCACCCAGGATGTTCCGGCGCAGGCCCTGGCTCTCTCTCGTACGCCACAGACGGTGAAGGAGGGGTGGGCCGAACGCCGCAAGAAGGTGCTGGCTGGGCTCAAGGGGAGCTAGCGCCCGCATGGGGAAGTGGAAGGGTCCGAGGTTGTTGGGTACACGTTGAACGCCTCGCGACGGCCAGGGTCGATCGGGCGAAGAGGCGACGGAGAATTCACATGTGCGGGATCGTCGGATACGTCGGTGACAAGGAAGCAGCGCCCATTCTCGTGGCAGGCCTCAAGCGCCTCGAGTACCGCGGCTATGACTCGGCCGGCGTGGCGCTGGTTCACGACGGGGCGCTCACGGTGGTGCGGGCGACAGGCAAGCTGCGGAACCTCGAGGGGAAGGTGGCCGTCGAGGTGCCCAAGGGAACGCTCGGCATCGGGCACACCCGGTGGGCGACGCACGGGAGGCCCTCCGACGAGAACGCGCACCCCCACACCTTCGAGGGCGTGTCGGTGGTGCACAACGGCATCATCGAGAACCACCTCGAGCTCAAGGCGGCGCTCCGGGCCAAGGGGCACGTCTTCGCCTCGGAGACCGACTCGGAGGTCTTCGCTCACCTGATTCGAGAGCAGCAGCGGCTCGGGCGCTCGCTGAAAGACTCGGTGCGCGCGGCCGTGTCCCAAGTGCGGGGGACCTACGCCCTGGTGGCGGTGACGGCGTCGGACCCAGACACCATCATCGCCACCCGTGTGTCTCAGCCGATGGTGCTGGGCTTGTCGGAAGGGCAGAACTTCGTCGCCTCCGACGTGCCCGCCCTGCTCGAGCACACCCGCGACGTCATCTTCATGGAGGACGGCGACCTGGCGGTGCTCCGGCGCACGCAGGTGGAGTTGTTCGACGCGGCCGGCGCCCCGTTGAAGCGGCCGGTGCGGCGCATCGACTGGACGCCCGGCATGGCCGAGAAGGGTGGCCACAAGCACTTCATGCACAAGGAGATCTGCGAGCAGCCTCGGGCCGCCGCCGACACGCTCCGGGGCCGGGTGCTGAGGAGCGAAGGCACGGTGCACTTCGACGGCTGGTCGATGCCTGACGAGCAGGTCCGTGCGATGCAGCGGGTGTGGGTGCTGGCCTGTGGCACCTCGTACCACTCGGGGCTCGCTGGCCGGTGGATGATCGAGACCCTCTCCAAGCTGCCGGTCGAGGTCGAGCTGGGCAGTGAGTTTCGCTACCGTGACCCGCTGGTGAAGAGCGGCCAGCTCGCCGTCGCCATCACCCAGTCGGGAGAGACGCTCGACACGCTGGCGGCGATGCGCGAGGCGAAGGCTCGTGGCGCCACCACCATGGCGCTGTGTAACGCCGTCGGCTCAGCCATCACGCGCGAGGCGGACTTCACGGTGCTGACCAACGCTGGGCCGGAGATCGGCGTCGCCTCGACCAAGGCGTTCACCACCCAGCTCATTGGGTTGTATTTGTTGGCAGTGAAGCTCGGGCGGGCGAGCGGAGCGCTCAGCGCCGACGCGGCGAGGGAGCACCTGACCCAGCTCTCCGAGGTGCCCAAGCTCATCGAAGAAGTGCTGAAGACCGAGGCCAAGGTGAAGGAGGTCGCCAAGAAGTTCCTCCACGCTCGCGACTTTCTCTTCCTGGGGCGCGGGCCGATGTACCCGGTGGCTCTCGAGGGCGCGCTCAAGCTCAAGGAGATTAGCTACATTCACGCCGAGGGGTACGCTGGCGGCGAGATGAAGCACGGGCCCATCGCCCTCATCGACGAGAACCTCCCGGTGGTGGTCATCGCGCCCCGAGAGCCGAAGGTGCACTACGAGAAGATCATCGGAAACATCGAGGAGGTGCGGGCCCGCGGGGGTCAGGTCATCGCCGTGGTGGAGACCGGCGACTCTCACGCGGCGTCCCTGGCCAACGAGGTCATCGAGATGCCCCACGCGCCTGGGCTCATCGCGCCCATCATCGCCACCGTGCCGCTCCAGCTCCTCGCGTACCACGTGGCGGATCTGCGGGGCACCGACGTCGACCAGCCGCGCANNCCAAGAGCGTGACGGTGGAGTGAGGAGGCCGGGCTGCTTTCGTAGGAGGCGCAGGCGAGCTTGGCCTCGAGGCTGGGCGGCGGCCGCAGGTCCTGGGGCTCCGGGCGAGCCCGACCAGCCCCTCGGGCCGAGGGTGGGACTCTCTGGGGAACCCAAGTGGAGAGCAGGAGCGCTGCCCGGCAGGGCACGCCTGGATATAACCATTGGTGATATCGCTGGGGACCTGCCCTCAGTCGGGTCACTCCTTGCCGTGCAGTGGGGCTGATCTGATCGCCCACCGGCCCAGCCCCAGACGCCCCCATCTTCCTCTGGGCCATCCTGCCCAATTCAAGACACGCAGGAGACGCCCTTGCCGAGAAGGAGCTCCCACCAGTGCGAGGGCGAGGCGGAGAGAAGCGCCTTGATGAGGCCGGCGGGATGCTTGCCCGTTCTCATGGGCGAGCCCGACCAGCCCCTCGACCATGGGGCGCGATGAGCGAGGGTCGCCAGCAATGTCACCAATGGTACCATTCGAGCCTCGCGGGGACGGGGCACTCCCCGACCGACGCTCCGAGCTACGACTCGCGCGAGCCGAGCACCTTCCAGGCGCCGAGGCCCAGCGCTCCCAGCATGCAGAGCATCGAGAAGGACGATGAGCCCGAGACCAGCGCCGTCAGCACCAGCCCTGCGCCCAGGCCAACTGTCAGGCGGGTTCCCGGCGGTGGCGGGAGCCGCCCGAACGTCGGCGGTGGAGCTGCCCGCGGTGCCTGTGGGGTGACCGAGCGGGCCAGCCGGCGCTCAAGCTCCACCTCGGCCTTGAGGCGTTGGACCTCCTGCTCCTCCAGCCGCCTGGCGTTGTGAGCCAAGGCGTCGTCGCCGTCGAGCGGGTGCTGGCAGAAGCGGCAGGCGCGGGAAAACTTGCTGTTCTCGCCGTTGCACGCTGGGCACTCCAGGGTGGGCAACACGAGGATGAGGGCCTCGAGCGTCGGTGGGGGCGCCGGGCTTTCGGTGGGGGCTTCGGCTCTGGGGGTTGGGGCTTCCTCGAAGCGCTGGAGGTCGGCCGGTGGCGCTGGCTCTTCCGCCTCGCGCTCCGCTCGCGCGCCCTCGATCTTCTCGAATCGCCGGAGCGGATCCATTGGGCCATTGTGTAACGAGACGGACCGCTTGTCGCTCACGACGCCGGCCGGGTGCGTGTCTTGGCCCAGTCTCTGAGTCGCGCGATGTCTTCGGCCATCGTCACCGCCAGGGGCGTCGTCTCGGACACCGCGAGGACCAAGTGCTTGGGCTCGAGCTCGACGCCATCGGCGAAGGCGTCGGCCAGGCCCGAGACGACGACCTGCTGCAGCTCCGCGCCGCTGAAGTGCTGGGTCTGTGCGGCGAGCTCGGCGACGGGAAACAGCGACGGGTGCCGGTGATGACGCTGGAGCTGAATGGCCAAGATGTCGGCGCGCTCGGCCTCGGTGGGGAGGTCGATGAAGAAGATCTCGTCGAAGCGGCCCTTCCTGAGCAGCTCCGGCGGCATCATGTCGATGCGGTTGGCGGTGGCCACCACGAAGACCGGAGCGCGCTTTTCCTGCAGCCAGGTGAGGAGCGTGCCGAAGACCCGGGCCGAGACCCCCGCGTCTCCCGAGCCGCTGGAGCCCGCCAGGCCCTTCTCGATCTCGTCGACCCACAGCACCACCGGGGCGAGCGACTCGACCACGCGAATGGCCTTGCGCAGGTTCTCCTCCGATGAGCCCACCAGGCCGCTGTAGATGCGCCCCATGTCGAGGCGTACCAGCGGCATGCGCCACGACGCCGCGATGGCCTGGGCCGTGAGACTCTTGCCGCAGCCCTGAACCCCGAGCAGCAACAGCCCCCGAGGCTCGGGGAGCCCGAAGCGGCGGGCGGCCTCCGAGAAGCCGTGGCGCCGGCGGTCGAGCCACCGCTTCAGGTGGGTCAGGCCTCCCACATCCTCCAGGGTGTCGAGCGCGGCGTGGTACTCGAGGACGCCGCTCTTCTTGATGACCTGGCTCTTCTCCTCGAGGAGCAGCTTCACATCGTCGACTGCCAGCCGGCCGTCGCGCGCGATGGCCCGGGCGAAGGCGTTCTCGGCCTCTGACAGGGTGAGCCCGTGCACCGCCGCCACCAGGGCCTCGGCCTCCTCGTTGGAGAGCTCGACCTTCGCGCGCTTGGTGCGAGTGACGACGCGGGCGATGTCGCGCAGCAGCCGCATCAAGTCTTCTCGGCTGGGGAGCGGGACGTCGATGACACAGACGTCCTTCTCCAGTTCTTCGGGCAGGGTGAGTCGGGGGGCGGTGACGATGACGGTGGTGAAGGCGGACTTGAGGGTGGTGCCGAGCTCGCGGAGGGCGCGGACGATGACCGGGTCTTCCAGGTGCCTGTGGAAATCTTTCAGCAGCACCAGCGCCGGGTTGGGCAGCTTGGGAATGGCCAGGAGCGTCGCGAGCGGTTCGCGGGTCTCCTCGGGAATCGCCCCTCTCGCCGTCCCCTTGAGCACCCGCAGCCCGCGGGTCACCGACCAGTCGAGCAGCTCCTTGCCGTGCGCCTGGGCGATGTCGGCCAGCATCGTCTCCACCCGCTGCTCTTCCCAGGTGACCAGGTAGAGGAGTGGGTAGCGGGCCCGGATGAGGGTGTCGATCTCGGAGAGGAAGGCAGGCTGTTCCACCGACATGGAGGCATCGTAACCGCGGAGCGGCCGCTGAGGATGCGCCGCATATCGAGAACATTCAGTGTTCCGAACATGCGAGCCGATCGCAGCCGCGTATAAGCTCCCGCCTCCACAGGAGGGAACAGATGCTCACCGCCCTGACACTGCTCAGCCTCACCGCAGGCCCGGCCGCGCCGAAGGCCGAGCGGCTCGACGCGCTCGACTTCGACAACGGCGCCATTCTCGTCTCCGAGTCGGGCAGCTACGGCTCGGAGGTCGGCGGCTGGAGCGCCTGGAACCTCGCCGACGGAGACCCGCTGCTCGGTTGGTGCTCGGCCGACGGTGCGCCGACCGGTGGCACCTTCGTGTGGGACCTCGACACCACCTGGCAGCTCGACACCTTCGTCATCTCCACCGAGAACGTTCAGGAAGACGGCTACCCGGGCATCTCCGCGAATACGGTCGACCTCTTCGTCTCCGAGCGGGAGGGCGCGGCCTTCACCAAGGTGGGCTCCTTCAACGTCGGCAGGCTCGCCAAGGCGAGCTCCCCGCTCAAGGGCATCAAGGCCAAGCAGGTGAAGCTGGTGGTCACGTCGAACCACGGCAACGCCCAGTACACCGAGATCGCCGAGGTCGACCTGCTCGGCTCGCGCCTCGGCACGGTGCCGCCGATACAGCTCGGGGGAGACTTCGCCACCAACTACGGCGCGCTGAAGATCATCCAAGACGGCACGTCGATCTACGGGTGCTACGACTACGCGGCGAAGAGCTCGCTCATCTGGGGCTCGGTCGAGGGACGCATCGCGCGGGTGACCTGGCAGGAGGACAACGCCGAGTCGGGAGTGCGCGAGGGCACGGCCACCTTCGCGGTGCGCGCCGACGGGCAGCTCTGGGGCGTCTGGTACGAGCACGGCCAGCTCGCAGGCCTCTGGACCGGGCCGAAGAGTGACACCCCGCCGGTCTGCACTCCCCAGAAGCGTGGCACCCTGTCTCGGCTGCTCAAGACCAGCGGGCGGGCGGTCCTCTATGGAATCCACTTCGCCTCGGCCTCCGACGTGCCGTTGACCAACTCGGGCCCGGCGCTCGAGGAGCTGGTGGCAGCCATGAAGGAAGACCCGTCGGTGCGGCTCCTCATCGAAGGGCACACCGACTCGACGAACACCGACGCCTTCAACCTTGACCTCTCGCAGCGGCGCTCGAAGGCCGTCGTCGACTGGCTCACCAAGCATGGCGTGGACCCGAAGCGCCTCGAGGCCAAGGGTTTTGGGCGAGCGCGCCCCGTGGCCGACAACGCCAGCGCTCAGGGGCGGGCCCTCAACCGGCGGGTCGAGGTCTCGGTCTTGCGGTGAGGCCCTCGATTCCGCCGGGCTGTCCATTCGGGCACCTCTGCCGGGCGCGCCTTCCCCGAACAGGGTACGGTGTTTCATGACCACGAAAGCCACCGCCACGCCCAGCAAGGCCAGCGCTCCCACCAAGAAGCCGCCGGTCGCCAAGCCCTCCTCCAACCCATTCGTGAGCGCCCATGCCGCTCGGCTCGATCGCGCTCCCAAGCACTCGAGCAAGGGCTCGCATCGAGGCGGGCGTTAGAGTGCCGAATAGGAAATGAGCATCATCATCCAACCCTCTCCCATTCACGGGAGGGGTTGTCTTGGCGGCCAGGTCCCCGACCTCGACCTGCGCTGTGGTTGTGGTTCGAGCCGATGTCGTGGTGCGTTGAAGTCAGCCAGTGCCTGAGCAGACGCCTCGAGGTGTCCGTTCGCCTGTGTATTTGGTACGAATGGGCCCATGCCTCGTTCTGGCTTTGCCCTCCTGTCCATCGTCTGCGCGTGCGCCACCGCTCCCGTCGTCCACGATGTGCCGGCCGCGGCGGTGCGGCTGCCCGAGGAGACGCACCTGGCGGACCTCGAGCAGCTCACCTTCGGCGGAGAGAACGCCGAGGCCTACTGGAGCTTCGACGGCACACGCGTGTCACTCCAGCGCCGCCCGGCCAGCGAGGGCTGCGATCGCATCTACTCGATGCAGTTGTTCGACGGAGGGAGGCGGCTCACCACGCCGGCCCTGACGCCCATCTCGACCGGGAAGGGCGCCACCACCTGCTCCCACTACCTCAAGGGCGACGCCGAGGTGCTCTACGCCTCGACGCATCTCGGAGGTGACGCCTGCCCACCCAAGCCAGACATGAGCAAGGGCTACGTCTGGGCCTTGTATGACTCGTATGAAATCTTCAAGTCCAAGCCCGACGGCACCGGCCTCACCCGGCTCACCGACTCGCCGGGGTACGACGCCGAGGCGACCGTGTGCCCGGTGGACGGCTCCATCGTCTTCACCAGCGTGCGCGACGGCGACATCGAGCTGTACCGCATGGACGCCGACGGGAAGAACGTCAAGCGGCTGACCTTCTCTCCGGGCTACGACGGAGGCGCCTTCTTCAACGCCGACTGCTCGAAGATCGTCTGGCGCGCGTCGCGGCCGAAGCCCGGCAAGGAGCTCGAGGAGTTTCAAGCGCTGCTCAAGCAGGGGCTGGTGCGGCCGTCGAAGCTCGAGCTCTACGTCGCCAATGCCGACGGCTCCGAGGCCAGGCAGGTGACGTACCTCGACGCGGCGTCCTTCGCGCCGTACTTCTTCCCCGATTCGAAGCGCATCATCTTCTCGAGCAACTACGGAGACCCCAAGGGGCGAGAGTTCGACCTCTGGGCCATCAACGTCGACGGGACTGGCCTCGAACGCATCACCGCGACCAAGGGCTTCGACGGGTTCCCGATGTTCTCTCCCGACGGCAAGTGGCTCATCTTCGCCTCGAACCGCATGACCCCGGCCGGCAAGTCGGACACCAACCTGTTCCTCGCTCGTTGGGTCGATGGGTCGCCGAAGCCCGTCGACGGCGCGGCCGAGCGCATCCTCTCCGACGTCACCTGGCTGGCGGACCCGCGGCGAGAGGGCCGAGGGGTGGGGACTGTGGGGCTCGAGGCCAGTGGCGCCTTCCTCGAAGAGCGCTTCAAGGCCCTCGGGCTGGTGCCCGCCGGAGACAAGGGGACGTATCGAGCTCCCTTTCAGGTGACGACGAAGGTGACCGCCAAGCCCTCGACGAAGCTGACGGTGGCGGGGCATCAGGTGGCCTCGGCCGACTTCGTGCCGATGGGCTGGAGCGCTCAGGGCGCTGTGAAGGCGGCGGCGGTGCTGGTCGGCTGGGCCATTCAAGACGCGGAGCTGGGCCTCGACGACTTCAAGGGGCTCGACGTGAAGGGGAAGATCGTGCTGGCCCGTCGCTTCGTGCCCGAGAGCGAGAAGCTGCTCACGCCCGAGGCGCAACGCAAAGCCGGTGACCTCAGGAAGAAGGCCTTCGTCGCCCGGTCGCTGGGCGCCAAGGCGCTGGTGGTGGTCGACTGGCCCGTGGCTTCGGCGGTGCCGTCTCCCGAGCTCCCGTCAGAGGCGGCGCTGCCTACGCTGCTCCGGCCGGAGGCATCGGGCGACTCGGGGATACCGGTGGTGGTCGTCAAGCGCTCGGCGCTGGCCACCGTGTGGAAGGCGCTGGAGGCCAAGAAGCGCGTGGACCTCGGAGTCACCGTCGAGCTCGCCTTCGAGCGGACCGAGGCGTTCAACGTGGTGGGCGTCATTCCCGCGGGGGGGAAGAAGGCGGACGGCGCGGTGGTGGTGGGCGCGCACTATGATCACCTGGGCTACGGCGGCCCCAACTCGCTCACCCCCGACAAGCACGTGGTGCACCCGGGGGCCGACGACAATGGCTCCGGCACTGGAACGCTGCTGGAGATCGCCCGGGCACTCTCCGAACGGCGCGGCTCTCTGACCCGTGACGTGGTGATCGCCGCCTTCTCGGGTGAGGAGGAGGGCGTGCTCGGCTCGGCGGCGCTGGTGCAGGCACAACCCGCTTGGCTCAAGGGCGCGGTGGCGATGCTCAACCTCGACATGGTCGGACGGATGAAGAGCAATACACTCTCGGTGCTGGGTGCCGAGACGGCCCCGGAGTGGACCGCGCTCATCGAGCCGGCGTGCGCCGCGGCCAGGGTGGAGTGCAAGGCCGGGGGCGATGGTTATGGGCCCTCGGACCACACGCCGTTCTACACCGGTGGGCTCCCGGTGCTCTTCTTCTTCACTGGGGCCCACGGCGACTACCACAAGCCGTCCGATACGCCGGAGAAGCTCAACGCCGGAGGCATGGCGCGGGTGGCCGAGATCGTCGAAGCCATCGCCAACGCCGCGTCGGAGACCACGCTCACCTATTCCAAGCGCCCGGCGCCAACAGGCCGAGGAGACGCCCGGAGTTTCAACGCGTCGCTGGGCACGGTGCCCAACTACGGTGGGCCTCCTCCAGGTGTCAAAGGCGTGCTGCTCGACGACGTGCGGCCGGGCGGCGGAGCAGACAAGGCGGGGATGCGCCGAGGCGACATCATCGTGAAGCTGGGGCGCTTCGACATCGGCTCGGTGGAGGACCTGATGTTCGTGCTGATGCAGGCCAAACCCGGAGAGACGGTGACCGGCGTGGTGCTGCGCGAAGGCAGGAAGGTGGAGCTCGAGACGACCTACCAAGAGGGCCGGCGGCGCTGAGATCGTCTCGGGCCCCAGCGGCAACTGACTGAATACCATGCGCACCTCCCTCGCCTTTTCGCTGCTCCTCGCCGTGAGTGGTTGCCACTTCGTTCAGGGCTCCGGCCGCCTCCAGACCCAGACCCGTGCGTTCACCTCGTTCCACGCGGTGGACCTGCGCGGCATCTCCGATGTGTCCCTGGTTCGCGGTGAAGGGTCGATCTCCGTCACCACCGATGACAACCTCCTCCAATACGTCGTTGTCGAAGTGAAGGGCGACACGCTCACCGTCGAGGAGCGCGACCCGGCGACGGGCAACGCGACGCTCGCTCCCACCCACGGCATCAAGGTTCAGGTGTCGGCGCCCGACGCCCCGACCGACGTGAGCCTCAGCGGAACCGGGAGCTTCCTCTGGGCCGACCCGGCGCCGCTCACGGTCGAGACCCTCGGCCTCCACGTCGATGGAACCGGCTCAGTGGAGGCGGCGCTCGCCGTCACCACCGTGAACGCCGACCTCCAGGGAACTGGCTCCGTCACGCTCACCGGCACGTGCAGCGCCGGCAGCTTCCAGCTCTCGGGCACTGGTGGCCTCCATGCCTTTGGTCTCTCGCTGCGCACCGCCAAGGTCAACGTCTCGGGTACAGGGAGCGCCGAGGTCTCGGTCGCTGATTCCCTCGACGCCGTCATCAGCGGCACCGGCTCGGTGCTGTACCGAGGCGCACCCACCGTCACCTCGCGCGTCTCCGGAGTGGGCTCGGTTCGTCAGTCGAACTGAACCGGCGCAGCTCCGTCTCCCTCACCCTGGCCGATGTGGCGACGAGCCTCGGAGGTGAGCTCGAGGGTAAGGGCGATGATCGAAACAGCCTCGCCATCCTCGGCGCCGATCCATCCCGGCTGGCTTCGTTGCTCGTCGGTCACGTACCGACGGGTATGCTCCCTCCTCGCGCCTCGCCAGCCGGGCGTCTCGACGCCGATCCCTGGCGACGCCATTTCGACCAGCGCCCTAATCTCTCGTTGAGCGTCACGGTGAAGAGCGCGTCGTGGGCCAGCGGATCGACGCTCCACCGACGGGTGCTCACGCCTTGGGGGTCCTGCGCTCCTCATCTCGGTCGCGCGCCGCGAGCGCACCGGTCAGCGGCACGAAGGTGACGGGCAAGAGGTGCTCGAGGCATGCCTGCCCATCGTCGGTTTTGGTGACGCGCTCCAGGGCCTCACCGACGGGTATGACGAGCCCACCACCTGGGCGGAGCTGCTCCACCAGCGGCGCCGGAATCCGTGGTGCCGAGGCGCACACCACGATGGCGTCGTAGGGCGCCTCCTCGGGCCAGCCGAGGTAGCCGTCGCCCACCCTCAGGTGCACCTCATAGCCTTGGCGCGTCAGCCTCCGTTGGGCCCGCGCTGAGAGCGGCTCGACGACCTCGATGCTGTAGACCTCACACCCGAGCTCGGCGAGGAGCGCCGTCTGGTAGCCACAGCCGGTGCCCACCTCGAGCACCTTGGCCCCTGGCTCGAGTCTCAGCGCCTGGAGCATCTCGGCGATGAGTGATGGCTGGCTGGTCGTCTGCCCGTAGCCGATATACAGGGGGCGATCCTCCAGCTCGTGCCCCTGCGTCTCCCACGGGAGGTATTCGCCGCGGTGCACCCGGCTCATCACCGCCAGCACCCGCGGGTCTGTCACGCCCAGCCGCCCGAGCGCCTGCCTCCAGTCGGGGGCCCACGGGGGCGGCCATTTCATCATCGTCACCCCCAGGAGGACCGCCGCGCTCGTCAGAAGGAGCATCATGGGCTCCCCTCAAAATGCAGCGTCGACCGCTCGAGTCAAGGGCCCTCCGATGAGAGCGGAATCTCAGGGCCGAAGGTATGGCTCGAGCTGAATGCGCGGGTTGTTCGGCGGCGGCAGGCGAGTGCGGGCGCCTGGGTCTCGCAGTCGTCTCAAGTGTCGAAACTCGGGCGGTTCGGAGACCGGGTCCGTTGGTGACGGTGGAGGCGGCTCCGGCGCGGCGAGCGGAGTGGCCTGCTGCAGCGGAAGGAGCTGCGTGACGACCGGGGGGGTGACGCTCGCCCCTCCATCCACCGTGATGGCTGATGGGGGTGGCGCCATCACCACGGGCGACCGCGGCCGGGCCACAGGGAGCGGCAGTGGCGACGGGAGCGCCATCGGCTCGGCCATGGCCGTCTTGGGCAGCTCGACGCTGTTCACCCACCAGCGAGCCCAGAGCAACGACCCACCGAGCACGGCCACCAGGCCCACCAGCAGCGGGAGCGCGCGGTTCACGGTTCAGCCGACCTGCTGGCCGACGAGCTCTTCGAAGGCGGTGATGACGGCGCCGATGTCCTTGTCGCCCTTCCCGGCGGCGCGGGCCAGGTTGTAGGTCTCCTTCACCGAGGCCGCGCTCGGAGTGGGCACTCGATGCGCAGCGGCGCTCTCGAGGAAGAGCGAAAGGTCCTTGTGCATGAGATCGACGGTGAAGTGGGGCGTGAAGTCGCGGCTCAAGATGGCCTGGCCCTTGAAGTCGAAGTACGGCGAGCGGAAGCCCGAGGCCTGGATGACCTCGATGAGCTTCCTCGGGTCGACTCCGGCGCGGGTGGTGAGCAGGAGCCCCTCGCTGAACGCCTGGAGCATCGAGGCGATGAGCGCGTTGCCGGCGAGCTTCACCTGTGTCCCGCTGCCCACCGGCCCGCAGTGGACGACCTTCTCGGAGAGGGCCTGGAAGATGGGTGTGGCGCGAGCGAGGGTCGAGGCGCTGGCGCCCGTCATCACCACCAGGGTGCCTCGCTCGGCGCCCACCTTCGAGCCGGTGACGGGCGCGTCGGCGAAGTCCACCGACTTGGTGGTGAAGGCCTCGGAGAGCTTCTTCACCAGGGGCACCGACACGGTGGAGAAGTCGATGAAGAGCTGGCCTGCTTTCGCTCCCTCGAGGAGGCCCTCGGGCCCCAGGGCGACGGCCTCGAGCACGGAGGGATCAGACAGGCAGGTGCAGAAGGCTTCCGTCTGGGCGGCCAGCTCCCGCGGGCTCTTGGCTACTTCGAGGCCCTGGGCTTCGAGGGCCTTGGCCTTGCCCACGGAGCGGTTCCACACCACCACGTCGAAGCCGCCCCTCTTCTTCAAGTTGAGCGCCATCGGGGCGCCCATGGTACCGAGGCCGACGAAACCGATTCGCATGGGCGAGGCCAATAGCACCTCGCCGTGGCCTCGCGAAGGGTGTCGGCCCCATCGGCGGACCATGTCCCGCTGGTGGCCAACGTCGAGTGGACGGGGTAAATCCCCCCGACGGATGGCCCTCTTTCTGTTTCGGCGGGAAAACAACCAGGCGGCGCGCCGCGAGCGCATCGACCGGGCCGAGCGCCGCGCGGCGGCCGGCTTTCGGCGTCTGGCGGACTTGTTCAAGCGCGCGGCGGAGCTCATCGAGGCCCGACGGCTGGAGCGCAACGGCTACCACCCGCCGGAGCGCTTTCTCGATCGCTCCGACAAACCACCCTCGTAGGGAACATGTTCTATCGCCTCTTTCGGGCTGTCATGCGTCTGTCGCTGCGGCTGTTCTTCCGGGTGGAGTCTCCGGTAGACCCGGCTGGCGGGCTCGCCCTCGATGGAGCCGTCGTCTACGTGGCCAACCACCCCAACGGTCTGGTGGACCCGGCGCTCGTCTTCGCGCTCGCCACGCGGCCCATCACCTTCCTGGCCAAGGCGCCGTTGTTCGCGTTGCCGCTCTTGGGGTGGATCCTCCGCTCCATGGGGGCCCTGCCGGTGTACCGCCAGAAGGACGGCAACAACCCGGCCCAGAACGAGGGCACGCTGGTGGCCGCGGTCAACGCTCTGGTCGCGGGGAGCGCCATCACCCTGTTTCCCGAGGGCAAGAGCCACTCCGAGCCTCAGCTCGCCGAGCTCAAGACGGGCGCCGCGCGAATGGCGCTCGAGGCGACGCGTCGGGGCGCGCCGGTGCGCATCGTGCCCGTGGGCCTCACCTACGAGGCGAAGAGCCTGTTCAAGAGCCGGGTGCACGTCGAGGTCGGGCCGGCGCTCGAGGCCCGCGCCTTCATGGAGCGCGAGGGTGAAGACGCCCACGCCGCCGCCCGGCGCCTCACCGCGGCCATCGCTGACGCCCTGTGGACCGTCACGCTGAACCTCGACCGCTGGGAGGACCTGCCCATCGTCGAGACCGCCGAGGCCCTGTACGCGCTCGCTCAGGACAAGGACGACGACGCCGGGAGCGCCGAGCGCCAGAGGGCCTTCGCCCGGGGCATGGCGTTGGTGCGCGAAGAGGAGCCGGCGCGCTTCGAACGGCTCAAGCGAGACATCGCGTCGTTTCGCCAGAGGCTCGGGCTGCTCCGGGTGACGCCCAAGGAGCTGACGTACCATTACCACCCGGCCACGGTGGCGCTGTTCATCGCGCGGAACCTGGCCTGGCTGCTGGGACTCCCGTTCTTCGTGTTGGGGCTGGTGCTCTTCTGGTTGCCCTACCAGTTCCCCTACCGCCTCGCCGACGCTCGCCACGAGGACCACGACGTGGAGTCGACGGTGAAGCTCCTGGCTGCGATGGTCATCGCCCCGGCGTGGTGGGGGCTCTTGACCGGCGCGGCGGGCCTCTGGGGCGGGGCCTGGGCGGCGGTCGGCGCGCTCTTGGCGGTGCCGACGCTGGCCGTGTTCACCCGTTGGTACTTCGAGCGGAGAGGCTCGGCACTCCACGACGCCCGCGTCTTCCTTCAGTTGGGGCGGGGTGGGGCGCTGAAGCGTGGGCTGCTCGCCGAGGGCCGCTCCCTCGCCGGGGAGATCGATCGCCTGGCTGCCGAGCTGAGGCCGCGCTTGGAGCGCGAAGCACGTGCTCGCGCCTGAGCGTGGGCTCGTCCGCCCTCATGCCCCAGCTCACTCGCCTTGGTACGAGATGGCGCAGAAGCCGGCGCTCGGGACACCCAGGCCCTGGTTGAAGCGCGACCAGAAGTTCACTTGAGCGATGGTGGAGGCCAGTACCACCAGCTCCCGGGAGTCGAACGTCGCCTTGAGCTCGGCGGCCAGTGCCTCATCGAGCTCCACCGGTGTCATCGAGAGCGCCCTGGCGTAGCGCGCGGCAGTCGACTCGCGTGGGCCCAGTGCGTTCCAGCGGTTCGCGTCCAAGGAGGCCGCGGCCTGAAGGTCGGCGAGAGAGAGGCCGGCGCGTTGGTACGTGGCGGCGTTCATGTCGAGGCAGAACGGGCAGCCCGCCACGGCGCTGGAGACGATGCGAGCCACGGCGAGTGTGCGGCCGTCGAGGTCCGTCGGGGCTCCGGCGGCGGTCACCTCGAAGACGCCAGCGCCGATCGCGCCCTTTGGGAACCAGGTGAGCAGGCGCGCCGGGAGCGGGTCTTTGCCCGTCATCGTGCGAGTGAGCCAGAGGAAGGGGGCGAGGTACCAGGGTGGCCGTCGCGGAGCTTCGACGAGGACGCCGGCGAAGGTACTCATGGCAGCTCGAAGGGCCCGAGGTCGACGGGTGCCGAGCGTGGGGTTCCGTTTTGGTCTCTCGCGACCGCTGGGAGCAAGAGGCCCAGGCCGAGAAAGGGAGCCGAGGCGGTGGGAGCGAAGGCCGATGCGTCGTGGGCGAGCGAGGTGGGGAAGGCGTGGAACCAGGCGGGGTCGAAGGATGCGTTGACCGCCTCGTCTGGGCCCGGGCTCCGGCCGCTCAGT
>PMBV01000248.1 GCA_003153055.1 Myxococcales bacterium
GCCGCCTCGAAGCCGCTGCTCGCCCAGGTGGAATCGGCGGTGGCGGGCTGCGCCTTCACGAAGTTGTTCTTGTAAAGCGTCGCGTACCAGGCCCCGAAGTCCTTGAGCAGCTTGAGGTCTGGGGTGTCGAACAACCCCGAGGTGTTGGGCGGGATGTTGAACATGAACGTGGTGTTCATGCCCACCGAGTAGAAGTAGGCGGTCTGCATCGCGGCCAGCGACATGACGGTGTTGTTCGGGTGCCAGAACCAGTTGGGGACCCGATCCGAGACGTTGGTCTCGAAGGGATACCAGGCGCTCGACGGGCCTCCGTTGGGGACCGAGCCGACGCTCGAGGTGGTTCGGCTCGCCCGCCCGTTCTCATTGCCGATCCATTGCAGCTCGGCTCCCTCGGTGGCGATCTCCGGGCCGACCCAGGCCAGGGCATGCGGTTGAAGCGATTTGACGTGCTTGATGAGGCTCTTGTAGTCGAGGTTCTTGGGCGAGTTGAACCCGTCCCACCACACCTCGTACACCGGCCCGTAGTTGGACAAGAGCTCGGTCAGCTGGTTCTTGAAGTACGTCTCGTAGTCCTGCTTCGAGCTCGGGTAGCTCTTGTCCCAGGGCGAAACGTAGATGCCGACGCGCATTTCGGCGGCGTGCATCGCGTCGGTGAAGGCCTTCACGATGTCTCCCTGGCCGCTCTTCCACGGGCTGCCCTTCACCGAGTAGTCGGTGTAGGCCGAGGGCCAGAGACAGAAGCCCGTGCTGTGCTTGGCCGTCAGGGTGGCCTGGCGGAACCCGGCGTCCTTGAGCGCCTTCACCCACTGAGTGGCGTCGAGGTTGGCCGGGTTGAACGACGACGCAGGCCCGTTGTTGCCCTGCTCCGAGCCATCGAAAGTGGCGAGCCCGAGGTGAATGAACGCGGTGAGCTCGGTGCGCTGGTAGGCGACCTGGTCAGCGCTGGGCAGGGGAGAGACCCCCGGCGGCGCATTGGCGATGCTTGAGCAGACCCGGCTCTCGTTCGGCGTGCCCGCGTCGACGGCGCTGCTCTCTCCGCCGCCTCCTCCGGCGCCGCCGCCCACTCCGCCCCCTCCGCTGCCGCCACCGCTCGCACCTCCACTGCCTCCTCCGCTCGCGGTCCCGCCTCCAAGGGAGCTGTTGCCGCCGCCACCAGTCCCCGTCTTTCCGCCGCCGCCACCGCCGCCGCTACCTCCTCCTCCTCCGGTGTGACCACCATCGATGCGATGTCCGCCGTCTCGCACCTCGGTGTCCGCGGGGCCGCAGGCATTGGACACCAGGAGAATCAACGCAGCGATGGGGAGGCGAAGAATGAGGCGCATGAGGATCATCCTGGAAAAGCGTTTCGACTGTTGCAGCGCGGTGCTCACGGAGACAGCCGTGTCTGTGTTCGAGTCATCGATGAAGCCCTGTGGCCGGTGAGCCGGCGCTGGTCGTACGTCAGCGGCCGTACCCCGCCGCGACGATGTTGGCTTGGACGGCGTCGTCGGTCGCGTCGGAGGGGACGCCAGCGGTCATGCACCCCTCGAAGAAGGTTCCCTCTCCAGTGTGGCTGTTGTCGCCGCCGACGCCGAGGATGATGGCGCCCTCTTTCCTCTGGGGCGTGTAACCACCCGGCGGACGCGTTCCGTCGTACATCGTCGTGAGTTTGCCGGACTGCGCGCTGCCACCTTTGAGGGCGTAGCGGTTCCCCGAGTGCCCTTTGAGCATCGCCGTGACGAACTCGACCTCCAAGGAGGTGTTGGTTTTGGCCGGGGCGGTTGAGGCGCCAGCGTAGACGCCGTCTTCGAGGTCGGCCATCACCCACGGCCCTTTGCCATCGCCGCTGCCCCACTGAGTGCTGTTGCCGAAGTAGACGGCCTCCATCGTGGCTTTGCCGTTGTCTTTGTTGTTCGTCTCGGCGTTCCCGTAGTCGAAGCAGCAGTACCCGTTGTAGTGCTTGCCGCTCGCGACCATGTACATCGCCTCTGGGTCGTCGCCGGTCGGGACTCCCTTGGTGTGGTTGTTGCGATAGCCCACCGAGCCCGCGTTGTTGTCCCAGCTCATGGTGGTGTACACGCCATAGACGGTGTGACCGTTCAGCTTCGCTTTGGCGGCGGCCGCGTCGGCTTCGAGGCCTCCGTTGTTGAGCCAGCCACCGGCCGGAGTCTTGGTGAGGTGGTTCGCGTTGGAGGATTGATCGTAGATGATGGAGATGGTGCAGGTCGTCCCGGTGCAGAAGGCGTCTTGCGCGGCGGCGTCGGCATAGCCGCCGGGGGCCACCACGGCGATGTCCTTGGTGGTCTTGTCCGAGGCGCGCCGGACTTGGTACAGATTTCCACCGTACGCCCGGTAGAGCGCTCGCGTCGTGCTGTGGGCCGCGACGCACGGCGTGTTGCCGGTCGCGTAGAGGTCGCAGGGGCCTGCCGGCAAGTTCGAGTCCCCGTCTTGCTGATGGCCGGCGTCCTGCGGCTGACCGGCGTCTTTCGGTTGGCCCGCGTCTCTCGGTTGGCCGGCGTCGGGGGCGGCTCCCGAGTCAGGTCCGGGCTGAACCTGGCCGGCGTCGAACGTCACGGCCGCGTCGGGGCTCGGGTGACCCGCGTCGCGGCGGGCGATGAGCTGGTCCCCGTCACCGGCGAAGCCCAAGCCACACGCAGCGCCGAGCGGCAGGAGTGCGAGGGTGAAAATCTTGCGTGCAGGGTTGGTGCGTTGTCTCACGTCGTACCCTCGGTCCTCAGCGCGCCGGTTGGTCCGGCTTCCACCTGAACGATGCACCCCGTCGAGAAAGTGGGTCAGCGCGCCGCCGCGGCTTTTGGCGATGTTGGCCGTTCGCGCCTCCGCTTTGGAAGGCCGGACTTCCCGCGAAATGTCAGACCTTTCCGGTAGGGTGCCGCACGCGATGCTGAAGCTCCTCCATGCGGCCGATCTCCACCTCGACACGCCCTTTCGCGGGCTCCGGGAGACCCGCGGGGTCTCGGCCGAGGTGGCGCGGTGCACCCTCGACGCGTTCACCCGAATCATCGACCTCGCCTTGAGAGAGTCCGTCGATGGGGTGCTCCTGGCAGGCGACCTCTTCGACCGGAGAGATCGATCTCTTCGGGCCAGGCTCCACCTCGGCCAAGAGCTCGATCGGCTCCACCAGGCGGGCATTCCCTCGTTCCTGGTGGCGGGGAACCATGACCCCCTTGGTCCCGATGACAGTCGCCTCGCGTTGCCTCCGTCGTCGGTCACCTTCGGGGCCAGTTGGTCCGAGGTCAAGGTCGACCGCCCCACGGGCAGCTATCTCGTGCAGGGCGTCAGCCACCCCCAAGCCGAGGTGACCGAAAACCTCGCCCGCCTCTTCCACCGGTCAGGGCCCCAGCCCTCCATCGGGCTGCTCCACTGCAACGTCGGCGGTCAGCGCGCCCACGCCAACTACGCCCCCTGCACCGTGGCTGATCTCGCCCAGGCTGACCTCGACTACTTCGCGCTGGGCCACGTTCACACCATGGAGACCTTTCCCGCCGGGAGAGGGCTGGCCGCTTACCCAGGCAACCCCCAGGGGCGCCACGTCAACGAGGCCGGCCCCCGGGGCTGTCTGCTGGTCGAGCTCGATCCCGATGGTCGGCGGCCACCCACGGCGCGGTTCCTCGCCACTGATGTCGTTCGCTGGCACTGGCTCAAGGTCGGCCTCGAGGGCCAGGAGTCGATCGAGGCGCTGCTCGCCGACGTCATGGCCAAGGCCTCCGTCGAGGCTGGTGACGTGCCCTTTGTTCACACGCATGTCTTCCGGGTGACCTTGGCGGGAAGGTCGCCGCTCCACCGGGAGCTCGGCCGAGCCGAGTCGCGGTCGGCCCTCGAGGAGCGGCTGGTCGAGGCCTTCGAGGCCAAGGCGTGGCTGTTGGAGTCGGTGGAGGTCGCCTCCACGGCCCCATGGGAGCTGGCCGAGGTCCTCTCCGCCGGAGGGCTCGCGGCCGAGGTGGCCCGGTGGCTCGCTGGGCCCGTGCCCGACGCCGAGTTGTCCGCGCTGTGGCACGACGCCGGCCTCGAGCTTCTCGACGAGCGTCTCTCGTTCTCGAGGACCGACGGGCTCGATCGCCGGGTGGCCCTCGAGGCCGCGACCCGCCGAGCGCTCGATCTCCTCCTGGAGGTCGAGCCGTGAGCGGGCGTACCACCATCGACGCGTTGCGCATCCATGGCTTCGGGCGCTTCTCCGATGTGGAAATCGAGCTCGATCGCGGGCTCAACCTGCTCGTCGGCCCCAACGAGGTCGGCAAGTCAACGCTCCTGGCGTTCATTCGCGCGGTGCTGTTCGGCTTCGAACGACGGCAGTCGCCCCGTCGCTACGAGCCGAGGAGCGGCAATGCCTTCGGTGGTGAGCTCACCTTGAAGACACCCTCGGGCACCCTCGTGGTGCAGCGGTCGGCGAGCCGTCGCCGGGTCGAAGGCGAGCTGCTCCTTCGTGACGGCGAAGGGGCTCCGGTGCCAGCCGAGGCGCTGTCGGCGGCGCTGGGGGGCGCCAACCGTGAGCTCTTCAACCAGGTCTTCGCCATCACGGTGGACGAGTTGCAAGACTTCCAGGCGCTCGCTTCGGAGTCGTCGGTGTCGGAGGCGCTCTTCGCCGCGGGCATGCAAGGCGCCCACCGCCTGCCCGAGGCCCTGTCGACACTGTCGGCCCAGGCCTCGGCTGTTTGGGGTGAGCGGGCCCAGAAGCGCCCCCTCAATCTGGCGCTCCTCGCCCTGTCTGAGACACGTGGCCGTCTCGACGCCTGCACCCAGCGCCCGGAGGCGTACTTCGAGGCGGTGACCCAGCGGAGTGAGCTGGAGCGTGAGCTCGAGCAGACCCGAGGCGAGCTCGACGGGCTGCGGCGGCGGGCGCAGCACCTCGAGAGGCTCCAGCGAGCCCGCGGCCCGCTCCTGTCATTGGCCAGCCTGGGGGCCGACGTCATTCAAGACGATGGCAGCCCCGAGGCGCTCCCACGCTTCGAGAGCCTCGAGGCCCGCCGCTTCGAGCTGGCGCGCCAGCGCAGCACCCTGTCGTCGCAGGCCCTCGAGCTCGAGGCCGCGCACCGGGCTCTCGAGGCCTCTTCTTCCCAACGCGGGAGCCTGGCCGAAACCCGAGCAGCCCTCGCTGCGTGGCAGGCGGTCGTCTCGCTCTCCCGGGGTCTCGGGGCACGAGAGGTCGAGCTGTTCGAGCGAAAGCGGAGCCTCGAGGCCCGACTGGGCCGACTCCTCGGTCGCTTCGAGGGCGCCGAGTGGCTCGCCTCGGTCGATGTGGGGGCGTCGCGAATCGCCGAGCTCCAGGCCCTGCGCGATCGCGAGGTGCGGGTCTCCGGTGAGCGGGCCCGCGCGGAGGAGGCCGTGGCCGGGGCCGACCTCGAGCGAGAGCGGCTGACGCGGTCGCGAGAAGCGGCGGAAGCAGAGCTCGTACCCGGGGCGCCCTCGGCTGAGAGTGTGGCCGCGGCCATCGACGCGCTCGAGCAGTTCAATGCCCTGGGGCTCAAGCTCGAGCAGCTCGAGGCCCGACGGCTGGCTGTGCGCGAGCGGCTGGCGCTCTCGGCCGAGCTCGCGCCTGCGCAGGCCGCCGGGCCGGGCACCTGGGCGCCGCTGGTGTCGCTGGTGGGCCTGGCGCTGATGGTCGCCGGCCTGGTGGTCTTCAGCGACCCGACGGTGGGCGTGGTGGCGGTGGCGGGCGGCGTCATCGCAGGGCTCGCGGTGGTGGCCTGGGTGCTGAAGGCGAGGCGCTCTGAAGCGCAAGCCGCGGCGGAGCGGGCCGAGGCCATCGCCGGCCATCGACGCGGGTGGGGCGAGGAGGCCGAAGTGCTGGGCCAGGAGATGTCTGGCCTCACGGTGGCTCGATGCGCCTTGGCGCGCACCGCGGGGCTCTCGTCCGAAGCCGCGGCGTCGACCCGTGCGCAAGAGCTCGCTCGGGCTCGGCACCTCGTCGAGCACCAAGAGCGACTGCGCCTCGAGCTGGCGCAGCTGGCGCGCGATCTCTCGGTGGTGGCCGAGAAGAAGGGAGCCGCGGGGCGACGTCTCGCCTCGGCCACCGCTGAGCTCGACGCGCTTCGTGAGGAGGTCGACCGCCGAGCCGTGGTGGCCGGGTTGCCCCTGGGGCTCTTCGCCCAGCAGACGGTCGACTTGATGGGTGAGCTGGCCCGACTTCAAGACGAGTGGAGTCATCTCCATCGCGACGTATCGGGCTACGAGGGAGACCGCCGGTTGGTGCAGGCAGCCCACCGCGAGCTCGGCCAGCAGGCTGGTCGGCTCGGGCTCGACACCGAGGCGAGCTCCGCCGTCTTGGCCGAGGCGCTCACCGAGTTGCTCGCCCACGATGAAGAGGAGCGCGGTGCGCTGAGCCAGGCCCGGGTGCGGCTGGAGGAGGTGCGCGCGGCGCTGTCGCGGCTCGACGGGGAGGCGTACGAGGTGGAGGGGCGGATGCGGGCGCTGCTCGACGCGGTGGGCGCGCCCGACGGCGAGGCGCTGCGGGTCAGGGCCCCGGTGGTGCTGGAGGCTCGGAGCCGAGCCCAGCGGCGCCGGGAGCTCACCGTCGAGGTCGAGGCAGCGGCGGGGATGGCACCCGAGGAGGCTCGCCGGGCCCTCGACGGCGAAGGCGATCTCGGCCAGACGCTCCAGGGCGTTCGGCACTCAGTCGCCGGCCTCGAGGAGCGAATGACGGGCGCCGCCGGGAAGTTGGGCCAGCTCGAGGAACGCACCAAGGCGATGGAGTCGGAGTCTCAGGCGGCGGCGCTGCGGCTCGAAGAGGCTGCCCAGCTGGCGCGCGTTGGCCACCTGGCCCGGGAGCATGCCGAGCTGGCGCTGGCGACGGCGCTGCTCCAGCGCGCACGGCAGCGCTTCGAGCAGGCCCATCAACCCCGCATCGTCAAGCGGGCGCAGGGCTTCTTCGGCGAGCTGACCGGTCAGCGCTACGTGGGCCTGACGGTCGACGTGCCCAACCAGAGCCTGCAGGTCCACGATGCGCAGGGCGCGCCGTGGTCGGTGGAGCACCTGTCGAGGGGCACGAGGGAGCTGCTCCTGCTGGCGTTTCGGCTCTCGGTCGTGGAGGACTTCGGCGAGAGTCGAGTTCGGCTGCCGCTGGTGCTCGACGACGTCTTGGTCGATCTCGATGCCGACCGAGCTGAGCGGCTGGTGCGCCAGCTGGCGAGCTTCAGCCAGCGGCACCAGGTCATCGCGCTCACGTGCCACCGCCACGTGCGGCAGCTGTTCCAGGCGGCCGAGGCCCACGTCGTCTCATTGCAGCAAGGCGTGCAGCTGTCGCTGTTGGGCGACCAAAGAGGGTGAAGGCAATAGAAGAAACATCCAGCACGGTACGCAACCATACAAACGGAGGTCAGACATGGAAGAAGGAAGGATGAAGGCGGTCTTCTGCACCAAGTACGGACCCGCCGAAGTGCTCCAGCTGGGTGAGACCGACATTCCCACTCCCCAAGACGACCAAATGTTCGTCGAGATCAAGGCCTCGGCCGTCACCCGGAGCGACATCTTCATCAGAAGTTCCGATATTCCTGTTCGGTTCATGATCCCGATGAGAATGCTGATCGGGATACTCAGGCCCCGGAAGTCGATCATCGGCCTTGTCTTCTCGGGCATCGTCAAAACGGCCGGAAAATTGACAACAAGATTCTCGCCCGGCGACGAAGTCTACGGCATGACCGGATTCAGTCTCGGCGCCTATGCCGAATACACCTGCATCAAAGAGAAAGACTCCACCGCTGTGTGCGTCTCCCGCAAACCTGCGAACATCTCTTTTGAAGAAGCGACCGCGGCGGTGTACGGCGGCGCGTTGGCGCTTCAGTACATGGAAAAGGGAAACATCGAGAAGGACCAGCACATTCTCATCTCCGGCACATCGGGGACGCTCGCCGTTCAATACGGAAAGCATCTCGGTGCCGATGTAACGGCCGTCTGCAGCGGCAGACACGCTGACTTCGTCAAGTCGCTGGGGGCCGACCGGGTGATCGACTATACGACCACCGATTCGCTGGATGAGAATGTCAGATATGACTTCGTCCTCGATTCGGTCGGCAAGGCAAAGACCTCTCCGCTTAAAGAGGCGTGCAAGAAGGCGCTGACCGCGAACGGGAAGTTCGCGTCGATCGACGACGGCGCTCTGCAACTTTCGTCCAAACGGCTAGATCTTCTGACCGGGCTGATTGAAGAGAAGAGAATGGCGCCAGTACTCGACAAGGTCTTTCCCCTTGAAGAGATCGTCGCCGCTCACAAGTATGTGGAGGAAGGTCACAAGAGGGGCGGCGTGGCGATGCGAATAGACCACGAGCCTGCACTAGGCACCGATGCCGATAGCCGAAGCAACCCGGGAATTCCGGGCAACCGATAACCGACGGCCACGGCCTGGCGCGAGCGCCGACAAAATCTCGCCAACCGGTTGAAGGAGGTCCTGCGACTCGGTGCTCGACTCACCCCTGGGGCGTCTCGCCGCGGGTGGCTGAGGGTTGCTGCAGCCGGCAGAGCGCGCGGGCAATGGGCGTCATTTGAGTCACCGCGAAGTGATCACGAAGGAGTAGGACGCGGGAAGGTACTCGGTGCTCGTGTAGATTCCGACGCGGTTCACGCCACCCTTCGCCGGAACCCAGGTCAGCGGGCTGTCGATAGGGCTCAGGGAGGATGTCGACGATGTCCCGGAGGTGTCTGTCAGCCGGCCGTGCTCGAGGTCCTCGAATTGAAGACCGGCGCTCGCCTGTGAGAAGGAGACCGAATAGGTCTTCCCCGCCGTCACGGTGATCTCGTACCGGTCGGAGTATCCCTCGTTGCAGTAGTTGCTCGAGTCACAGCTCTTCCAGTACGAGTCGGCGGAAGTGATCTGTCCGGTCACCTGGTCGCCGAGGCTGATCGGAGTCCGACCGTCACCGCAGCCAACCAAGAGCGTCGTGCCCAGGACCAGCAATGCCATACAGTGAGTTCGAATCATGGACATCTCCATGCCAGGAAGGCCGGGTGGGTGAGCCGAGAGGCTCACGGTAGAGGGACGCGACGCGCTCGTGCGGGGTGCGTCAGTGCTCCCGGCTCACGGATGCACCACGACGTCGATGCCCTTGGCGACGCGGCCGCCGGCGTAGGTTGCGAGGAGGTC